>NZ_BTGO01000015.1:0-82618 GCF_042846595.1 Microbacterium sp. MTN4-26
GTCTACTTGTCGCATTACTCGCAAGTGCCCTCGCTGGCGTATCCCACACGTCGACTGGTTGTGACGGCTCGAACACCTGGGTCTATTGCAATCCCAATGGCGAACAGGTTGATGTCGGTGCGTCGCTGGGTGGGTCGTCGGGTGGAGGCGCGTCCGATGGCGGTGGCGGGGGCGGCGGGTACGGTGCTCCGGCTCCCGAAGAGTCCACGGAGGAGATCCCGGAGTGCATGCCCGGCTTCTGCGGTCGCGAGAACTATGACGTGTTCGTGTATCCGACGGTGTCTGCCGAAGATCTCGTGTCCTTCCGTCCCGCAGGCCCCTCACTCGACAACGAGCCGTCGGGTTTCGCCGTCGTCGGGCTTCCCACGAACGTGTACGCCGCCGCTTCGGCGCAGACGCTGAACGGCGAGCTGCTCGGGTTCGACGTGGCCGTGCGCTTCGTTCCGGTCGGCTTCGAGTTCGACTACGGCGACGGATCGACGGCGACGTCGGCGACGGGCGGCGAGACGTGGAGCGCGCAGGGTGCGACGCAATTCGCACCGACGGAGACGGGGCACACCTACCGCCAACGCGGATGGCACACCGTCACGGCGACCGTCGTCTACGAGGCATCCGTCGACTGGGGATACGGCTGGCGCCCGGTCACCGGCAACGTCCGCGCTGACAGCGGCGCGCATCCCATCGAGGTTCTCGAAGCCCGCACCGCGCTCGTGGAGCGCTCCTGCGCCGAATCGCCGGGTGGACCCGGCTGCTGATACCTACACCGCGACGACGCATTCTGTCACCGGCCTTCTGCGGCGAGGCGGGCGCTGATAGCGTCGGCGTCCTCAGATCGCCGCCATGAGGATCACGAAGGGAGCTCGTCTGTGAGCGCCACCACCCCAGCCGCCGGGCCCGCGAGACCACGAGAGCAGTGGACCGGCCAGGTCGGATTCATCCTTTCGGCCATCGGCTCCGCCGTCGGTCTCGGCAACATCTGGCGCTTCCCCGGTGTGGCCTACGAGAACGGCGGAGGCGCGTTCCTCATCCCGTACCTCGTCGCCCTCATCACCGCGGGCATCCCCATCCTGTTCCTCGACTACGCGATCGGCCATCGCTTCCGAGGCGCCGCGCCGACGGCGTTCCGTCGACTCGGCGGGCGCGCAGGGCGCTGGATCGAGTCTCTCGGGTGGTTTCAAGTCACGATCGCCTTCGTGATCGGCCTGTACTACACCGCCGTCATCGCCTGGGCGCTCAGCTTCTTCGTGTTCTCGTTCGACCTGCGATGGGGAGACGACCCGGCCGGGTTCCTCTTCGGCGATTACCTGCGGGTCGGTGACCCCGGCATCAGCTTCGACTTCGTGCCCGGCGCGCTCATCCCGCTCGCCCTCGTCTGGATCGCCGCGATCGTCGTGCTCGCCGCCGGCGTCGCGAAGGGCCTGCAGCGGGTGAACGTCATCTTCCTGCCGCTGCTGGTGGTCGCCTTCCTCGTGCTCGTGGTGCGCGCTCTCTTCCTCGAGGGCGCCGCCGATGGCCTGAATGCCCTCTTCACGCCGAACTGGCAGGCGCTCGCCGATCCCGACGTCTGGATCGCCGCCTACAGTCAGATCTTCTTCTCCCTGTCGATCGCGTTCGGCATCATGATCACCTACGCCTCGTACCGCAAGCGTCGATCGAATCTCACCAGCCCGGGTCTCGTCGTCGCGTTCGCCAACTCGTCCTTCGAGATCCTCGCCGGCATCGGCGTGTTCGCCACGCTCGGGTTTCTCGCCTTCCGACAGGGCGTCGATGTGTCGGAGCTCGACGGCATCGCCGGCGTCGGACTGTCCTTCGTGACCTTCCCGGCCATCATCTCGGAGATGCCCGGCGGCCCGATCTTCGGCGCCCTGTTCTTCGGTTCGCTCGCGATGGCCGGCTTCACCTCCCTCGTCTCGGTGCTGCAGGTGGTCATCGCCGCCGTGCAAGAGAAGCTGTCGATCTCACGACGCGCGGCGGCCGTGGGCATCGGGGGCGTCTCGGCGGTGCTCTCGGTGCTGTTCTTCTCCACCACGACGGGTCTGCTCGCCCTCGACGTGACGGACATGTGGGCCAACAACGTCGGTATCGTCGCGTCGGCCGTGCTCATGACCATCCTCGTCATCTGGGTGCTGCGACGCGGACCCGAACTGCGCTATCACCTGAACGCGGTGTCGACCTTCTCGGTCGGGCGCATCTGGATCGGCCTCGTCGGGGTGCTGGCCCCTCTCGTGCTCGGCTACATGCTCGTCGCCCGCATCATCACGCTCCTGACCGAGGGGTACGACACGTATCCGTTCTGGTACCTGGGGATCTTCGGATGGGGCACCGTGGCCGTGCTCGTTCTCGGCGCCGTGATCGGCACTCTCGTGCCCTGGCGGCACTCCCCCGATGACTACCGCGCGTGGCCGCCGTATCCGGCGGCGTCCGTCGACAACCGCAAGGAGGCACGCCGATGACTCCGCTCGCCATCACCTTCCTCGTCCTCGCGATCGTGATCGTATGGGGAGGGCTCCTCGGCAGTTCGCTGTTCCTGCGCGCCCGCCCGGAACGGACGACCTATCCCGAGGGCGGGATCGACGATCATCGCGAGGATCTCGGGATCATCGAACACGACACGTGAGTCATCGCCGACCACAGCGGGTCGAGCAGCGATCAGCCGTCGCCGACGACGACCGTGAACGTGATCGCTTCGTCACCGTTGTCGACGTTCGACATCAGGACCTCGGTGCTCCCCGCGGAAAGACCGGTGACCCCCGGGTTGAAGGTCGCGTCGTCCTCCACTCGGCCCGGCGTGAACTCAGCGACCGAGGTGTCGGCGATCTCTCCGGCATAGCTGTCGACCGGCACGTCCCCGGTGTCGATGTTCAGCACCTGGCCGACGACGAGGTCGACGGTGGCGTTCTGCAGATCATCGACCTCCATCGTGACGGGCGCGATCACATCCCCGTCCGAAGACGAGCATCCGCTGATCGCGACAGCCGCGGCGACGATGGCGAGCGCGGGAACCCACGTGTTCATTCGCATGATTCCACCCTGGCAGAAGACCGCCCGATGCACGGACAGGCGCCGTGACAGGATGAGTGCGTGACCGAACGCCTCATGCTCCTGGATTCCGCGTCGCTCTACTTCCGCGCGTTCTACGGCGTTCCGGACACGGTGAAGGCGCCGGACGGGCGCGCGGTGAACGCCGCACGTGGGTTCCTCGACATGATCGCGCGTCTGGTGTCGGCATACGAGCCCTCCCACCTCGTCGCCTGTTGGGACGACGACTGGCGTCCGCAGTGGCGCGTGGATCTCATCCCCTCGTATAAAGCGCACCGCGTCGTCGAGATCGTCGCGGGCGGCCCCGATGTCGAAGAGGTCCCCGATCCGCTCGAGCAGCAGATTCCGGTGATCCGCGAGACGCTGGACGCCCTCGGCATTCCGATCGTGGGTGCGGCCGCGCACGAAGCTGACGATGTCATCGGCACCCTCGCCACGCGTGCGACGATGCCGGTGGACATCGTCACCGGCGACCGCGACCTGTTCCAGCTCGTCGACGACGACCGCGCGATCCGGGTGATCTACACCGCGCGAGGAATGAGCAATCTGGATCTCGTCGACGACGCGTTCATC
Source organism: Microbacterium sp. MTN4-26 (assembly GCF_042846595.1). Classification (NCBI taxonomy): domain Bacteria; kingdom Bacillati; phylum Actinomycetota; class Actinomycetes; order Micrococcales; family Microbacteriaceae; genus Microbacterium; species Microbacterium sp. MTN4-26. The sequence goes on from NZ_BTGO01000015.1 coordinate 3,613, forward strand.
GTCGGCAAGTACGGCGTACACGCGTTGCAGTACGCCGACTACGCGACCCTGCGGGGCGATTCGTCCGACGGCCTCCCCGGCGTCGCCGGCGTGGGAGAGAAGACGGCCGCGACACTGCTCGCGGCGCACGGTGACATCGCCGGCATCACCGCGGCGGCCCAAGCGGGCACGGGCATGACCCCGGCCCAGCGCACCAAGGTTCTCGCCGCATCCGACTACCTGGCGGTCGCACCCCGCGTCGTCGAGGTCGTGCGCACGCTCGATCTCCCCGATGTCGACGGCGCACTGCTGCCGCTTCCCGACGATCTCCCCTCCCGCACCGCCGCCGTCGCGGAGCGGTGGTCGCTCGGTTCGTCGATGGCGCGTGCAGCCGAAGCGCTGACCGCGCGAGCCTGAGTCGCGAGTCAGCGCGAGCGCTGTGCGGTGATCACGGCGCTCATGAGCAGCACCGCGTAGGCGACCGACAGCGCCAGCGTCACCCAGAGGGTGGCGCTCCACGATCCCGTCGCATCGTGCACGCCGCCGAGGATCGGCGCCGCCGTCGCACCGAGGGCATACCCGCCACCCTGCACGAGAGCGGAGATCCCCGTCGCCTCAGCGTCGGTGCGTGCCACCGCGACGAGCGTGCTGAAGACGACGACGAAGCCTCCCGCGTGTCCCATCGCCCCGATGCTCAGCCATACCCAGAGCAGCTCGGGCGCGAGAAGCACTCCGACGGCGAGGATGATCCATGACGCGCAGACCACCGCGGCGGGCACCAGGCGCGGGGTGAACCGCGTCAGAACCGGGATCACCAGCGCACCGGCGATACCCACACCTTGGAACACCGAGGCCATTGCACCGGCGGACGAAGCGCCGACCCCGAGCAGGTCGGCGGTCATGGCAGGCAGCCACGTGCTGTAGCCGTAGTACAAGAAGGCCTGCGAGGCGAATGCGGCGACGAGAAGCCACACCACCGGACGCGCGAGGTAGGAGCGTCCGCGCCGCGAGGTGACGACCGGCGTGGGTCCGGTCAGGCCGGCGGGATCCCATCCGCGCGACGAGGAACCGTCCGGGCGAGTCCGAGCAAGGTGCGCAACCAAGGCGCCGCCGGCGCGGCGTTCCCGGGCGAGATGCACGCTCCAGACGGCGATGCCCGCGACCGTGAGAACCGACCAGCCGAACAGCGCCAGCGGCCATCCGATCGCTTCGGCGACGGGCGCGGTCAACAGCGTCGTCAGGAGGGATCCGACGTTCAGCGTCGCCGTGTAGGCCGCCGTGACCACACCGACCCTCTCGCCCGGAACGTCGCGTCGGATGACGACAGGGGTCACGACGTTACCGATCGTCACCGACGCCCCGATGACCACCATTCCCGCCAAGAGCCACCCGAAACCCGGAAGCGTGCGGATGACCGTCCCCACCAGCACTCCCACGAGCGAGAGCAGAAGGGCGAGCTCCGCCCCCGCGCGACGGATGACGATGGCCGCGAGCGGGGTGAGGAGCGCGAACATCAGCACCGGCGCCGTCGTCAGGAGCCCTGCCTGCGCGGAGGGGATGCCGAGGTCCACCTCGATGTCGCGAAGCACGGGCGTCGGCGCGACGATGTGTCCGCGAAAGCTGAGAGCGGCCACGAGGATACCCGCGACGACCAGCCAGGGGAACGCGCCGCGAACGACGGGTTCCGAACGGCTTCTCACCTGTCGAGTCTACGGATGCGCCCGAAGGCCTCCGACCATGCGCGCGCCGTTCACGCCGCCGTCCAGTCACGCAGGCGATCGAGGGACCAGGTGGTGATGATGCGCTCGGGCGGCACCCCCAGCCGCTCAGCGCGTGCCGCGCCGTGGTCCAAGAGGGAGAGCTGTCCGGGGGCGTGCGCATCCGAATCGATGGCGAAGAGGCAGCCGACCTCCAGCGCGAGCGTGATGAGTTCGTCGGGAGGATCCTGACGCTCCGGGCGACTGTTGATCTCGACGGCCGTTCCGTGCTCCGCGCAGGCCTCGAACACTGCACGGGGGTCGAACTGCGACGGCGGACGGGTCCCTCGGCTCCCTTCGACGAGCCTTCCCGTCACGTGCCCGAGCACATCCACCCGAGCATCCGACACCGCCGCCACCAGACGGCGCGTCATCGGCCCGCGATCCATGCGCAGTTTCGAGTGCGCCGACGCGACGACCACGTCGAGCTCATCCAGGAGCTCGGGATCCTGATCCAGCGCCCCGTCTTCGAGGATGTCCACCTCGATCCCCGTCAGCAGGGTGAATCCGTCGCCATGGAAGCCCCGTACGAGCACCATCTGTTCCCGCAGGCGATCCGCCGTCAGCCCGTTCGCCACGCGAAGCCGCGGCGAATGATCGGTCAGGGCGAGGTACTCGTGGCCCAGAGAGCGTGCGGCGTCGACCATGAGGTCGATCGGGGTGAGTCCGTCCGACCAGTCGCTGTGACTGTGCAGGTCTCCCCGCAGCAGCCGTCGCATCTCAGACGACTGCTCGACCCCGGCACTCGCGCGGAGCGCCGCGAGCCGCTCGGGGATCTCTCCCGCCAGCGCCTGAGCGATGACGGTGAGGGAGGATTCGCCGATCCCCTTGCGGCGACGGAGCGCCGCCGTATCCGCAAGCTCCGCATCACTCAGCCCCGCGATCGCATCCGCCGCCGTGCGAAACGCCTTGGATCGGTAGCGCGACGAACGCTCCCGCTCGAGCAGCGTCGCGATCTCCGTCAACGCGTCGTGCGGGTTCATCCCGACCCTCAGCCCGCGAGATCCCGCGTGGCGGCGACCCACGCGTCGAGCGTCCGCGAGGCTGCCCCGCTGTCGATCGCCTCTCGTGCGGTGTCGATCGCCTCGCCGAGGCGGTCGAGGATCGGCCGCTGCACCTGCGCGGCATCGCGGTAAAGGCGATAGGCGACGATTCCCGCGGCGGCATTGAGCAGAACGATGTCGCGGACCGGTCCCGCCTCGCCCGCCAGCACCCGGCGCACCACCTCGGCGTTGTGCGTCGGGTCGCCGCCGATGAGATCCGCCATCTCGGCCAGCGGAACGCCGAGGTCCCGCGGATCGACGTCGTGCTCGTGGACGTCTCCGCGGCTCACTTCCCACAGGCGGGAATGGCCGGTGGTGGTCAGTTCGTCGAGTCCGTCGTCGCCACGGAAGACGAGGGCCGTGGCGCCGCGATTTCGGAAGACGCCGGTGATCAGCGGCACACGCTCCAAGCTGGCGACGCCCACTGCGTTGGCTTCGGCCCTCGCGGGGTTGGACAGCGGCCCGAGGAAATTGAACACCGTCGGCACGCCGAGTTCCTTGCGCACGGCACCGGCGTGACGGAATCCGGGGTGGAAGGCAGACGCGAAGACGAACGTGATGCCGGCCCGCTCCAGCGTCTCGGTGACCGCGGCAGGATCCAGGGTCAGCTCCACGCCGAGCGCCCCCAGCACATCCGAGGATCCGGAGGCCGAACTCGCGGCGCGGTTGCCGTGCTTGACGACGGGGATGCCGGTGGCGGCGGCCACGACGGACGCCATCGTCGAGACGTTCACGGTTCCGAAGCGGTCGCCGCCGGTACCGACGATGTCGAGCACCTCGGCACTCACCGGCAGCGGTACTGCAGCCTCGAGGATGGCGTCACGGAATCCGACGACCTCGTCGATCGTCTCCCCCTTCGCGCGGAGCGCGATCAGGAAGGCGCCGATCTGACCCGGCGTCGCCTCCCCCGCCATGATGCGTCGCATCGCCCATGTCGATTCCGACACGCTGAGGTCGCGCCCGTCCAGCAATGAGGTGAGGATTCCGGGCCACGAAGACGACTCCGACATGGCACCGAGCCTACCGTCGGCCGACTTGCGCGGATTCACGGCCTGCGTTCGGCCCGCTGTCAGCGCGCCCACAGTGTCCTGATCGGTGATTTACCGCCACTTCTTAGGGCGCCCTTACTCATCGTCGCGCGCGACAAGGCCGTCCAGATGGGGAAAACCCGCTCCGGAATCGGCAATAATGGTGGACGTGACGACCACGCCAGCGACCTATGCCCAGGCGATGCGTTCTGTCAAGCGCCCGGACCCGGTCGCCGTCGGAACCATCGTGTGGCTCGGCAGCGAGGTGATGTTCTTCGCGGGACTGTTCGCGATCTACTTCACCCTGCGGAGCACCTCCCCCGATCTGTGGGCTGAGGAGACCCAGCTGCTCAACGTGCCCTACGCGTTCGCCAACACCGTCATCCTCGTGCTCTCGTCGGTCACCTGCCAGATGGGCGTGTTCGCCGCCGAGCGCTTCCAGCCGTACACCTCCACGGGCGGCGGTCGCCGCCGGTGGGGAATGGTGCCGTGGTTCTGGCTGACGTTCGCCCTCGGCGCGATCTTCGTCTCGGGACAGGTGTGGGAGTACGCGCAGCTCGTCTATGAAGGCATGCCGATCACGGCCAACGCATACGCCTCGGCCTTCTATCTGACGACCGGATTCCACGCGCTTCACGTCACCGGCGGACTCGTCGCCTTCCTCCTCGTGATCGGTCGCGCCTACGCGGTCAAGAACTTCGGCCGCAAGGAGATGACCTCGGCGATCGTGGTCTCGTACTACTGGCACTTCGTCGACGTCGTCTGGATCGCCCTGTTCGCCGTCATCTACTTCCTGAAATAGAGCGGAGCTGATCCCCCACATGGCACGCACGAAACCGCGCCGCTCCCAGGGCCGCCGCAGTCCGTGGGCGGCCGCCGCCCTCATCGGCGTCGGACTGCTGCTCACCGGCGGTGCCTATGCCGGCGCCTCCGCCGCGATGGCTTCCACGACCGACGAGACGTCGGCCTCGGCACTGACGGTCGAAGACGGCAAGAAGCTGTTCCAGGCGAACTGCGCAACCTGTCACGGACTCGACCTGCAGGGCACCGAGAGCGGCCCGTCGCTCTACGGTGTCGGCGAACTCTCCGTGGAATTCCAGGTCGCGACCGGGCGCATGCCCCTGCAGATGCAGGGCCCCCAGGCGCCGCAGAAGCCGGTGCAGTTCACCGAGGAGCAGATCCAGGCGATGGCGGCATACGTGCAGAGCACGTCGCCCGGCCCCGAGTTCCCCTCCCCCGAGATCCTCGACGGAGAAGGCGACATCGCCCGCGGCGCGGAGCTCTTCCGGATCAACTGCGCGATGTGCCACAACGTGGCGGCTGCGGGCGGCGCGCTCACCGAGGGCAAGTACGCGCCCGAGCTCACCGAGACGAGCGCCCTCCACATGTACGCGGCGATGGTCACCGGCCCGCAGAACATGCCGGTGTTCAACGACATGACCCTCAGCCTCGAGGACAAGCGCGACATCATCTCGTCGCTGCTGTTCATCCAGGAGAACGAGTCCCCGGGCGGATTCAAGCTCGGATCGCTCGGACCGGTCTCCGAAGGCCTGTTCATCTGGATCTTCGGCATCGGGTCACTGATCGCCATCACCGTCTGGATCACGGCGAAATCCAACTGACCCACCCCTGATACTGCAAGCACGTACGAGGAGCACCATGGCAAACGAGGACGACGCGCTCGAGCACGAGAGGGCTTCGTGGAAGCCCTCCCCCGGGCTCGCCGTCGCGGTGAGCGACCCGGTGCGCACACCCGATCTTCCGCCGCACCGCGAGCGGATGACCGACAAGGACCCGGCCGCGATGAAGCGCGCCGTCCGCACGGTCTACACGCTCTTCTACCTCTCGGTGGCCGGCAGCATCTGGGCCGTCGCGGCCTACATGCTGTTCCCGATCGAGAGCGGATCGATCGTCGACATCCGCAACAACAACCTGTTCGTGGGTCTCGGTATCGCGCTCGCGCTGCTCGCGATCGGAATCGGCGCGATCCACTGGTCCAAGGCCGTGATGCCCGACAAGGAATTCATCGAGCCGCGGCACGCCACGCGCGGCCGGGACGCCACCCGCGAGGGTGCGGTGGCGGTCTTCGAAGCCGCGAACGAGGAGTCCGGTTTCGGTCGTCGCGCCATGATCCGCAACTCGCTGATCGCCGCCCTGGCCGCCTCGGTCGTTCCCGGCATCACCCTGTTCCGAGGTCTCGCCCCGGAGAGCTCTCCCGAGAACCCTCACGCGGGTGACCCGGTCTACCTCCTCAGCCACACCATGTGGAAGGAAGGGTCGCGTCTGGCTCACGACCCCGAGGGAACACCGATCCGCGCGGCAGACGTCACGCTCGGCTCGGCCGTGCATGTGATCCCGGCCGAGCTGGCCGAACTCAGCCACGAGGAGGGCTATCTCGAGGAGAAGGCGAAGGCGATCGTCCTCCTCATGCGCATGCCTCCGGAAGACCTCATCGAGACCCCTGAGCGCGCCGACTGGTCCTACGACGGCATCATCGCCTACTCGAAGGTCTGCACCCACGTGGGCTGCCCGGTCGCCTTGTACGAGCAGCAGACGCATCACCTGCTCTGCCCGTGCCATCAGTCTCAGTTCGACGTCGCGGACGGCGCCAAGGTGATCTTCGGTCCGGCCGCCCGCCCGCTCCCCCAGCTGCCGATCACGGTGGACGACGAGGGATACCTCATCGCGCGGAGTGACTTCGAAGAACCCGTCGGCCCGAGCTTCTGGGAGCGCCATTGAGTACCTCGCACCCCACGGAGAACGTCACTCAGGAGCCTGCGCTCCCGAAGTCGTCGTCCGCCCGTGACAAGCCTCTCGGCGGTCGATTCGTCGGCGCCGCGTCGAACTATCTGGACGAGCGCACGAGCATCTCCGGGATCACCAAGGAACTCGGACGCAAGATCTTCCCTGATCACTGGTCGTTCATGCTCGGCGAGATCGCGCTCTGGAGCTTCGTCGTCGTGCTGCTCTCGGGTGTCTTCCTGACGTTCTTCTTCCAGGCGTCGATGGTCGAGACCCACTACACCGGCGCCTACATCCCGATGCGCGGCGTCGAGATGTCTGCCGCCATGGACTCCGCGCTCCGGATCTCCTTCGACATCCGCGGCGGCCTGCTCGTTCGTCAGATCCACCACTGGGCAGCCCTAGTCTTCGTCGCCGGCATCGGCGTGCACATGCTGCGCGTATTCTTCACGGGAGCGTTCCGCAAGCCGCGCGAGCTGAACTGGGTGATCGGCTTCATCCTCTTCATCCTCGCCATGGCGGAGGGCTTCACCGGCTACTCCCTCCCCGACGACCTGCTCTCGGGCAACGGCCTTCGCATCATCGACGGCATGATCAAGGGCATTCCGCTGATCGGAACCTGGACCTCGTTCCTGCTCTTCGGCGGCGAGTTCCCGGGCACCCAGATCGTGGGTCGCCTCTACACCCTGCACATCCTGCTGCTCCCGGCGATCCTCGTCGCACTGCTGGCCCTTCACCTCATGTTGATGATCATCAACAAGCACACGCAGTTCGCCGGCCCCGGCCGCACGAACAGCAACGTCGTGGGATTCCCGATGGTGCCGGTCTACATGTCCAAGATGGGCGGCTTCTTCTTCATCGTGTTCGGCGTGATCGTTCTGATCGCCTCGCTGTTCACGATCAACCCGATCTGGAACTACGGTCCCTACGACCCCTCACCGGTCTCGGCCGGCACCCAGCCCGACTGGTACATCGGCTTCGCCGACGGCGCACTGCGTCTCGTGCCGCCGCACTGGGAGTTCGTCTTCCTCGACCGCACGTGGTCGTTCAACATCCTCGTGCCGCTCGCGGTGCTGGGACTGTTCATCGTGCTCGTGCTCATCTACCCCTTCATCGAGGCGTGGATCACCGGTGACAAGCGCGAGCACCACATCGCTCAGCGTCCGCGCAACGCGGCGACCCGCACGGCGATCGGCGCCGCCGGCGTCGTGTTCTACGCCGCTCTCTGGGCCGCTGCGTCATCGGACATCATCGCGACGCATTTCAAGGTCACGATGGAGGGTGTCATCCACAGCCTCCAGGCCATGCTCATCTTCGGGCCGATCATCGCCTACTTCGTCACCAAGCGCATCTGCATCGCGCTGCAGAAGAAGGACCGCGAGATCGTGCTGCACGGCTACGAGTCCGGTCGTATCGTCCGCCTCCCGGGTGGCGAGTACATCGAGGTCCACCAGCCCGTCGACGAGTTCGAGCGGTGGCGCCTGATCGATGCCGAGACCTACGAACCCCTCGTGGTGCGGCCCAACGACAAGGGCAGCATCCCCTGGCACGCGAACCTGCGCGCCGCCCTGTCGCGGTGGTTCTTCGAGGACCGACTCGCGCCCCTCACCCAGACCGAACTCGACGCGGCGACCGCGCACCAGCACCACGCTCTGGAGCACATCGCCACCGAGGAGGATGCCGAGATCCAGGGCGCTCACGAGCGCGCGGGCGTTCCCGACGCGCCTCACGTGCCGATCGACGACGGCCATCACCCCGAAACGGCGAACCGTCCCTCGAACGTGATCATCCCGGACGAGGACGACAAGAAGTAGTCGGCAGGATATCGACGTTCGGTGGCCGTCTCCCCGCTGGGGAGGCGGCCATCGCGTCGTTAGCGTTGATCCATGACCTCCGACGCTCTCACCTACTTCGAGAACAAGCTCGCACACGAGACGGATGCGAGCGACTTCTATGCGGCACAGCACGCCGGCGATGAGTTCGTGCTCGTCGACGTGCGGAGCGACGAGGCGTGGCGACAAGGTCGCATCCGCGGCGCCATCCATCTCCCCCACCAGCGCATCGCGACGGCGGCGACCGACCTCATCGCCGCGGGGACACCCGTCGTCGTCTACTGCTGGTCACCGGGCTGCAATGGCGGCGCGAAGGGCGCTGCCGCGTTCGCGCGGCTCGGCTACGACGTCAAGGAGATGATCGGCGGATACGAGTACTGGGTGCGCGGGGGACAACCCACCGTGAACGACGACGGTGAGCTCCCGCGGGTGTTCGATCCCCAGGTCATGGTCGTGCGCGCCTGACCCCCGTCCTCACCCGGTCTGCTCGATCTCCCACATCTCGTCGTCTTCGAGCCCCTCGGCGAATCTGCCTGCCGCTGCGCCGGCGAACTGCACGCGCTCCAGGTCTTCACTCTCGTCGGAGCTCAGCACATCGCAGACCACCGCCGTGACGTTGTCCAGCGTGCCCGCCTCCAGCGCGAGCCGCACGAGCTCGTCGGCGGCCTCCCGCGGTGTGGCAGCGCGGTCCACCATGACGCGGGCCACATCGTCTTCGGGAACGTAGTCCGTCAGACCGTCGCTGCACAGCAGCCACCGATCCCCTTCCCCCAGCTCCGTCTCCGCCACCGAGACCACGTCGGCCTCACCGCCGCCCAGAGAGGCTGTGATGATGTTGCGGCGGGGATGCGTCGCGGCGTCCTCCGGGGCGATGATGCCCCGGTCGACGAGCACCTGCACGTACGAGTCATCGCGGGTCTGGCGTTCGAATCGACCGTCGCGCACGCGATACGCTCGCGAGTCACCGGAGTGCGCGATCAGCAGATGCTCGGCGCCGGCGAGGAAGACGCCCGTGAACGTCGTCGCCATGCCGCGCAGCGATGGATCGCGCTCGGTGTGGGCGCGAAGGTCCCAGTTCGCCTCGAGGATGCGTTCACGCAGCGCCTGGGCCGTCCAGGTCGTGACACGACCTGCGACCAACCGGTGCACCAGCGCCGCGGAGGCGAGATCGCCGGACGGGCCGCCGCCCACTCCGTCGGCCACGGCCGCACCCCAGCTCGACGCGAAAGCCGCATCCTGATTGAGATCCCGGTAGGAGCCGACGTCGGATGCGGCAGCCGCGAGGAGGCGATGAGCCACGCTCAGCGTGCGAAGTATCCGCGGTAGTACTCGTAGACCCAGCCGACGATCGCAACGAGGAAGATCGCGAAACCGATCGGCACCATCCACGAGCCGACGGCGAGACCGATGAACGCGATCGACGCCGAGAAGGCCAGAACGATGGGCCACCAGGACCACGGGCTGAACTCGCCGAGCTCGGGATCACCGTCGTCGATGTCGGCAGTCAGCACATCTTCGGGCAGTTCGCCACCCTGTGCCTTGTGAACGCGATCCACGTAGAACGCGATCATCACGCCCATGAAGCCGGCGAAGAAGAGAGCCACCGTGCCGACCCATTCGATGGCCGTGTACCACGGCACATCGGGGTGGCCGATGATGTTCCACGCCGTGTAGACGACGCCGATCAGGAAGAAGAAGGCGGTGAGGATCCACCAGAGACCGACATTGGTACGCACTTACTTGACCTCTCCCTGGGCGACGTCGACGACGGGCGTCTGCGGGGCATCCTTCGCCGGGCCGACACCGACCGGCAGGCCGGCCTCGGGGTGGTTCAGGTCGAACGCCGGGCGCTCGCTGCGAATGCGCGGGATCGACGTGAAGTTGTGGCGCGGCGGCGGGCACGACGTCGCCCACTCCAGCGAGCCACCGTAGCCCCAGGGGTCGTTCACCGTCACCTTCGGGGCCTTACGCGAGGTGAGCCACACGTTGAACAGGAACGGGATCATCGACGCGCCGAGAACGATGGAGCCGACCGTCGACACCTGGTTCTGCCATGTCCAGCCGTCGGCCGCCGAGTAGTCCGCGTAACGGCGGACCATGCCGTCGACACCGAGCCAGTGCTGGATGAGGAAGGTCATGTGGAAGCCGATGAACAGCAGCCAGAAGTGGACGTAGCCGAGTCGCTCGTTGAGCATGCGCCCGGTCCACTTCGGCCACCAGAAGTAGAAGCCCGCGAACATCGCGAACACCACGGTGCCGAAGACGACGTAGTGGAAGTGCGCCACCACGAAGTAGGAGTCGGAGAGCTGGAAGTCCAGGGGCGGCGAGGCGAGGATGACACCGGTCAGGCCGCCGAAGACGAACGAGATCAAGAAGCCGAGCGCGAAGACCATCGGTGTCTCGAACGTCACCGAGCCGCGCCAGAGCGTGCCGATCCAGTTGAAGATCTTCACACCCGTGGGAACGGCGATGAGCATGGTCATCAACGCGAAGAACGGGAGGAGAACGCTGCCGGTGACGTACATGTGGTGTGCCCAGACGGCCACGGAGAGCGCCGCGATGGCGATCGTCGCGTAGACCAGCGTCTTGTATCCGAAGATCGGCTTGCGGCTGAACACCGGGAAGATCTCCGACACGATGCCGAAGAACGGCAGCGCGATGATGTACACCTCGGGGTGACCGAAGAACCAGAACAGGTGCTGCCACAGCAGCACACCGCCGTTCTGCGGATCGTAGATGTGGGCGCCGAGCACACGGTCCGCGGCGGCGGCGAGGATCGCCGCGGCCAGCACGGGGAAGGCCATCAGCACGAGGATGCTGGTGATGAGCGTGTTCCACGTGAAGATCGGCATGCGCCACATGGTCATACCCGGAGCACGCATCGTCAGGATGGTCGTGATGAAGTTCACGGCGCCGAGGATCGTGCCGAAACCGCTCATGCCGAGGCCCAGCATCCAGAGGTTCCCGCCGACGCCGGGCGAGAAGCTGGCGTTGGCGAGCGGCTGGTACGCGAACCATCCGAATGCCGCCGCGCCCTGCGGCGTGAGGAAGCCGGCGACGGCGATGGTCGAGCCGAAGAGGAACAGCCAGAACGCGAAGGCGTTCAGTCGCGGGAATGCGACGTCGGGGGCACCCAGCTGCAACGGCAGGATCGCGTTCGCGAAGCCCGCGAACAGCGGCGTCGCGAACATGAGGAGCATGATCGTGCCGTGCATGGTGAACAGCTGGTTGTACTGCTCCTTCGTGGGCACGATCTGCATGCCGGGCTCGAACAGCTCAGCGCGGATGATGAGCGCCATGACGCCACCGAGCATGAAGAACAGCACGGAGGCGATCAGGTACATGTAGCCGATCGTCTTGTGGTCGGTGGAGGTGATCCACTTGACGACGATGTTGCCCTTCTGCTCGACGCGGGTCGAGCTCATGAGGGCGGCCTGACGCGGCGGCACGGTCTTCGGTCGCGTCGTCTCCTGCGGCAGAGTCGTGGCCATGATCACTCGTCTCCCTCGGAGCTGTCGCCCGTGCCGGGCAAATTCTGGAGGCGGTCGTACGCCTCGTTGATGTTGCCGGTGTTGCCAGCAGCCTCGAGAGAGGCGAGATAGCTGTCGTACTCGGCTTCGCTGACGACCTTGACGTTGAACAGCATCATCGAGTGGTACTCACCGCAGAGCTCGGCGCACTTTCCGGCGTACTCGCCCTCGCGCGTCGGCGTGAAGGACCAGTAGTTGTCCTTGCCGATGTACATGTCCTTCTTGTAGAGGAAGTCGATGATCCAGAAGGAGTGGATGACGTCGCGCGAGTTGAGCTTGATCTCGACCGTCTGGTTGACCGGGAGATAGAGCGTCGGCAGCTGGCTCTCGTCGATGTTCCCCTGCTCGTCGGGCTGGGCCTGGATGCCCATGCTCCAGACGGCATCGGAGCCGTCTTCCTCTTCGCCGTTGTACTGGAAGTCCCACGCCCACTGCTTGCCGATCGCGGTGATCGAGACGTCGGGATCTTCGTAACGGGTCTCGAGGATGGCCTGGTCACGCGCCGTGAAGGCGAAGAAGCCGACCACGAGGATCAGCGGCACGACCGTGTAGAAGATCTCGATCGGCATGTTGTAGCGCAGCTGGACAGGCAGACCCGTCTGGCCCTTGCGACGACGGTAGGCGATCATCGCCCACAGCATCAGGCCCCAGGTGACCACGCCGACCGCGAGCAGCACGATCCAGGAGTTGACCCACAGACCCGAGACCATCTCGGTCTTGTCCGTCGTCGGAACGCCGTCCTCCGTGAAGCCGGGGAGGAACCCGTTCAGCTCCGTCGGTGTGCATCCGGCGAGGACTGCGGCCGTTGCGATCCCGATGGGAAGAACGGCCCAGCGGAGACGGCGTTTCGAGTGCACGGTGCACCTTTCCGGGTCGCGGGTGTTGCTCCAGCCAGTCTAGAGCAAGCTCCCACGCTCTTCAGGCCAACCACACAGGTGAGCCCCCGCGGCGTGGGGAACGCGGATCGGGCCCGGGGGGTTCTGTCGAACCGCCGGGCCTGTCGGATTTCCGGAGTGATCAGTGGAAGCTGTCACCGCATGCGCAGCTGCCCGCGGCGTTGGGGTTGTCGATCGTGAACCCCTGCTCCGAGATCGTGTCCTTGAAGTCGATCGTGGCGCCGTCGAGGTAGGGCACGCTCATGTCATCGACGATGACCTCGACGCCGGCGAAGTCGATGGCCTTGTCGCCGTCGAGGAACCGTTCGTCGAAGTAGAGCTGGTAGATCAGGCCGCTGCACCCGCCGGGCTGCACAGCCACACGCAGGCGGAGGTCGTCGCGACCCTCCTGCTCCAGGAGGTTCTTCACCTTCTGTGCGGCGGCGTCCGTCAACGAGACGCCGTGCTCACGGGCGATCTGATCGGTCGTCAGGGCGGTGTCGGTCATGACGCTCCTTCGGGATGGGCCGCGCGCGGCGCGGGGACGATGGGTCGATTCTACGCGCCGTCCGCCGCAGCGAGGGCGGGCTCACGCGCCGCGTCGGTCCAGTCGCGCCAGCAGGAGCGCCTCCGCGGTCAGCGCGTGGCGGAAGGTGTCCAGGTGGAGCGACTCGTTGGGGCTGTGGGCACGGGCATGGGGGTCTTCCACCCCCGTGACGAGGATCTGCGCCTCCGGGAACGCTCGGACGAGGTCGGAGATGAACGGGATGGAGCCGCCCACGCCGAGATCCACCGGCGCGACACCGTACCCGGCCGCGAGAGCCTCGCGTGCCTCGGCGACCGCCCACCCGTCGGTGTCGACGAGAAACCCGTCCCCGAGGTCGACGTCGGAGAATTCGAGGTGTGCACCCCAGGGCGCATGTGCGCGAAGGTGGCTTTCGATCGCCGCGTATGCCTCGGCCGCCGGCTGCCCGGGGGCGATCCGGGCGCTCACGACCACGGCGACCTCGGGGCTGAGGGTGTTGGAGGCGTTGCGCACCGACGGGGCGTCGATCCCGGTGACCGTCAGGGACGGCTTGTTCCACAACCGGCTCAGGATCGATCCGGTTCCGATCGGCTGCACGCCGTCGGGCAGTCCGGCTTCCGCGCGCAGGGTGTCTTCGGGATAGTCGGGAGTCTCGCCGTCACGGGTGAGGAGCCCATCGACGGCGACGGCGCCGTCGGCATCCCACAAGGACGACAGGAGCGTCACGGCGGCCATCATCGCGTCGGGCACCGCCCCGCCGTACATCCCCGAGTGCGACGCGTGCTCGAGGGTGCGCACGGTCAGCGTGAAGCGTGCGTTGCCGCGCAGCGTCACGGTCAGGGCGGGCGTCGTCGCGTCCCAGTTCGTGGAGTCGGCGACGACGATCACGTCGGCTCGCAGATCATCGGCGTTGTCGGAGAGGAACTGCGCGAACGAGCGCGACCCCGCTTCCTCCTCGCCCTCGATGAACAGCGACAGCCCGAGATCGAAGTCCGGACCCACAGCGTCGACGAGGGCGCGGATCGCGCCGATGTGAGCCATGATGCCGGCCTTGTCGTCGGCAGCGCCGCGGCCGTAGAGACGCCCGTCCCGCACGGTCGGCTCGAAAGGCGGCGTGTCCCAGAGCGACTCGTCGCCGACCGGCTGCACGTCGTGATGCGCGTACAGCAGGATCGTGGGTCGGCCGTTGCGAGGGTGCCGGCGCGTCAGCACCGCGGGCTTGCCGACCTCATCCGTCCCGGGTATCGCCGCCCTCCGGATCGAGACCTCGTCGAACACCCCGGTCTTCTCGGCGAGTTCGGCCACCGCCGCGGCGGTTCGCCCAACTTGTGCCTCGTCGAACCCGGGGAAGGCGATGGACGGAATGCGCACCAGGGCGCCCAGATCGGCCAGCGCGGAGGGGATGCCGGCCGCGGCCGCGGCGGTGACCGCATCGTCGAGAGTCTGCTCAGAAGCCATGCGGGTAATCTTAAGTGCAGCAGTCACCGCGATCCGAGGATTCATCGTGCCCAACACCCCCGCCGCCCCGGCGCCCAAGGACGAGTCGACCGAGACAGAGACGTCGGTCGCCGGCAAGGGTCGTCCCACCCCCTCTCGTGCAGAGCGGGAGGCCGCCCGGAAGCGCCCCCTCGTGCCCGACACCAAAGAGGCCAAGGCGCGCCAGCGCGCCGAGCTGGCCGCCAAGCGCGAGAAGGCCCGGCAGGGAATGGCCGCCGGCGAGGAGAAGTACCTGCCGCAGCGCGACAAGGGTCCGCAGCGCAGGTTCGTCCGCGACTTCGTCGACGCGGGCTGGCACCTCGCTGAGTTCGTCATGCCGGCGATGATCCTCGTGATCGTCGCCACGCTCATGCCGGTCGTCGAGGTGCAGTACTACGCTCTCCTGGCGCTGTGGGGATTCATCATCTTCGTCGTCGGCGACATGATCTACACCTCGATCCGCGTGAAGGGCGCCGCCCGGGCCAAGTTCGGCGAGGACCGCCTCGAGAAGGGCCTCGGCTGGTACGGCGCCATGCGCATCGTGCAGATGCGCTTCCTGCGCCTGCCCAAGCCGCAGGTCACCCGCGGGCAGTACCCCGCCTGAGTTCGACCAGGCGCCGATTGATCTGGCGCGCCCACAGCGGCCCTCGGTACAGGAACGCCGTGTAGCCCTGCACGAGCGTGGCGCCGGCATCCAGCCGCTCCTGCACGTCGTCGCCCGTCTCCACTCCCCCGACGGAGATCACGCAGAAGTCGCTGTCGGGCACGGCAGCGCGCACCCGTCGCAGCACCTCGAGCGAGCGGCGGCGCAGCGGAGCGCCGGACAGCCCGCCGTCCCCCGCCGCGGCGACGACCGCCGGTTCGGTGCGGAGGTCGTCTCGGGAGATGGTGGTGTTCGTGGCGATGATGCCGGCCAGACCGAGATCCCGCGCGAGCAGGGCGATGGCCGTCACCTCCTCGTCGGGGAGGTCTGGCGCGATCTTGACCAGCAGCGGCGTTTCGCCGCTCGCGTCGCGGACCGACGTCAGCAGCGGGCGCAGGGTCTCGACGGCCTGAAGGCCGCGAAGTCCGGGCGTGTTCGGCGATGACACGTTGACCACGAGGTAGTCGGCGATCGGCGCGAGGAGCCGCGCGCTTCGCAGATAGTCGTCCGCGGCCGCCGCGACATCGACGACGCGGCTCTTGCCGATGTTGGCGCCGAGCACCGGGCGCGAACGCCGACGACGCAGTCGCAGCAGCCGCAGAGCCGCCACCTCGGCACCCTGGTTGTTGAACCCCATGCGGTTCACGACGGCGCGGTCGGGAACCAGTCGGAACAGTCGAGGGCGGGGATTGCCCGGCTGCGGGATGGCGGTGACGGTTCCCACCTCGACGTGACCGAAGCCGAGGGAGTGAAGGCCCGCCGCACCCGTGACGTTCTTGTCGAAGCCTGCCGCCACGCCGAAGGGCGACTCGAAGTCGAGGCCGAGAGCCCGCGTGCGCAGAACCGGCGACGGCGCGGCGAAGCGGCGCGTGAGCTCGCGCACGCCCGGCAGGCCGAGCGCGCGGATGACGATCATCGCGGCGTGATGGGCCGTCTCGGGGTCCGTGCGCGTGAGGACGGTCCGGAAGAGGAAGGGGTACATCCCCTTCAGGCTATCGGTCGCGCCCGCGCACCGATGACGCGTTCAGACCGACGTCTCCGCGGTCTCATCGAGCGAGGACCGCCCGTGACGATCGGCGTGGTCGACGCGAAGCTGCTCGATGGCCGCTTCGAAGTCCTCGAGGGAATCGAACGCCTGGTACACGCTCGCGAATCGCAGGAAGGCCACTTCGTCGAGGTCCCGGAGAGGGCGCAGAATCGCCAGTCCGATCTCGTTGGTGTCGATCTGCGAGGATCCGGTCTGGCGGATGGCATCCTCGACCGTCTGCGCCAGAACCGCGAGGTCGCTCTCGGTGACGGGCCTGCCCTGGCACGCCTTCCGCACGCCGCTCATGACCTTCTCGCGGCTGAAGGGCTCGATCACGCCGGACCGCTTGATGACGTTGAGACTCGCGGTCTCGATCGTCGAGAACCGACCTCCGCACTGCGGGCACTGTCTGCGGCGACGGATGCTCAGACCGTCGTCACTCGTGCGCGAATCGATGACGCGCGAGTCGGGATTGCGGCAGAACGGACAGTGCATCGCTCCCCTATCCCTCGAACCGCGCGGTGACCGCCTCGCCGTGCGCGGGAAGCGCCTCGGCTTTCGCGAGGGCGAGGATCCCCTCGGCAACCGCGTGCAGCGCGTCTCGGTCGTACCGGATGACCTGCTGAGGGCGAAGGAACGTCGACGCGGACAATCCCGACGTGTACCGAGACTGGCCGCCGGTGGGAAGCACGTGATTGCTGCCGGCGAGGTAATCGCCGAGGCTGACCGGCGACGAGTCGCCGACGAAGACGGCGCCGGCGTTCACGAAGCGCTCCACCTGGGCGTCCTCGAGCAGCACCTCGAGATGCTCGGGCGCATAGGCGTTGCTGAAGGCGATGGCGGTGTCGAGGTCATCCACGAGGATGATGGCGGACTGGACGCCGCGCAGGGCCTCGATGGCTCGCGCGGCGTTGCGGGTGCCGGAGACGCGGGCCTCGACCTCGCGCGTCACGGCTTCGGCGAGTTCCGCGGACGGCGTGACGAGCACCGCGGAGGCCTGCTCGTCGTGCTCGGCCTGGCTGATGAGGTCGACCGCCACGAATCGCGGATCCGCCGAAGCGTCGGCGACGATGAGGATCTCCGTCGCTCCGGCCTCGGAGTCGACGCCGACGACTCCCGCGACGACACGCTTGGCGGAGGCCACGAAGTTGTTGCCCGGCCCGGTGACGACGTCGACGGGCTCGAGGCCGATCTCGGACACGCCGTAGGCGAAGGCGCCGATCGCTCCCGCCCCGCCGACCGCGTAGACCTCGTCGATTCCGAGCAGGCGTGCGGCCGCCAGGATGTCGGGGTGCACGCGCCCGCCATGCTCCGCCTGCGGCGGCGAAGCGAGGGCGATGCGCGCCACACCGGCAACCTGTGCCGGCACGACGTTCATGACGACCGAGGAGGGGTAGACCGCCTTGCCGCCGGGAACGTAGACCCCGGCGCGGGCGACGGGACGCCAGCGCTGCTCGATGACAGCCCCGCGGGCGATCTCCGTCGTCACCGCGGGCGGGACCTGTGCTCGCGACGCGTGACGCACACGAGCGATCGCCTCTTCGAGAGCACGCCGCACTCCGGGGTCGAGACGATCGAGCGCCTCGACGAAGTGTTCCTCCGGCACACGGAGCGCATGCCCCTCGACCCGATCGAAGCGCGCCGCCTGCTCGCGGAGCGCCGTCTCGCCGCGCTCGGCCACGTCGGAGACGATGGCAGCGGCGGCGGACAGCGCATCCGCCCTGGCCACGCCCGCGCGCGGCACGGCGGCGAGCAGCTCGGCGGGCGTGAGCGCACGACCGCGCAGATCGATGGTGCGGAGCATCCCTCTAGGCTAACCGCCCGCGGTCAGCCGCGTGTGACGCCGTCGACCTCGTGGAGGTAGCCAACGCGCCCGTCTTCGTCGCGCACCACGAAGACCTCCCCGCGATCCTCGATCACGAGTGCCCAGGCGGTCGGGCCGATGCGGAACAGCGGTGCCCCCGTCTCATCGAGAACGTCGCGTTCCTCGGGGACGAGCGCCCAGAAGGCCTGCTGGCGAACCGAGCGTTCGCTCTCGACGGTCTCTCCCGGCTCGACCGCCTCGAAGGTGTCGCGCGTCTGGCGAGGAGTGAAGACGTCGAGGTCGTCATCGTCGCGATCGGACGGCGCGTCATCCTCTGCCGCACCGGTCCACCCCGCCCCCGGCGCGGTGTCGTCCGCCGCAGGAGCCGCAGCCGGAGCGGGAGCGGACGGACGGGCGGGACGCGGCACCACCGCGCGGACAGGACGGGCGTTCCGGTGAGCGGGAACTTCGGGGCGGTCGTGGAAGTCCGCGGCGAAGACGGGGATGAGGGGGGCGAAGACGGTCAGGACGACACCGGCGAGCATGAGCACCAGTTCGACCCAGACCACCCACGAGCGCAGCCACAGACCGCTGTCGATCGCCACGGCGACGGTCTCCCACACCATCTGCAGCCACAGAAGAGCGGCGAAGGAGAACACGACCGACGCGAACTGATCGATTCCGAGCGAACCGACGCGGCGGATGCCCTGCGGCGAGAGCCGGCGGAGCGCCAGGAGGAACACCGCGGCCGTCGGGAGGCCGATCGTGATGATCCACAGCAGCCCCGACGTCCAGACCGAGTCGAATCGCGCGACGGTCACCGAGAAGAACGAGACGACGAAGGCGACCAGCCACACGCCTCCGAGCGCGACTTCGCGGATGCTGAAGGGACCGACGCCATACGGTCCCGCGGCCTCCTCGCCGACGGTGCTCTCCCCCGCGGGGGTCGTCCGCTCGGGGACCTCGGTCGTGTCGTCGTACTGCTCGTCGGTCACAATCGTCCTTCCTTGCGCGGAGTGCTCGCGCGCCGTCCGATCCTACCCGCGTCGAATGAGACGCACATGAGATCGACGCCGCCGCCGAGCCGATTCAGCCCAGGCAGTTGGGTCCGAGCAGCCCCTTCAGATCTCCGTAGAGATCCGCAGACACCGACACCGGCATCGGAACCTCGAACACCTTCGCGGTGCCGCCCTTGTGCAGGCGCAGTGTCACCTCCGTGTCGCCCGAGTGCCGACGAAGCACATCGGCCAGGTCCGCCACCAGGCGCTCGGTCGCCCGCTGCTCTGGGACGGCCAGCACCAGCGGCCCGGACGCGTCGAACGAGCCGAGATCGGGTGCGAAGGCCGCCTGCGCGTGAAGGTTGAGTCCGTCGTCGCGGCGAGACACGCGCCCGCGCACGACGAGGATCGAGTCGGCCTGGAGCATCGTCTGGAACTCCGTGTAGGTCTTGCCCATGAACATGACCGTCACCTCACCGTTGAAGTCTTCGACGGTGACCATTCCATAGGGATTGCCGCTGGACTTCGCGACGCGATGCTGCACGCTCGTGAGAAGCCCCGCCACCGTCACCTGGTCGCCGTCCTGCAGCTCCTCCGACGCGAGCAGGTCGTGGATGGAGATCGACGCATGCTTGGCGAGAGGGATCTCGAGCCCGGCGAGAGGATGGTCGGACACGTACAGGCCGAGCATGTCGCGTTCGAAGGCCAGCTTGTCCTTCTTCGTCCACTCGGGACGCTCGGGGACCTTCGCGACCTGCTGCGGCTCGTCGTCGCCCCACAGGCTGTCGAAATCGAACCCCACTTCGCCGTGTGCCTCGCGGCGCTTGTCGAGCACGGCCTGCTCCACGGCATCCTCGTGGATCTCCACGAGCGCCCGGCGGGTGTGTCCCAGCTCGTCGAAGGCGCCGGCCTTGATGAGCGATTCCACCGTGCGCTTGTTCGCCACCTGTGCCGGAACGCGGTTCAGGAAGTCGTGGAAGGAGAGGAACGGTCCGCTCTGGCGCGTCTGCACGATCGCCTCGACGACGTTCGCACCGACGTTCCTGACCGCCTCGAGCCCGAAACGGATGTCTTCGCCGACGGCGGCGAAGAAGCGGATCGACTCGCCCACGTCTGGTGGGAGCACCTTGATGCCCATGCGGCGGCACTCGTTGAGGTACATCGCGAGCTTGTCTCGCGAATCGCCGACGCTCGTGAGGAGCGCCGCCATGTATTCAGCCGGGTAGTGGGCTTTGAGATAGGCGGTCCAGTACGACACGAGCCCGTATGCGGCGGTGTGAGCCTTATTGAACGCGTAGTCCGCGAAGGATTCCAGAACCCGCCACAGCGTTCCCTGCGCTTCGTCGGAGAACCCGCGCTCGGTCATGCCGCCGAAGAAGATCTCCTTCTGCTTGTCGAGTTCCGACTTCTTCTTCTTGCCCATCGCGCGTCGCAGCAGGTCGGCCTGCCCGAGCGTGTATCCGGCGACCCGTTGGGCGACGGCCATCACCTGCTCCTGGTAGACGATCAGGCCGTAGGTCGTGTCGAGGATGTCGGCGAGCGGCTCGGCGAGCTCGGGATGGATCGGCTCGATCTCCTGCTGCCCGTTCTTGCGCAGCGCGTAATTGATATGCGAGTTCACGCCCATGGGACCCGGGCGGTAGAGCGCGAGCACGGCCGAGATGTCTTCGAAGTTGTCGGGCTTCATCAGACGCAGCAAGGAGCGCATCGGTCCGCCATCGAGCTGGAAGACCCCGAGCGTGTCACCGCGGGTCAGCAGTTCGTACGACGCCTGGTCTTCGAGATCGAGATCCTCGAGAACGAGCGGCGTGCCCCGGTTCATCTCGATGTTGTCGAGCGCGTCGTTGATGATGGTGAGGTTGCGCAGCCCCAGGAAGTCCATCTTGATGAGGCCGAGGGATTCGCACGCGGGGTAGTCGAACTGCGTGACGATCTGACCGTCCTGCTCCCGGCGCATGATCGGGATGATGTCCAGCAGCGGCTCGCTCGACATGATCACGCCCGCGGCGTGCACACCCCACTGGCGCTTCAGGTTCTCCAGCCCGATCGC
The DNA here is from genome assembly GCF_042846595.1 of Microbacterium sp. MTN4-26. Lineage (NCBI taxonomy): Bacteria > Bacillati > Actinomycetota > Actinomycetes > Micrococcales > Microbacteriaceae > Microbacterium > Microbacterium sp. MTN4-26. The sequence continues at coordinate 24,923 of NZ_BTGO01000015.1, forward strand.
GGTGTCGAAGACGGTCTTCGCCTCGGGGTCGGTCTCGATGAGGGTGCGGAACTCCCCCGCCTCCTTGAAGCGCGGATGCTCCTTGTCGAACATGCCGTTCAGGGGCATGTCCTTGCCCATGACCGCAGGCGGCATCGCCTTGGTGAGCCGGTCCCCCATGCTGAACGGGAACCCGAGCACCCGGCCGGCGTCCTTGAGGGCCTGCTTGGCCTTGATGGTGCCGTACGTGACGATCTGCGCCACGCGCTCGTCGCCGTACTTCTCCGTCACGTACTGGATGACCTCGCCCCGGCGACGGTCGTCGAAATCGACGTCGAAGTCGGGCATCGAGACACGATCGGGATTGAGGAAGCGCTCGAAGATCAGACCGTGCTTGAGGGGGTCGAGATCGGTGATCTTCATGGCGTATGCGACCATCGACCCGGCACCCGAACCGCGACCGGGACCGACGCGGATGCCGTTGTCCTTTGCCCAGTTGATGAAGTCGGCGACGACCAGGAAGTAACCGGGGAAGCCCATCTGGGTGATGACCCCGGTCTCGTACTCCGCCTGCTTGCGCACCTCGTCGGGAACACCGCCGGGATAGCGCTCGTGCAGGCCCTTCTCGATCTCCTTGACGAACCACGAATCCTCGGTCTCCCCGTCGGGAACCGGGAAGCGCGGCATGTAGTTCGCACTCGTGTTGAACTCGACGTCGCAGCGCTCCGCGATCAGCAGCGTGTTGTCGCAGGCCGATGGATTGTCGCGGAAGATCTGCCGCATCTCGGCGGGCGACTTGATGTAGTAGCCGTCACCGTCGAACTTGAACCGCTTCGGGTCGTCGAGGGTGGAGCCGGACTGCACGCACAGCAGCGCCGCATGGCTCGTGGCGTCGTGCTGATGCGTGTAGTGGGAATCGTTCGTGGCCAGGAGCGGGATGTCGAGGTCTCGAGCGATCTTCGTGAGATCCTCCAGGACGCGGCGCTCGATCGACAGGCCGTGATCCATGATCTCGGCGAAGTAGTTCTCCTTGCCGAAGATGTCCTGGAACTCGGCGGCCGCAGCGCGGGCGGCGTCGTACTGTCCGAGCCGAAGCCGCGTCTGGATCTCCCCCGACGGGCACCCCGTCGTGGCGATGAGGCCCTTGGCGTACTTCTGCAGAATCTCGCGGTCCATGCGGGGCTTGAAGTAGTAGCCCTCCATGCTCGCGAGCGAGGACAGCCGGAAGAGATTGTGCATCCCCTCCGTCGACTCCGACAGCAGCGTCATGTGCGTATAGGCGCCGGCGCCCGACACATCGTCACTCGACTGCTCGGGCGAGCCCCACCGCACGCGCGCCTTGTCGGAACGGTGCGTTCCGGGGGTGACGTACGCCTCGATGCCGACGATCGGCTTGATGCCGACGTTCTTGGCCGCCTTGTAGAACTCGAACGCCGCGAAGGTGTTGCCGTGGTCGGTCACGGCGATCGCGGGCATCTCGAGGCGAGCCGCCTCCTGCACCATCGCGTCGATGCGGGCGGCGCCGTCGAGCATCGAGTATTCGCTGTGTACGTGCAGGTGAACGAAGGAGTCGGATGCCACCCGTCGAGTCTAGGTCGGGCTCCGGACACCGCGCAGAGCACCTCCGGAGCGTCGGATAGCGTGGAGCGGTGCCCACACCCGACTTCATCCTCGACCTGCGTCGTTTCATCGGCACCCGTCCGCTCTTCCTGTCCGGGGTGACCGCCGTCATCGTGCGCGACGACCACGTGCTGCTCGGTCGCCGCTCCGACAACGGCGCACTCACGCCCATCACGGGCATCGTCGATCCCGGGGAGGAGCCGGCCGATGCCGCTGTCCGCGAGGCCGCCGAGGAGGCCGCCGTGCGCATCCGCGTGGACCGTCTGTCGTGGGTGCACCAGATCCCGCGCATCACCTACGCGAACGGCGACCAGACCGACTACCTCGATCTGACCTTCCGCTGCTCGTGGGTTTCGGGGGAGCCCTATCCGGCCGACGGCGAGATGACCGAGGTCGACTGGTACCCGCTCGCGGACCTCGACGCATCGGACATCGACGACGACATGCGCAGGCGGATCGCCGCGGCGCTCGCGGACGGCCCCACCGTCTTCGAAGGCGGTCGCTGACGCGTCGGCATCCTTCGCCTCGGGTCAGTCCGCCCGAAGCACCTCGAGGGCGTGCGAGAGATCGTCGGGGTAGGCGGATGTGAAGCTCACCCGGCTCCCCGAGACCGGGTGATCGAAGCCGAGCCGGCGGGCGTGCAGCCATTGGCGGATGAGACCGAGCCGCTCCGACATGCTGGGGTCAGCGCCGTAGAGGGGATCGCCGACGCACGGATGCCGATGAGCGGCCATGTGCACCCGGATCTGGTGGGTGCGGCCGGTCTCGAGTCGGATCTCGAGCAGCGAAGCGCCGCGGAACGCCTCCACCGTCTCGTAGTGGGTCACCGAGTCCTTGCCGGCGGGGGTCACGGCGAACTTCCACGAATGGGACGGATGCCGCCCGATCGGGGCGTCGATCGTGCCGGTGAGGGGATCGGGATGCCCCTGGACGACCGCGTGATAGATCTTCTCGACCTCACGCTCCTTGAAGGCCCGCTTCAGGGCCGAGTAGGCGGTCTCCGTCTTCGCCACGACCATGAGGCCGCTCGTGCCCACATCCAGCCGGTGCACGATGCCCTGCCGTTCGGGCGCCCCGCTCGTCGCGATCCGGAACCCTCCGGCTGCAAGCGCTCCGAGCACCGTCGGCCCCTCCCACCCGACGGATGGATGCGCGGCGACCCCCGACGGCTTGTCGACGACCACGATGTCGTCGTCCTCGAAGACGATACCGAGGTCGGGCACTGCGACCGGCACGACCGCCGGCCCGCGCTTGTCCTGCCACGTGACGTCGAGCCACATGCCGGATTCGAGGCGATCGGACTTGCCGAGCGACCGACCACCCGACGCGACACCGCCCGATTCGGCCACTTCCGCCGCGAAGGTGCGGGAGAAGCCGAGCATCTTCGCCAGCGCGGCATCCACGCGCGCGCCCTCGAGCCCGTCCGGGACGGGGATCATGCGCGACGGCACGTCAGTCCTTCACCTGCTCATCGGATTCGGCGGGCGTCTCGCGATGCTCGCGCGTTCCGTCGAGGCGCACACCGCGAAGGATGAGCACGGCCACGACGACCATCATCGTGACGATGAACATGTCGGCGACGTTGTAGATCGCCGGGTTCATCCAGAACCACATCCACGGCGTGAGGATGAAGTCGACGACGTGACCCACACCGAAGCCCGGCTCCCGGAACAGCCGGTCGAACAGGTTCCCGAGCACCCCGCCGAGCAGGAGTCCGAGCGTGACGGCCCAGACGCGCGAACGCACCGACCGGACGACGATCACCGGAATCGCGACGGCGACGGCACCGAGCGCGATGGTGAAGATCCAGGTGTACTCCTCGCCGAGCGAGAAGGCCGCACCCGGGTTGTAGACGAGATACCACTGCAGGAACTCGCCCCAGACCGGGACGGCTTCGCGAAGCGGCAGGTTCTCGATGGCGAGGTACTTCGACAACTGGTCGGCGGCCAGCACCGACGCCGCGAGGATCGCGACGAGGATACCGGCCGCCGCCGTGTGAAGAGGGGCTCTGCCTCTCAAAGGCCGATCGCCGACACCGGGGTCGAGCCCGACGACGTCGACGTGGTCTCGAGATCGCGCAGCTTGCCTTCGATGTAGCTGCGCAGCTGAGCGCGGTAGTCGCGCTCGAAGTTGCGCAACTCGGTGATGCGACCCTCCAAGGTGGTGCGCTCGCGCTCGAGGCGCGCCATCTCGTCGCGGCCCTTCGCCTCGGCCTCGGCCACGATCGTCGCCGCACGCGACTGCGCGTCTGCGATGAGCTGGTCGCGCTGAGCCTGGCCCTCGGCGACGTGCTCGTCGTGGAGACGCTGAGCGAGTTCGATGATGCCGGCGCTCTGGGCACCGGCGGCTCCACCGGCAGCAGCCGCGGGAGCCTCGGCGACGGGAGCGGCGGCGGGGGCCTCCGCCTCCTCGGCGGCGGGCGCCTCGGCGGCGGCCGGAGCCTGCTCGCCCGACTCGTACGCGGCGAGCTTCGCCTTCAGCTCCTCGTTCTCGGCGAGGGCCTTGCGCCACTCCACGACGATCTCGTCGAGGAAGTCGTCCACCTCGTCCGGGTCGAATCCTTCTTTGAACCGGACGTGCTGGAACTGCTTGGTGACGACGTCATCGGGGGTCAATGCCATGGGTGGTACCTCTTTCGAGCGCGTATCGCTTGCCGATGTGGGGCCCGAAGGCGGATGCCGACGGGGTCGCTTTCAGAAAAGCATAGTCCGGGGTTCCGGGGGTGTCGAAGGGACTCACCCCGCGGCGATGGTGCGGGTCACCGAGAGCAGGATGAAACACAGCAGCATCGTGAGGGCGAAGCCGAAGTCGATGGCCACCGCGCCGACGCGCAGCGGAGGGATGAAGCGACGGAACAGCCGGATGGGCGGATCGGTGACCGTGTAGACCACTTCGGCGAGCACGAGACCGAAACCGCGCGGTCGCCACTCGCGATTGAACACCGGGATCCACTCGAGCACGAGACGCCCGAGGAGAACGAACACGTAGATCAGCAGCAGGAAGTTCAGGACCCCTGCGATGACCTGGATGACGCCCACGACCTAGGAGGTCTGTGCGAACGGCACCGCATCGGGATCGGCCTGGGCGACAGCGCCCTCGCCCGATACCGAGACGTTCTCGGGCGACAGCAGGAAGACCTTGCTGGTCACCCGCTCGATGCGCCCGTACAGCCCGAGAGAGAGGCCGCTGGCGAAGTCGATGAGACGTCGCGCATCGGCGTCGCTCATCTGCGACAGGTTGATGATCACGGGCACGCCGTCGCGGAAGCTCTCGGCGATGACCTGCGCGTCGCGGTACTGCTTGGGGTGCACCGTCAGGATCTCACTGACCTGGGTGGCGACCGGCTGGCGCACGACGGCGGGGCGGTGGATCGGCGTCACCGGCGCCGTGGTCTTCTCCGGCGCCTGCGCCTTGCGCGCGGGCTGCGACTCGGCCTCGTCGTAGACCTCTTCTTCGTCCGCGAGTCCGAGATACACCATGGACTTCTTCAGCACGTTCGACATCGTTCCTCCCTGTTCGCCTGTCGGCGAGGATCGCTCATCCTGTTTCCGAGGTTAACCGTGGTCGGGCCTGGGACCCGTGATTGCCGAGCCGATCCGCAGGTGTGTCGCACCCGCGGCGATCGCCTCGGCGAAGTCGGCGGTCATCCCCGCCGACATCCATGTCGCCGTGGGCACGACGCTGCGCACGCGTTCGGCATATCCGGCGAGCGTCGCGAATGCCGATGCCGGCTCCACGTCGAGGGGCGCGACGGCCATGACGCCGCGCAGCGCGAGCGTCTCGCATCCGGCGACGTGCTCGGCGAGACGCTCCAGGTCGCCCGGGGCGACGCCGCCGCGACCCGGATCGTCGGTGAGATTCACCTGGACCAGCACATCGAGCGGCGGCAGCCCCTCGCCGGCACGATCCAGGGCATCCGCGAGCTTCTCGCGGTCGACCGAGTGCACGACGGAGGCAGCGGCCCGGATCGCCCGGGCCTTCTTGGTCTGCGCCTGTCCGATGAAGTGCCAGCGAAGACCGTCCAAAGGGCCGATCTCCCCGGCTTTGGCGCTGAACTCCTGCTGGCGGTTCTCCCCCACATCCCGCACCCCAAGCCCGTAGAGCTCTGTCACGAGGCTCGCGGGATGGAACTTCGTCACCACGATGCGCGTGAGTTCCGCGGGGGAACGACCGACCGCCCGCGCCGCTTCCGCGACACGGGCGTCGAGGTGCGCAAGTCGCTGCGCAAGACCTTCTTCGGCCACCGACTACTTCAGGAAGTCGGGGATGTCGAGGTCGTCGTCGTTGAACGCGGAGTCGTAGGACGACTCCGGCAGAGCCGGTGCCGCCACCGAGACCTTCTCCGCCGGCGCGGGCTCCTCGTCGCGCTCCTTGGCCGCTTCATCAGCCGGCGTCGCGGGAAGCACCGGCGCGGTGGTCGTGGTCACGCGCGCCGTGCCCACCGGGTCGAGACGGAGAGAAGGCTCCCCGCCGTCGAACCCCGCCGCGATCACCGTCACCCGCACCTCGTCGCCGAGCGTGTCGTCGATGACCGTTCCGAAGATGATGTTGGCCTCGGGGTGCGCGGCCTCCTTGACGAGCTGAGCCGCATCGTTGATCTCGAAGATGCCCAGGTTCGATCCGCCCTGGATCGACAGCAGCACGCCGTGCGCACCCTCGATCGAGGCTTCGAGCAGAGGCGACTCCACCGCGAGCTCGGCCGCCTTGATGGCGCGGTCGGCGCCCCGAGCGGAGCCGATTCCCATAAGGGCGGAGCCCGCACCCTGCATGACCGACTTGACGTCGGCGAAGTCGAGGTTGATGAGGCCCGGCGTGGTGATGAGGTCGGTGATGCCCTGCACACCGGCCAGAAGCACCTGATCGGCGGTGGCGAACGCCTCCATCATCGAGATGCCGCGATCGCTGATCTCCAGGAGCCGGTCGTTCGGCACCACGATGAGGGTGTCGACCTCTTCCTTCAGCTTCGCCACGCCCGACTCGGCCTGGCTCTGTCGCCGGCGCCCCTCGAAGGAGAAGGGCTTGGTCACGACACCGATGGTGAGTGCGCCGATGGACTTCGCGATCTTGGCGACGACGGGCGCTCCCCCCGTGCCGGTGCCACCGCCCTCTCCCGCCGTGACGAAGACCATGTCTGCGCCCCGCAGGGCCTCTTCGATCTCCTCGGCGTGGTCTTCGGCCGCGCGTCGACCCACCTCGGGGTCGGCTCCGGCGCCGAGCCCGCGGGTGAGCTCACGCCCGACGTCGAGCTTGACGTCGGCGTCGCTCATCAGCAGCGCCTGGGCGTCGGTGTTCACGGCGATGAACTCGACGCCGCGAAGGCCGAGTTCGATCATGCGGTTGACCGCGTTGACGCCGCCGCCGCCGACGCCGACGACCTTGATCACCGCAAGGTAGTTCTGGTTCTGGCTCATGCGGGCCTCCGTCTCGTCCGAACCCAAGTTTCAACCTCTACTAGAGGCTTAAAGAATTGCCCGGTATGCAATTCCTGAGATCGAAGGTATGCGTCCACGACCCCAAGATCCGGAGGGCGTCGGCGTGTCGCGCAAACGTCGTTCGGCGTCGTCGGGCGCGTCATCCCACGACGACGACATCGGGCGATGACACGTCGTACGAGGAGACGTCCTCGGGAGGCGTCGCCGCCATCTGGCGCTCGAGCACCAGGGCCTTGAGGGCCGAGTCGTCGGCATTGCCCCACACGATGTCGGTGTCCGTGCCGCCCAGCGTGAGGGTGACGTCATCGGCCGAGGAGGCCGATACGGCGGTCACCTGCGCGCGGATCGCCTCCGGGAGGCTTCGGACGACCTGCCCGACCGCCTCGAATGCCGCAGACCCGGTGCCGCCGACCACTTCCAGCACCGGCTCGCCTTCCGGCGCCTCGGGTGTGGTCGACAGCGCGACGCCCGCGGCATCGACCAGCGTGAAGCCCGCGGGGCCGTCGATCACGCCCACCGGCGTGCGCTCGACGATGCGCACGACGAGGTCGTGGGGAGGTCGCGCTTCGAGCGTGTAGGTCTCCACGAGCGGGAACGTCACGAGCGTGGCTTTGACGGCGCTCTCGTCGACGAGGGGCAGCGGCGTGCCGAGCTGACCAGACAGCGCTTCCTCGACGCTCGCGGCGTCGAGGGTGTCCGCACCGACGACGCGGATGCGCTCCACGGCGAACAGCGGGGAATACGCCGCACCGAGGGTCACCACCACGAGGGCGACCACCGCCCCGGCCGACCAGAGCCATGCCGCTCGCCGTCGTCGTTGACGAACGGTGAAGCGACGCATCTCGGCCCGGAGCGCCCGCCGACGCGCGCGAGCGGCTCGCCAGACGGCACGCCATCCCGTCGCCTCGGACGCGGCACGCGCATTCCGCGACGCGCTCCCGCCCCGCGCGCGATCGAGGCCGACGACGGGTGCGATTCCGGCGGGTCCGTCGTCATCGGCTTCGTCGGCGACGCGCACAGCGTCGTCGAGGTCGTCGAGGCCCTCGTCACCGGGCGAGTGGTCGCCGCGTGCCGCCTCGGCGCGCGCTGCGCGCACATCGACGGCGTCGTTCGAGCGCTGCGGCGGCGGGAGCGGAGAGGGCCGGCGCACCGCCTGCTACTTCCCCGCCGGAGCGTCCGTCGTGCCCGCCAGGGCCTCGAGAACCTGCGGGATGATCAGGTACACGTTCCCGCAGCCGAGGGTGATGATGTAATCGCCGGCCCGCGCGACCGACGCGGTGTAGTCCGCCGCATCCTGCCAATCCCGGACGAACGCCACGCGGTCCGACTGCTCGAAGGCATCGGCGACGAGCTCGCCGGTCACGCCCGGGACGGGATCCTCGCGGGCTCCGTAGACGTCGAGGACGACCGTGTGGTCTGCGTGCGACTCGAGCACCTCGGCGAACTCCCGGAACATCGCCTGCGTGCGCGAGTACGTGTGCGGCTGATGCAGGGCGATGATCCGGCCCTCGCCGATCACGGTGCGGGCTGCGGCCAGGGCGGCCGCGACCTCGGTCGGGTGGTGCGCGTAGTCGTCGAACACGCTGACCCCCCTCTCGACGCCGTGGAGCTCGAATCTGCGCACCGTGCCGGTGAATCCCCCGACGGCACGTGCGGCGCTGTCCAGCCGCCACCCCAGCGACAGCAGCACCGCCATGGCTCCGGTGGCGTTGAGCGCGTTGTGGGCACCCGGGATGGGCAGACGAACATCCACGCGTTCGCCGGCGTGTTCGACGGCGAAGGAGACGGGGCCGTCGGTTCGAAGGTCCACGAGACGCACGTCGGCGTCGTCGCTCACCCCGAACGTGACGACGTTCTCATGCGTCATCCGCTCCCGCACGCGACGCGCGCCGCGGTCGTCGGCCGAGATGACGACGGCTTCGCGCGCGGCGTCGGCGAACCGGGCGAACGCGTCGTCGAAGGCGTCCGCGGTGCCGTAGTGGTCGAGATGGTCCGCGTCGATGTTGGTGATGAGGGCGATCGAGGTCTCGTAGAGCAGGAAGGTGCCGTCGGACTCGTCGGCCTCGATGACCACCAGGTCGTCGGCACCCATGCCACTCGAGGCTCCGAGCTGCGCGATGACCCCTCCGTTGACGAACGTCGGGTCATCGCCCAGGTCGCGCAGGGCGGTGACGATCATGCCGGTCGAGGTGGTCTTGCCGTGCGCCCCCGCAACCGACACCAGCCGACGGCCGCCGATGAGCCAGTACAGCGCCTGCGAGCGGTGGATCACGTGCAGACCGCGCTCTTTCGCGAGGAGGAACTCGGGGTTCTCCGCCCAGATCGCGCCGGTGTGGACGACCGTGTCGACGTCGTCCGCGAGATTCGCGGCGTCGTGCCCCACGTGCACGGTCGCGCCGAGCTCCGCCAGCTCGCGCAGGGCGGCGCTGTCGGCACGGTCCGAACCGGACACGCGGATGCCGCGCTGCAGGAACATGCGGGCAAGGCCCGACATGCCCGAGCCGCCGATGCCGATGAAGTGCGCAGCCTCGATCCGCTCGGGGATCGGCAGGGAGAGGTCGGGTCTGATCATGACCCGACAATCCTAGGCCGGGCAGGGTGACCCACCCTCCCGGCGCGCTGGGAGTGGGCTGTTCGTGTTGACACGTTGCGATCGCGACGACCATGATGAGCGCCGATGAGACTCACCGTCGACGCCTCCCTCGCCGTCCCCCCGTTCGAGCAGCTCCGCACGCAGATCGTCGATGCCGTGCGAGACGGCTCGCTCACGCCCGGCTCGCGCCTGTCGCCGGTGCGCGCGCTCGCGCAGCAGCTCGGCGTCGCACCGGGCACGGTGGCGCGCGCGTATCGGGAGCTCGAGGCGGCGGGGGTCATCGAGACGCGTGGCCGTGCCGGCACCTTCGTCGCGATGTCGACCGATCCCGCGCGTCGACGGATCGAGGCGGCGGCTGCCGACTTCGCCGAGCAGGTGCACATGGTCCGGATGGACGCCGACGAGGCCCTCGCCCTCGTCGCGGACGCCCTCCGGCGCTGATCGCGCGCGCTTCGAGAGGACATCGCGCCCCGAGAGGAAGCCGGGCACCGCATCCGTCCTCCTTGACCGGGATCTCCTCTGCACGCGTGGCGGAGTCAGCGCCGCGTCACGCCAGGGCGCGATCGATCATCGCGATCACGTTCTCGGTCCCCGACCGGGTTCCGACGCGGGCCGACGCGCGAACCATCTCCTGCCGCCGCTCGGCGTCGGCCAGCAGGGGCAGCACCTCGTCGCGCACGGCGCCCGGCGTGAACTCCGCGTCGGCGATGAGGCGCGCCGCTCCGGCGCGCACCGCGGACGAGGCGTTGAGGGCCTGCTCGCCGTTTCCGACGGCGTACGGCACGTAGACGGCCGGGATGCCCAGGGCGCTGACCTCCGACACCGTGGCCGCGCCGGCGCGCGAGACGATGACGTCGGCGAGAGCGAAGGCGAGGTCCATCCTGTCGACGTACCGACGCACGGTGTAGCCGGGTACCCCCGGATCCGACAGGGTCGACCGCTCCCCCGTCACGTGCAGCAGCTGCCAACCGGCGTCGAGCACATCGCGCCACGCGGCGCCGTGCCCGTCGCCGAACGCCTCGTTCAGCCGCTGGGCGCCGAGCGATCCGCCGAAGACGAGCAGCACCGGGCGATCCTCGTCGAGGTCGAACAGCTCAGCGGCCTGCGCGCGCCGCGCGTCTCGGTCGAGGTCGACGATCTCGCGGCGAAGCGGCATGCCCACGACGGACGAGCGCTTCAGCGGCGTGCCGTCGAAGGCCACGCCCACGCCGGCGGCGCGGCGGGCGCCGAGGATGTTCGCCAGACCCGGCTTGGCGTTGGCCTCGTGCACGACGAACGGCACGCGGGCACGGGATGCGGCAACGTAGGCGGGCGCGGAGGCATACCCGCCGAACCCCACGACGACGTCGACGCCGCGATCCTCCAGGTGACGCCTCACCTGCGAGATGGCGCGCCGGAATCGCGTCGGGAAGGCCGCGGCATTCCGGTTCGGCCGACGAGGGAAGGGCACCTTGTCGACGAAGAGCAGCTCATAGCCCCGTTCCGGCACCAGCCGCGCTTCGAGGCCCTCCCTCGTGCCGAGGACGAGCACCTCAGCCTCGGGATCGCGGTCGCGGAGCCCGTCGGCGACCGCGAGGAGCGGATTGACATGCCCGGCGGTGCCGCCGCCGGCGAGGAGGTAGGTGGTCACTCACCCGATCCTCGCACGTCGACCGGGATTCGGCGGAGCGCCGACCGATGGGGTGCGCGTCGGCAGGGAACGCGCACACGCCAGCAGCACACCGGTCGCCACCAGGAGCGACAGGAGAGAGGTGCCTCCCTGTGACATGAAGGGCAGCGGCACCCCGAGCACCGGGAAGACGCGCAGCACCACCCCGATGTTGATGAGCGCCTGGCCGACGATCCACACCGTGACGGAGCCGGCGACGATGCGGACGAAGGGATCGTCGGTCTTGCGGATCACATGGAAGGCGCCGACGGCGTAGAGGGCGAAGAGCGCGAGCACCACGACACAGCCGATGAGGCCGAGCTCCTCTCCGACGATGGCGAAGATGTAGTCGTTGGCGGCGGCGGGAAGCCAGTTGTACTTCTCCTTGGAGTTCCCGAGCCCGAGACCGAAGACACCTCCCTGCGCCAGCCCGAAGATGCCGTGCATCGGCTGATAGCACTCGTCGAAGTAATCGCAGTTGGCATCGAGGAAGCTCATGATGCGCGCCATGCGGTTCGGGCTGGTGACCGCCAGCGCCGCGACCGAGCCGACGGCGATGATCAGCGGCAGGATGAAGATGCGCAGCTTCACGCCCGAGAAGAACAGTGCCGACAGCACGATCAGAACGAGGATCATGGCCGTGCCGAGGTCACGTCCGGCGAGCACCGTCGCGATCACCGCGCCGGCGACCGGGACCACGGGGATGAAGACGTGACGCCACAGCCCCAGCAGCGTGCGCTTGCGGAAGAGGACGAACCCGAGCCAGAGCGCGAGGGCGAGCTTCAGGAACTCGGACGGCTGCGCCTGAATGCCGCCGATGACGATCCAGTTCCGGTTTCCGTCGTTCTCGACGCCGAGGGGGGTGAACACGAGCAGCTGGAAGACGGTGGCCCCGATCAGCGCGGGCCACGCGATGCGCTTCCAGAAGGCGATGGGAAGACGGCTCGCGATGAACATGAGCGGGATGCCGAGGACGGCGAAGACCGCCTGCTTCATCGCCGCATCCCACGGCGCGACGCCCGATGCGGTGGAGGTCGCCGATGTCGCGGAGAGGATCATGACGAGCCCGAAGCCGGTGAGGATCAGCGCCGTCGAGGCGATGAGGAGGAATTCACTCGGCACCGGAGCGAACACGCGGCCGAGCGAGACGCGCGCGGTCAGGCCACCTCTCGAGCCGCCGTCGTCAGATGTCGCCGGGGACGGGCTGTGCGTCGTGGTCACCCTGACTCCCCCTCGCAAGACGATCCTTCACCGCGTCGGCGAAACGCCGGCCGCGATCGGCGTAGGAGGAGAACTGATCGAAGGATGCCGCTGCCGGAGCGAGGAGGACCACGTCTCCGTCGGCGGCGACGCCCGCCGCCAGTTCGACGACCCGTGCCATGACCTCTTCAGTGTCATCGGAGGCGACCTCGAACACCGGCACCGCGGGGGCGTGTCGTTCGAATGCCGCCACCAGGTCCGCGCGGTCGGCTCCGATGAGGATCGCCGCCTTCACCGCCGGCCCACGCTCGGCGACGAGGCCCGTGATGTCGACACCTTTGAGCTGACCCCCGACGACCCAGACCGCACCCGGATACGCCGCCAGAGACGACGCGGCCGCGTGGGGGTTCGTCGCCTTGGAGTCGTCGACCCAGGTGATCCCGGCCTCTGCGGCGACGACCTCGATGCGGTGCGGATCGAGCGTGAACGCGGTGAGCGCGTCGCGGACCGCCGCCGGCGGCGCACCGACCGCGCGCGCCAGAGCGGCCGCCGCCAGGATGTTCGATACGACGTGGGGAGCGCCGAGCCCTCGGGCATCGAGATCGGCGAGCGTCGTGAGCTCCAGCGCGCTGGTGCGACGGTCATCGAGGAAGGCACGGTCGACGACGATGCCGTCGACGACGCCCATGTCGCTCGGGCCCGGCACGCCGAGGTCGAATCCGATCGCTCGGGCCCCCTCGACCACCTCGGCGTCCTCCACCATGCGTCGCGTGGCCTCGTCGGACTTGTTGTAGACGCACGCGATGCGCGTGTGGTCGTAGACATGGGCCTTGGCATCGCGGTAGGCCTCGAACGACCCATGCCATTCGAGGTGGTCATCGGCGAGGTTCAGGCACACGCTGGCGGCCGGCGAGACGGGCTGGGGACCCCTCTGGAGCCCGAGATACCACAGCTGGTGACTCGAGAGCTCGACGACGAGGACGTCGAAGCCCGCGGGGTCGCGCACCGCGTCGAGCACCGGCGTGCCGATGTTGCCGACGGGAGCGGCGCGCAGGCCCGCGGCGACGAGCATCGTCGCCGCCATCCGCGTCGTCGTCGTCTTGCCGTTGGTGCCGGTGACCAGCACCCAGTCCGCGGGCGATCCGTCCGCGCGCGTCACCTTGTCGCGCACGCGCCACGCGAGCTCGACGTCGCCCCACAACGGGATGCCGGTCTCCTGCGCCCAGGAGATGACAGGGTGGTGCGGGGCGAACCCGGGCGAGGCGATCACGACCTCCGGTGCGAAGTCGACGAGGTCGCCGGGGACGGTATCCAGCGAGCCCGTCCACGCGCGCACGCCGATCACGGGAAGCAGCCGAGCGTATTCCTGCGAAGCGCTCTCGGTGACGACGAGCACGTCCGCGCCCAGTTCCGCGAGCGTGTCGGCGACCGAGAATCCGGTGACCGAGAGGCCGAGCACGGCGACCTTCACCCCCTTCCAGTCGGCATACCAGCTGGTGAGGGAGGACAGGCGGGCGTCGTCGGTCATGTGCGCGTGAGCCATTCCACGTAGAAGAGTCCGACACCCGAGACGGCCAGGAGGCCCGCGATGATCCACATGCGCACCACGATCGTGACCTCCGACCATCCCCGCATCTCGAGGTGGTGGTGCAGGGGACTCATGAGGAACAGGCGCCTGCCCCGGGTGAGCTTGAAGTACAGGCGCTGCAGGATGACGGAACCGGATGCGATGACGTAGACGCCGGCGACGAGCACCATCAGCAGCTCGGTGCGGGTGAGGATCGCCATCGCGGCGATGACGCCCCCGATCGCCATCGACCCGACATCGCCCATGAAGACGTTCGCCTTGGGCGCGTTCCACCAGAGGAAGCCGACGAGTGCCCCGACGAAGGCGGCCGACACGATGGCGAGGTCGAACGGGTCGCGCACCTCGTAGCACCCCGCCTGCACGTCGGGCTGGAGGACCTTGCCCCCCGCACACGCCTGGTTGAACTGCCAGAAGGCGATGAGACTGTAGGCGCCCACGACGAAAATCCCCGCTCCGGCGGCGAGTCCGTCCAGTCCGTCCGTCACGTTCACGGAGTTCGATGCCGCGACGCCGATCAGCATGATCCACGCGAGGTAGATGAGCCATCCGATGATCGGCGCGAGCGCGAAGAAGTACAGGATGGGCACGTCGCGGAAGACCGAGACGTACGGCGAGGCGGGCGTCGTCCCCGCGAGATTCGGGAAGCTGAGCCCGACGACGGCGAACGGCACCACGACGATGACCTGTCCGATCACCTTGCGCCAGCCCGACAGCCCGAGGCTGCGCTGACTGCGCACCTTCAGGTAGTCGTCGATGAAGCCGACCACGCCGAACCCGACCATGAGCCACAGCACCATGAGTCCCGAGATGGTCGGCGGATTGTTGCCGACGTAGGCGCCGATGAAGTATCCGACGATGGTGCCGACGATGAAGATCGTGCCGCCCATGGTCGGCGTGCCGCGCTTCGCGCCGTGGCGGGGGTTGTTGCCGGTCTCAGGGGTCCGGATGACCTGACCCCACCCCCACGCCCGGAACAGGCGCAGGAAGACCGGCGTGAGGAAGAGCGTGAAGGCCAGCGAGATCGCCGCTGCCGTCAGGAGCGACCTCATGAGAACGCCTCGCCGAGCCGGTCGCCGAGGTGGCGCAGTCCCGCGGAGTTCGACGACTTCACGAGCACGCGGTCGCCGTCCCGCAGCTCCGTGACGAGGTAGTCGTACGCCTCGTCCGCGGTCGAGAAGAACACCGCCTCGCCGTCCCAGGAACCCTCGCCGACCGCCGAGAGGAACAGACGCCGGGCGTCGTCGCCGACGACGACGATCCGCTGCACGCCCAGGCGAACGGCGAGCAGCCCCACTCGGTCGTGCTCCTCCCCCGCGTACTCGCCGAGCTCGCTCATGGCGCCGAGGACGGCGACCATGCGCTCATCGCGCGCAGTGATCTGCGCCAGGGTGCGCAGCGCGGCGGCCATGGAGTCGGGGCTCGCGTTGTAGGCGTCGTTGATGATCCGCACGCGGTCGCCGCCGAGCGGCTGCATGCGCCAGCGCTCGGCCAATTCGACGGCTTCCAGCCGGGCGATCGCGGCATCGAGGTCGACGCCGAAGGAGGTGGCGGCGGCGAGAGCCGCGAGCGCGTTCATCACGTGGTGCTCGCCGAGCACGCGCAGCCGCAGGGTGCGCGCCTCGCCGTCGACGACGATCGCGGCGACGGTGCCCGTCGCCGTCACCTCCACGTCGACCGCACGGACCTCCGCCCGTTCCCCGCGGCCGAACCAGCGCACCGACGCACCGATCTCCTCGGCGATGGGCGCCATCGCCGACACCCGCGGATCGTCGGCGTTCAAGACCGCGACCCCTCCCGGGCGGAGCGCACGGACCAGCTCGGATTTCGCGTGGAAGGTCGCCTCGATCCCGCCGAAGCCGCCCGCATGGGCCATGCCCACCATGAGCACCACGCCGAGGTCGGGCTCGACCAGGCCGGCGAGGCGGGCGATCTCCCCCGGCGCGCTCGCGCCGAACTCGCTCACGAGGAAGCGGGTGTCGTCGTCGACGCGCAGCATGGTCAGCGGCGCACCGACCTCGTTGTTGAAGGATGCGCGAGGGGCCACCGTGTCGCCCTCGTCCTGAAGTATGCGCGCGAGCAGGTTCTTGGTCGTCGTCTTGCCGTTGGAGCCGGTGATCCCGGCGATGCGGAGGTCACCGCGTGCGCGGACGACCCCGACGACGTGCCGGGCGAGCGCGGCGATGGCGTCGACGACGTCGTCGACCACGACCTGCGAGATCGGCGCATCGATGTGCCGCTCCACGAGAGCGAGAGCCGCACCCGCGTCGGCGGCTCCACCGACGAACAGGTGTCCGTCGGTGGCCTCGCCGGGCTTGGCGACGAAGACGTCGCCCGGTCCGATGTTGCGGGAGTCGGTGTCGACGGCGCCGGAGACGACGGTCCCAAGGGTGTCGGAGCCGACGAGGACGGGGCGGCCCGAGACGATCCGGGCGAGCTGTGCGATGGTGAGGGCGATCATGTGTTCTCCGGCCGTCGCACTCACCCGAACTTGGGGAGTTCCTCCGGCGTCGAGGTCGACGGCATCACCCGGTAGTTCTTCAGCACCTGGGTCATCGCCTTCTGGAAAGCCGGTACGTTGGCCGAAGACGATGTTACCTTCGTCGGCTCGTCGAGGTTGACGACGACGATGTACTTCGGGTCGTCGGCCGGGGCGAATCCGATCATCGTCGTGAAGTACACGCCGACCTTGTAGCCGCCCTCTCCGTCTGTCTTCTCGGCGGTTCCGGTCTTGCCCGCGACGCGATATCCCGGAATGGCCACGTCTTCGGCGTACTCGCTCTGCAGGAACACGTTCTCCAGCATCGTGCTCACCTCGTCTGCGGTGTCCTCGCTCACGACGCGCACGGGATCGGGGAGCTCGGGCTCGATGACGGTCCCATCCGCCGTCGTGCACGACTCGACGAGTGAGAGCGGCACCCGGACACCGTCGTTCGTGATGGCGGTGTACGCCTGTGCGAGTTCGGGCACCGTCGTCAGGAGTCCCTGACCGAACGAGGTGTTGTAGAGGGTCTGATTGTCCCACTCGTCGACCGGTCGGATGTATCCCGACGCCGTGGAGGGGTAGCCGACATCGACACCCCCGCCGATGCCGAAGTCCGTGAGGTAGTCGTATCGCGTCTGAGCGGACACTCGCTCGCTGAACTTCGACACCGCGACGTTGGACGAGTCGATGAGGGCTCCGGTCAGCGTGTACGTGTACGACGGATGCACGAAGGCATCCCGCACCCGCGCCCCGTTCGGAAAGGTCTCGAAGCTGGCGGCGTCGACGGTCGAATACGGGGTCTGCGCGCCGGTGTCGAGAAGGGTCGCCGCGGTGAGCGCCTTGAAGGTCGATCCGGGTTCGCGCTGAGCCGTGAACAGCTGGCTGTAGCGGGCATCCACATCGGCCGACTCGACATCGTTCGGGTCCACGCCCGGATACTCCGCCGCGGCGCGGATCTTGCCGGTCTCGGCCTCGACCACGAGGATGCTGCCGTACTGCGCGCCCATGTCGTCGGCCTGCTCGGCGATGAGCTGCTGCATGTACCACTGCAGATCGCGGTCGATCGTGAGCTGGAGGGTGCCCCCGTCGACCGCCGGCTCCTCGACGGAAGTTCCGGGGATGATCACACCGTCTTTGCCCTTCTGATAGCTGAGCGTGCCGTCGGACGCCTCGAGGCACGAGTTCTGGCTCAGTTCCAGACCGGCCAGCGGCACGCCGTCGCTGCCCACGTATCCGATGAGGCTGCCGGCGACCGCACCGTCGACATAGGTGCGGTCGGGGCGGGGCTCGAAGTAGAGGAACGGCACCCCCAGGGAGACGAGATCCCGATACTGCTGCGTCGTGAGGCCCTGTGCCAGCTGCGCATACTGAGAATCCGCATCCTCAGCCAGCGCATCGTCGACGACGCGCATGACGTCCTCCCCGCTCTGTCCCGTGATGGCCCCGATCTCCGCGGCGACGGTCGGCCAGGCGACCACCTCGCTGTCGCCGGTGGCATCGGCCCGGCGGATGTCGCCCGCGTTCGACGGATCGAGCTGTGCGTCGTACGTGAGCACGCTTCCGGCGAGCGGTTCGCCGTCGGCGTCGACGATCGCCCCCCGCGTGCCCGAGAGCTCCTGCGAGCCCCCGAATGCCCACGACAGCGAGTCCTCGATGTGATCGTCGGCGTTCACGACCTGGATGTCGACGAGCCGCACGATGAAGGCGGCGAGCACCGCCAGCACGACGGCGAGGGCGACGACGGTGCGGCGACGCGGACTGCGGGTGGCGCGAGTCGTCATGGGATCAGCGTGTCGCAGGTGTGGGCAGACCGTCGGTCACGGGCAGCGGCGTGTCGGCGGGCAGTCCCATCTCCTCCGCCGTCACGGGGTCACCGGCGATGGTCGCGTCAGGGGCCGTGACGAGCGGGGTCTCGGAGATGAGCGCGTTCTCGACCGCGCCGCGGCCGATCGCGTCGACGGTGGACACCGCGCCGGCGGCCTCGCTCGCACCGATCACCGCTCCATCGCTGAGGCGCAGGTAGGCGGGCGTCTCATCGATCACCATGCCGAGCGCGGCCGCGTTGGCGGCGAGGTACTGCGGGGAGCTGAGACCGGCCAGCTCGTCGGTGAGGATCTGCTTCTCGTAGGTCAGGTTCCGCTGCTGCGACGTGAGCTCGGCGATGTCGTACGAGGTCTGGGTGGTGAGCACCGACAGAGCCATCTGGGCTCCGGCGATCGCGAACGCACCGAGAAGGGCGACCATTCCGTAAAGCAGCTTCGGGCGACGCTTGCGGTCCGGCTCGGCGACGACGTGGAGTCGGCGTTCGGGCGCCTCGATCGGGCGCCGCAGCGGGCTGACGGCAGGTGCGGTGCTCATCGTGCCTCCCTCACTCGTTCGGCGGCGCGCAACCGCACGGGGATCGCCCGTGAGTTGCGCGCACGCTCTTCATCGGATGCGAGTTCGGCACCCTTGACCAGCAGACGGAAACGGGGAGCGTGCTCGGGCAGCTCCACGGGAAGACCGGCGGGGGCGGTCGAAGCGGTCGCCTCCGCGAATGCGCGCTTGATGAGCCGATCCTCGAGCGACTGGTACGACAGCACCACGATGCGACCGCCGACGGCCAGCGCGCCCATCGCGGCGGGTACCGCGCGCTCGAGCGCGGCGAGCTCGCCGTTGACTTCGATGCGCAGCGCCTGGAAGACCCGTTTGGCAGGATGCCCGGCACGCTGGACCGCGGCCGGCGTCGCGTCGCTCAGGATCTGCACGAGCTGTCCCGAGCGTTCGATGGGTGCGTCGGCACGCGCGGCGATGATTGCGCGCGCGTACCGCGCAGCCAGCTTCTCCTCGCCGTATCGCTCGAAGATACGGCGCAGGTCGCCTTCGCCGTACTCCCCGACGACATCCGCAGCGGTCACCCCGATGCTCTGGTCCATCCGCATGTCCAGCGGCGCATCCTGCGCGTAGGCGAATCCGCGATCGGCGACGTCGAGCTGGAGCGACGAGACGCCGAGGTCGTAGAGGATACCGTCGACCCTGTCGACGCCGGCCTCGCTCAGCGCCGTGTCGACATCGTCGTAGACCGTGTGCACGAGGGTCGTCCGGTCCGAGAACCGCTCCAGACGCCCGCCAGCGATCCGGAGGGCGTCCCGGTCACGGTCGAGGCCGATGAGGTGCAGATCCGGGAACCGCTCAAGGAAGGCCTCGGAGTGCCCTCCCATCCCGAGCGTCCCGTCGATCAGCACCGCGCCCGGCTTCTGGAGCGCCGGTGCGAGCAGCTCGACGCAGCGGCCGAGCATGACAGGGGTGTGGATCTCTCGCGCGTCCATGATGTCGACGGCCGGTCCCTCTTCGCTGATCCCCATCCGTTCCTGACCTGACGCCGGGGAAGTGGTGTCAGGGCTGAACGGCTGGGAGTCGGCGCAGAGGGCTCAGAACAGGCCCGGGATCACCTCCTGCTCCATTTCGGCGTAGGTCTCTTCGTTGCTCTCGGCGTAGGCGTTCCACGCCTCGGCGTTCCAGATCTCGGCGTGCGCACCGACACCCGTCACGATCAGCTCCTTCTCGAGGCCCGCGTAGGCGCGCAGCGGCGGCGGGATGGTGATGCGGTTCTGGCTGTCGGGCTTTTCCGCGCTCGCTCCCGACAGGAACATGCGCAGGAAGTCTCGGGCCTGCTTGTTGGCGAGGGGCGCTTCGCGGATGCGCTCGTGCACACGCTCGAACTCCTCTGTGGCGAAGACGTAGAGGCAGCGATCCTGCCCGCGGGTGACGACGACCCCGGCGCCGAGATCGTCACGGAACTTGGAAGGAAGGATGACGCGGCCCTTGTCGTCGAGCTTGGGAGTGTGCGTGCCCAGCAGCATGTGCCACTCACCCCCAACCTTCGTCCGGCCCCTCCAGGTTGATCCCCACTTTACTCCACTTTGCCCCACTTTGTATCACTTCGGCCGCAATTTCCGCACGATGGCGGACATCCCGGTGTTGTCCCGAACCACGCCGAGACCGCGGGCGCACAAAAAAACACCGGCCCGAAGGCCGGTGTTCTCAGAAGTGGAGGAGGGTGGAGAGGTCAGCGCTCTCCCTGTCGACGATCCCAACGGTCGTTCATGCGGTCCATGA
This sequence comes from Microbacterium sp. MTN4-26, assembly GCF_042846595.1. NCBI lineage: Bacteria > Bacillati > Actinomycetota > Actinomycetes > Micrococcales > Microbacteriaceae > Microbacterium > Microbacterium sp. MTN4-26. The sequence continues at coordinate 45,563 of NZ_BTGO01000015.1, forward strand.
AGGACGGACCTGACCCTCGCGGCGCCGAGGGCGCTGCTTTCGGCTTGACGGATCCGCCCGTCGCGGCGGCGCCACGCAGCGGGGTGACGGCGAGCACCACGCCTCCGAGCATGACGACGAAGCCGATGACGCCGACGACGATGAGCTGGACGGCGACCCCGACGATCAGCCCGGCGAGACCGAGCAGCACGAGGATCGTGCCGTAGACGATATTTCGATAGCTGAGGGAGCGTCCGCCTTCGGGGGCGGTGACCACGTCAGCCTCGTTGCGCATGAGATGGCGTTCCATCTCATCGAGCAGACGCTGCTCCTGTTCGGACAGTGGCATGCATCCCCCTCTGGACTGCTGTTATCTTCCCGACATTCTACTCGGGCTGGCGATTACTAGGCTAGGCCCGTGTCATCGGCTCCAGACCTCACTCAGGTGATTTCCCAGCGACTGGATACGTTCATCTCGGCTCAGCGCCGCGATGCTCACGCGTGGGGAGACGAAGCGACCCTCATCGTCGATGCCGGGGCCGCCGCCGTCGCCGGCGGGAAGCGCCTCCGCGCCCGGTTCTGCGTCGCCGGATGGCGCGCCGTCGTCGACGCCACGACACCCGGGCGCCAGATGCCCGAGCACGTGCTGGCGACAGCCGCGGCGCTCGAGATCTTCCACGCCGCAGCCTTGGTGCACGACGACATCATCGACAACTCCGACATGCGGCGCGGTCACCCCGCGGCGCACAGGGCGCTCGAAGCGCACCACGCCGGAGCGAGGTGGCAGGGAGACCCACGCGCGTTCGGTCGATCCGGCGCCCTCCTCCTCGGCGACCTCCTGGTCGCCTGGTCGGATGACCTCCTCGAAGATGCGCTCTCCGAGCTCGAACCCGGGCGCGCGACCCGCACACGTCGCGAGTACGCGACGATGCGACGCGAGGTCACGATCGGCCAGTTCCTGGACGTCGCGGAGGAATCGGCGTGGGCGAGCCAGCCGGACGACACCCACGCCACCCGTGCCCTGCGCGTGGCGGAGCTGAAGTCGGCCCGCTACAGCATGCTCCAGCCCCTCCTCATCGGCGCGGCCCTCGCGGGAGCCGACGAGGCGCAGACGACGGCACTCGCCTCGTTCGGCCTGCCCGTGGGCATGGCCTTCCAGCTGCGCGACGACGTCCTCGGGGTCTTCGGCGATGCCGAGACGACGGGCAAACCGTCGGGGGACGATCTCCGGGAGGGCAAGCGCACCGTTCTCATCGCCTACGCACGCGAGGCCCTTCCCTCGGGATCGCGACGTCTTCTCGATGAGATGCTCGGCGACCCGACGCTCGATGCGGACCAGATCGCGGCCCTTCAGCAGACGATCACCGACACCGGTGCACTCGACCGGGTGGAGGCCCTCATCGCCGAGCGGGCCCGGGCCGCCGACCGCGCCCTGTCCGGGGCGCGGCTCGACAACGCCTCGGTCAGTCAGCTGCGGGAGCTCGCCCGGGCCGCGAGCATCCGCACCACCTGAGACGAGGCTCAGGCCAGAGACTGGGCGACGCGACGGACCTCGCTCTTTCGGCCCAGGCGCAGAGCCTCGATCGGCGCCATTCCGATGGAGTCCTCCGGCGCCAGCAGCCAATCGATGGTCTCATCATCGTCGAATCCCGCGTCGTGCAGCACGATCACCGTTCCGCGCAGCGAGGACAGCGGCCTGCCGTCGAGCACGAACAGCGACGGGACGCGCGGCGCGCCATGACGACGCGAGGCCACGAGGTGCGACTCATCGAGCAGGCGCTTGACGCGCCCGAGCGTCTCATCGAGCTCCTCGGCGAGCTCGGGGAGGGTCAGCCAGTCGGTCGGCATCGGGGAAGCATCCACAGTCACGATGTCACTATCTCATTCCGCACCCGGTTCTTCCGCACCGCAGGCCAGTGCAGACGGCCCTCCCGACCGCGACGAGTCGACAAAGGTAACAGAAGTCTCATCTTTCACATGTGTCACTTTGATTGACTCCCGTTTCCAACCGTGACAGCGTGGCTGCGTCGACCGGAGGGATCCCATGAGCACCATCAGCGACATCATGCCCACGCCGCGGGCACGGCGCGCGGCCACCCCGATGGCGATCATCGGGTCCCTGGCGATCATCGCCGCCGCGACCCCGGCGCACGCCGAGGCGACGTCCACCGGAGGAGGTCACCTCGCACGCGGAGCGAAGCTTCCCGCCGCACCCGCGTCCGTGACCACCGCATCCGCTGTCGCCGCAACCTCCGTCCCGCAGCGCTATGTCGTTCGCGCGGGTGACACCGTCAGCTCCATCGCGGCGGCTCACGGCCTTCGCACCGACGACGTGCTCCGCCTGAACGGGCTCGGATGGTCCAGCGTGATCCACCCGGGACAGGAGATCGTGCTGACTGCGCTGAGCGAACCATCCACTCCCCCGGCGGCGTCCGACTCCGGCGGCACCCACACCGTCACCGCGGGTGACACGGTCTTCGCCATCGCCCAGAAGCACGGCACCACGGTCGACGCGCTGCTGGCGGCGAACGGGCTGCAGCGGGATTCCATCATCTACCCCGGTCAGACGCTGGCGCTGGCACCGACGATGACTGCCGCGGCCGCCACCGCATCCGCTACGCCGGCCGAGCAGTCCGTCGACTCGTCGCTCGACGCCGAGCAGATCGAGAACGCGCGGCTGATCATCTCGATCGGACGCGAACTCGGGGTGAGCGACCGCGGCATCACCATCGCCCTGGGCACGGCGATGCAGGAGTCGTGGCTGCGGAACCTCGATTGGGGCGACCGCGACTCGCTCGGGCTCTTCCAGCAGCGACCCAGCACCGGCTGGGGCTCCGCCGCTCAGATCCTCGACCGGCGCTATGCGACGCTCGCCTTCTTCGGCGGCGCCGACGACCCCAACGACTACGCGACGCGCGGTCTTCTCGACATCCCCGGATGGGAGTCGATGTCGTTCGCCGATGCCGCGCAGGCGGTGCAGATCTCCGCCTACCCCGATCGATACGCCCGGTGGGAGGCTCCGGCCGAAGCGTGGCTCGCCGCTCACGGTTGACGACGCGTGAGGATCGGACTCCGATCGGCCGGTGCGGCGCACCGGAGCTCCCAGGTGCTCATCCGTAGACTCTGAACGTGAGCACGAGTCAGCAGACGGATCCGCTGATCGGCCGTCTGGTCGACAGCAGATACCGCGTGCGTGCTCGCATCGCGCGAGGCGGCATGGCCACAGTGTACGTCGCCACCGACCTGCGACTGGAGCGCCGCGTCGCCCTGAAGGTGATGCACGGGCATCTGAGCGATGACTCGGTCTTCCAGAGCCGATTCATCCAGGAGGCTCGCGCCGCCGCGCGGCTGGCCGACCCCCACGTGGTCAACGTCTTCGACCAGGGCCAGGACGGCGACATGGCCTACCTGGTCATGGAGTACCTGCCGGGCATCACCCTGCGGGAGCTCCTCAAAGAGCAGCGACGACTGACCGTGCCGCAGGCGATCTCGATCATGGACGCCATCCTGTCCGGCCTGGCGGCGGCGCACCGTGCCGGGATCGTCCATCGAGACGTCAAGCCCGAGAACGTCCTCCTGGCCGAAGACGGCCGCATCAAGATCGGCGATTTCGGCCTGGCGCGAGCGACGACGGCCAACACCGCGACCGGCGCGCAGTTGCTCGGCACGATCGCCTACCTCGCGCCGGAGCTCGTCACCCGGGGCACCGCGGACGCCCGCAGCGACATCTACGCCCTCGGCATCGTGCTCTACGAGATGCTCGCCGGCGAGCAGCCCTACAAAGGCGAGCAGCCGATGCAGATCGCCTATCAGCACGCCACCGACTCCGTGCCCCGCCCCAGCGTCAAGAACCCCGGTGTGCCCGAACAGCTCGACGAGCTCGTGCTGTGGTCGACCGAGAAGCTGCCCGATGATCGCCCGCTCGACGCCCGGGAGATGCTGGAGCGCCTGCGCGAGATCGAGCGCGAGCTGGGCGTGACGCCGCAGGTCGCCCGCACCGTCGACACCGGCGTCACCCGCGATGAGAGCGGTGCATCCGGAGAGCTCACGAAGGTCCTTCCGGCAGCCGTCACCGGTCCGACGGATCTGGCCGAAGACGTCGACAACACGTCACGGCTGCGACAGGCCTCCAAGCGCCGGTCGCGAAAGGGAGCCTGGCTGCTCGGCGTCGTCGTCATCCTGACAGCACTCGCCGGAGCCGCCGGATGGTGGTTCGGGTCGGGGCCCGGCTCACAGGTGGCGGTACCCGACCTCAGCGGTCTGACCTTCGATCAGGCGCAGGGTGCCCTCGCCGAGGAGTCGCTCACCGGGGTCGAGGAGGGCGTGTTCAGCCTCGAGGTCGACAGCGGACTGATCGTGGACACCGAGCCGGAGGCCGGCGCGCGTGTGGACAAAGACACCGAGGTGACGGTGCTCGTCTCGCTGGGCCCGGCCGAGGTCGCCCTCACGGGACTCAACGGGCAGCCGGAGACCGATGTCAGGGCGCAGCTCGACGCGTCTCGCATCGACGTCGGAGAGAATCAGACCTTCTACACCGATGCGGACGAGGGCGTCGTCGTCGGTGTCGTCGTGACGCCGCGTGGCGGCGGCGACCCCGTCGAGTGCGGCGAGGAGTGCACAGTCAACGAAGGCGACAGTGCGAGCCTTCGCGTCTCGCTCGGACCGTTGCCGTCAGTGCGCGACATGACCGAGGCCGACGCCCGCGCGACTCTCGAGGCCGCGGGGATCGACGTCGCCTCCGTGGCGCAGGAGTCCAGCACCGAGATCGCCGAGGGCCGCGTGCTCTACATGACCGACCGTGAGGGCGGCGGATGGTGGCGACCCGGCGACCGCACCAACCTCGTGGTCTCCAGTGGCCCTCCCCTGTTCCCGGTGCCCGACGTGGTCGGCATGACACGGGATGCCGCCGCGGACGCGCTGCGCGCTGAGGGCTTCGAGGTGAATTACTCCGCCCTCTGGAATGTCTGGCCCGACGCGGTCACCGAGGTCACCGCGCAGGATCCCGAGGGGTCGAGCATGCGGGTGCAGGGAACGACCGTCACCCTGCAGATCACCGTCACCGGCTGATCGCCGGGGCGGGTCAGCGCTTCTCGAGCTCCTCGGCGACGAGGAAGGCCAGCTCCAGCGACTGCATGTGGTTCAGGCGCGGATCACACAGCGACTCGTAGCGCGTGGCGAGGGTGGCTTCCTCGATCATCTCCGAGCCACCCAGGCATTCCGTGACGTCATCGCCGGTCAGCTCGACGTGGATGCCGCCCGGGTGGGTGCCGATGGCGCGGTGCGCTTCGAAGAATCCCCGCACCTCGTCGACGACGTCGTCGAAACGACGCGTCTTGTAGCCGGTCGGCGTGGTGATGCCGTTGCCGTGCATCGGGTCGGTGACCCACAGCGGCCGCGCACCGGAATCCTTCACCGCTTCGAGGAGCGGAGGAAGCGCGTCGCGGATCTTTCCCGCGCCCATTCGCGTGATGAAGGTGAGGCGGCCCGGCTCGCGCTCGGGGTCGAGCTTGTCGATGAGCGCCAGCGCCACGTCTGGCGAGGTCGACGGGCCGAGCTTCACGCCGATCGGGTTGCGGATCTTCGAGAAGTAGTCGACGTGCGCGCCGTCGAGCTCGCGGGTGCGTTCGCCGATCCAGAGGAAGTGGGACGACGTGTTGTACGGCGTCGCCGTCCGAGAGTCGATGCGGGTCATCGGCCGCTCGTAGTCCATGAGGAGGCCCTCGTGGCCGGTGTAGAACTCCACGCGGCGCAGCTCGTCGAAGTCGGCTCCCGCCGCCTCCATGAACTTGATCGCGCGGTCGATCTCGGTCGCGAGGCGCTCGTAGCGCTGGTTGGCGGGGTTCTGCGCGAACCCCTTGTTCCAGCTGTGCACCTCTCGAAGGTCGGCGAATCCCCCCTGCGTGAACGCCCGGATGAGGTTCAGCGTCGATGCGGCGGTGTGGTAACCGCGCAGCAGTCGCCCCGGATCGGCCGTGCGAGAGGCCTCGGTGAAGTCGTACCCGTTGACGATGTCGCCCCGGTACGCCGGCAGCGTCACGTCACCGCGCGTCTCGGTGTCCTTCGAACGCGGTTTGGCGAACTGCCCCGCCATGCGCCCCATCTTCACGATGGGCATCGAGGCGCCGTAGGTGAGCACGACCGCCATCTGCAACACGGTCTTGATGCGATTGCGGATCTGCTCGGCGGTGGCCCCGGCGAAAGTCTCCGCGCAGTCGCCGCCCTGCAGCAGGAACGCCTCGCCCGCGGCAGCCCCCGCGAGTCGCTCGCGCAGCAGATCGACCTCGCCGGCGAAGACGAGCGGCGGAAGTCCGGCGATCTCGTCCGAGACCGCAGCGACGGCGGCGGCGTCGGGCCACGCCGGCTGCTGCTTGATCGGTAGGGTCCGCCAGTGGTCGAGGGAGTCTAGCTGCTGGAGCACCAGGCAAGTCTAGCCGCGCTTGACGAGGCGATCTTTCACGGTCGAAGCGTAGACATCGTCGTAACGCTGCTCCCCCAGGCGCTGCAGGGCGACCATGATCTCGTCCGTGATGGAGCGCAGGATGTAGCGATCGCTCTCCATCCCTTCGAAACGCGAGAAGTCCAGCGGCTCGCCGATCACGACGCCCACCCGGACGACCCGCGGGATCCGGCGACCGATCGGCATCATGGTGTCGGTGTCGACCATCACGACGGGCACCACGGGGACGTGCGCTTCCAGGGCCATCCGAGCGATGCCGGTTCGGCCGCGGTAGAGGCGCCCGTCGGGGCTGCGCGTCCCCTCCGGATAGATCCCGAGCAGGTCGCCCCGACCGAGCACCTGCAGTCCGGTGTTGAGCGATGCCTCGGAGGCCTTGCCGCCGGAACGATCGATGGGAAGCTGACCGGTCGCCTTGAAGAAGACCCGGGTCGCCCAGCCGCGCAGCCCTCTGCCGGTGAAGTAGTCGCTCTTGGCGAGGAACGACACCGGGCGGTCGATCATCAGCGGCAGGAAGATGGAGTCGGCGAAGGACAGGTGGTTGCTGGCGAGGATGGCCGCACCCTGCGAGGGGACGTTGCGGCGGCCGACGATCCAGGGCCGGAAGACGGCCTTGACGACGGGCCCGATGACCACGTACTTCATCAGCCAGTAGAACACCGTCAGCCGACCTCCGCCAGGTCGGCGACGCCGATGAGACCCGCGTCGTTGCCCAGCTGCGCGACGGCGAACTCCGCCACCGGACGGTCGCCGTAACCCGGGACGGCCGTGCGGTACGCCTCGCGCATCGGTCCCAGCAGGTCTTCGCCCAGCTGCGCGACGCCTCCGCCGATCACGAACAGCTCCGGATCGAGAACGGCCTGGAACCCGCCGCACGCCTCACCGAGTGCCGTCGCGACACGCCGCAGCGCCTCGATCGCACCAAGATCCCCCGCCAGGATGAGGCGCGAGATCGCCGGTCCCTTCAGAGCACCCGTCTCGAGGCGCAGCGCCGCCAGTCCCGCACCTATGCCGGCGTCGTCGTCGGCGATCTCCTCCGCTTCGCGCTGGAGCGCTCGACCGGATGCATACTGCTCGAGGCAGCCCTTCTGCCCGCACCCGCAGGGTCGTCCATCCCGGATGAAGCGGATGTGTCCGAGTTCACCGGCGATGCCGTGGCCGCCCATGAGGAGCGCACCGTCGACGACGACCGCTCCCCCGACGCCGGTGCCCATCGTCAGCATCGTCATGTTCTCGACGTCGCGACCGGCACCGAAGCGGAACTCGCCCCACCCTGCGGCGTTGGCGTCGTTCTCGATCGTCACGGGCACGTCGATGCGCGAGGCGAGAGTCGCCTTCAGCGGCTCATTGCGCCAGGCGATGTTCGGTGCGTGCAGCACGAGCTCGCGGTTCCGGTCGATGAAACCCGCGGCGGCCACGCCGACGGCGGCGACGTCATGACTCTGCCCGAAGTGTCGCGCCATGTCGACGACGGCGTCGGCGAGCGAGGCCGTGTCGACGGGTGTGGCCACGCGGAGCTTTTCGACGATGCGTCCTTCGGCGTCGACGACGCCTCCTGCGATCTTCGTGCCACCGATGTCGATGCCGACCTTGAGCAACGTCTTCCCTTCCGGCCGAGCGCTGGCGCGACGGCGCAACCACTCTAGTAGGGCGGGCGCTCTCCCGCGGGCGAGGTGCGCGTCCTGTGCGGGCTCATCCGCGCGGAATCCCGCGAGAGGAAGACCCCGCTCAGTTAGACTCGATTCACACCCGACCACCGAAACCGCAGCCGGTACCAAAGGAGTTGCCGTGACCGAGTTCACTATCCCCGCCGTCGTTCCCGCCGATCCCGACGCGAACATCACAGACCTCCTCGTCGAACGTGTGAAAGAGACGCCGAACCGCGCTCTCTTCGCAGTTCCGGACGGTTCCGGCTGGCGCGACATCACCGCCGCGCAGTTCCATGAGCGGGTCATCGCCCTCGCGAAGGGCCTCGTCGCGGCCGGCATCGAACCCGGCGACAAGGTCGGATTCATCGCGCGAACCACGTACGACTGGACGCTTGTGGACTTCGCGCTGTTCTTCGCCGGCGCCGTGATGGTTCCGATCTACGAGACGTCGTCGTCGTCGCAGATCGCCTGGAACCTCGCCGACTCCGGAGCGGTCGCGTGCATCGTGGAATCGGAGGACCACGCCGCGCGGCTCGAAGAGGTCCGAGGCGACCTCCCCCTCATCCGATCGGTGTGGGCGATGCACGCCGGCGACCTGGACCGCATGGTCTCCGAGGGCACCGGTGTCGAAGACGACGAGATCGAGCGCCGTCGGAACCTCGCGAACGGGGATGACATCGCCACCCTCATCTACACGTCGGGGTCGACGGGCCGCCCCAAGGGCTGCGTGCTCACCCACAGCAACTTCGTGGAGCTGTCCCGCAACTGCTTCGTGGCGCTCAACGATGTGCTCACCACCCCCGGCGCCTCGACCCTGTTGTTCATCACGACCGCTCACGTGTTCGCGCGCTTCATCTCGATCCTCAACGTGCACGCCGGTGTGAAGACGGGGCACCAGCCCGACACCAAGCAGCTGCTTCCCGCCCTCGGGTCCTTCAAGCCGACGTATCTGCTGGCCGTCCCTCGCGTGTTCGAGAAGGTCTACAACTCGGCCGAGCAGAAGGCCGAAGCCGGTGGAAAGGGCAAGATCTTCCACGCCGCCGCGGAAACAGCCATCGAGCACTCGAAGCTCGAGCAGGAGGGTCGCAAGATTCCGCTCGGCCTGCGCCTGAAGTTCCGTCTGTTCGACAAGCTCGTCTACAGCAAGCTCCGCGACGCCATGGGCGGCAGGGTCATCTACGCGGTGTCGGGGTCGGCCCCGCTGGGTCCGCGGCTCGGTCACTTCTTCCACAGCCTGGGGGTCGTGATCCTCGAGGGCTACGGGCTCACCGAGACCACGGCGCCGGCCACGGTCAACACGACCCAGCAGATGAAAATCGGCACCGTCGGCCCGGTCATCCCGGGTGTCGGTGTGCGTCTGGCCGACGATGGCGAGATCCAGGTCAAGGGCGTCAACGTGTTCAAGGAGTACTGGCGCAACCCGGAGGCCACGGCCACCGCATTCGACGGCGAGTGGTTCCGCACCGGCGACATCGGCACGTTCGATAGCGACGGCTGCCTGGCCATCACGGGGCGCAAGAAGGAGATCATCGTCACCGCCGGTGGCAAGAACGTCGCCCCGGCCGCTCTGGAGGACCCGATCCGCGCCAATCCGATCATCGGCCAGGTGGTCGTCGTCGGCGATCAGAAGCCGTTCATCTCCGCGCTGGTCACGCTCGATCCCGAGATGCTTCCGACCTGGCTGTCGAACAACGGCCTGCCCGCGGACATGCCCCTCGAAGACGCAGCGAAGAACGACGCGGTGCGTGCCGAGGTGCAGAAGGCCATCGACCACGCCAACACCCTCGTGTCCCGCGCCGAGTCGATTCGCAAGTTCACCATCCTCGCCACCGAATGGACCGAGGCGTCAGGTCATCTCACTCCGAAGATGAGCATCAAGCGCAACGTGATCATGAGCGACTTCGCCACCGAGATCGACGAGATCTACGCCGTGCCGGTGAACACGACCAACGTCTCGCTGACCTGACGCGAAGGCGATTCCGGTGCCCTCGGGGCAGCCGGCACCGGAATCGTCAGAACCACTCCGATTCGCGGATCTGCCGCATCGCGACCTTGCGGGATTCAGGGGTCAGCCGACTGAGGTAGAGCTTTCCGTCCAGATGGTCGGTCTCGTGCTGCAGCGCCTGGGCCATGAGGCCTTCGCCCTCGACGACGACCTCGCGTCCATCGAGGTCGATACCGCGGGCTGCCGCATGCGGGTAGCGGAGCGCGTCGTGCCAGAGTCCGGGAACCGACAGACATCCTTCGCCGATGTACTCCGGCTCTCCCGACACCTCCACGATCTCCGGATTGAGGAGATAGCCGATGTCCCCGTCGATGTTGTAGCTGAAGGCGCGAAGACCGACGCCGATCTGGGGCGCCGCCACACCGGCGCGCCCTGGCAGCTCCACGGTGTCCAGCAGATCCCGTACGAGGGAGCGGACGCCGTCGTCGATGACCTCGATCGTCGCGCTCGGAGCGCGCAGCACGGGATCGCCGAAGACGCGGATCGCGCGCACGGCCATGTCAGGCAGCCGCCGTCGCGGTCCGCAGGCCCTCCACCACGACCGCGGCGAGCTCGCGTGCGGCGTGCCGGGTGGCGGCGTTCAGATCGCGGAACACGATCGAGGATCCGGTCGCGATGTGGGCGTCGTACGGCATGCGCACCACCGCCCGCACGCGCGTGCGGAAGTGCGCGTCGAGCTGGTCCAGCTGCACGAGCGGGGCGCCCGGGCGACCGCTGTTGAGCACCACGACGGCGTTCCGCACGCGGTCGGCATAGCCGTTCGTCTCGAGCCAGGTGAGCGTCTCGGACGCGAGGCGCGCTTCGTCGACGCTCAGCCCCGCGACGAGCACGAGCTGGTCGGCGAGTTCGAGCGTGGCTCCCATGACCGAATGCACGATGCCGGTGCCGGTGTCGGTCAGCACGATCGAGTAGTAGTGGGCGGCGAGACTCGCGACGTCGTGATAATCGCGTCCGCTGAACGCCTCCGAGACCTGCGGGTCCGAATCGGACGCGAGGACGTCGAGGCGCGTCTCGTCTCGGGCGACGATGGCCGAGATGTCGCTGTATCCCGACACCTCGCCGCGCACGCGGGCGAGGTCTCGGACGGTCCGTCCGCCTGTCCGGCCGATGCGGTCGGCGAGCGTGCCGCGATCGGGGTTGGCATCGACGGCGATGACGCGGTCGTCGCGCGCGTCGGCCAGCGCCATCCCCAGCAACGCGGTGACGGTGGTCTTGCCCACTCCGCCCTTGCGTGAGACGACGGGGACGAAACGGGCGGCACCGGGCAGCGGCGCCCCGATCCGGCGGTCGAGCCCCTTCCGGGCCTGAGCCTTCCGGCTGTCGCCGAGGTTGATCCGCCGGCCCGAGAGCGCGTAGATCAGCTGCTGCCAGTATCCCTCGGGCTCGGGACGCGACAGCTGCGTGCGGTCGAGCAGCCGGTCGGCGGTGAGCAGGTCCGCGGTCTCGCGATCCGGCTCGAACTCGCCGAGGCGCTTGGACGACAGGGTGATGTCTGCTCGCGTCGTGACGCGGTCGCCGCCTTCGCCGCGATCGAGGGCGCGCGTCTCCCCCGGATGCTGCGCCTCACGCCGCGTCGTCGGCACCGATCCCGTTCTGGGGACCGTCGGCGCCGGGTCGGTCGCGGCCGAGGTCGTCGGCGGTGCGGCGCCCGCCTCAGGCCCGCTCTCGTCGCGGCTGGGGAGGTCATCGCGTGCGGGCTCGACGAGCGCCGGCCCGTCCTCGACGTCGTCCGCCGCGTCGGTGACGATCTCGGCGATATGCACGTCGGCATCCACGGTCACCGACGGCTGTTCTCCGGTCTCGAGGTGGCCCTCGACGATCTCGTCGTCCTCCTCGAGGGCTTCCGACGCCGCCGTACCGGCGGGCGCGGCAACCTCACCGGACACGGGAAGCTCATCATCGATGACGTCTTCGTCATCGTCGTCGCGATCGACCGGCAGCGAGACCGACACCTGCTGTGTCGACGTGCCGAGCAGCCCGATGGCATGCGTGTCGAGGTTCCCGCCATCGTCGAGGACGGCGTTTTCGGCCGCCTCGTCGTCCGGCGAGTGGTCATGCTGATCGGGGCTCACGGGGTACTCCTGGGGTTCTCACGCGCGATCGCGCGCCGTCCAGGCTATCCCGCGGGCCGGATGACGACCAAAAGGTCGCCCGCGTCGACCTGCGCCGTCGCCGCGACCGCGAGCCGCTCGACCACGCCGTCGACGGGCGCGGTGATCGCCGCTTCCATCTTCATCGCCTCGATCGACGCGACCGGCTGACCTGCTGAGACCGTATCGCCGACGGCGGCCTTGAGCGTGACGACACCCGAGAACGGCGCGGCGACCTGGCCCGGTCGCGACGTGTCGGCCTTCTCGGCCTGATGCGTCTCGACGGTGATGCTGCGGTCCCGTGCGAAGACGGGGCGCAGCTGTCCGTTGAGGGTGGTCATGACCGTGCGCATGCCCTTGTCATCGGCCTCGCCGATGGCTTCCAGGCCCACGAACAGCTTCACGCCGCGGTCGATCTCGACGACGTGCTCGGCGCCCGGTTCGAGGCCGTAGAGGTAGTCGGCCGTGTCGAGCACGCTGAGATCGCCGAACACCTCGCGGGACTGCTCAAACGCCCGGGTCGGCGCCGGGAAGAGCAGCGCATTGAGCGCGCGACGTCGTTCGTCGGACGACCCCGCCAGCGCCTTCGTCTCGGTGTCGGTGAGGGGGGTGACCCCCGTCTTCACCTCGCGCCCGTGCAGCACCTTCGAGCGGAACGGCTCCGGCCAGCCGCCCGGAAGATCTCCGAGCTCGCCCGCCATGAATCCGACGACGGAATCCGGCACGTCGTATTTCTCGGGGTGCGCTTCGAAGTCGGCCGGATCGGCTTTGACAGCGGCCAGGTGCAGTGCCAGGTCGCCGACGACCTTCGACGACGGGGTGACCTTGGGGACGCGCCCGAGGATCGCGTTCGCGGCCGCGTACATGTCTTCGATGAGCTCGAAGTCCTCCGCCAGTCCCAGCGCGATCGCCTGCTGGCGCAGGTTCGACAGCTGCCCGCCCGGGATCTCGTGGTGGTACACGCGCCCCGTCGGTCCCGGCAGCCCTGATTCGAACGGCGCGTAGAGGTTGCGGACCGCCTCCCAGTAGGGTTCGAGGTCGTTCACCGCGTCGAGCTCCAAGCCCGTGTCTCGCTCGGTGTGGGCGAGCGCGGCCACCAGGGCCGACAGAGACGGCTGGCTCGTCGTGCCCGACATGGGAGCGGCGGCGGCGTCGACGGCGTCGGCTCCGGCGGCGCTGGCGGCGAGCAGGGTCGCGAGCTGCCCACCCGCCGTGTCGTGCGTGTGGACGTGCACCGGGAGATCGAAGCGCTCACGCAGTGCCGACACGAGCTTCGCCGCGGCGGCGGGGCGGAGCAGCCCCGCCATGTCCTTGATCGCCAGAACGTGGGCACCCGCCTCGACGATCTGATCGGCGAGCCCGAGGTAGTAGTCGAGAGTGTAGAGATCCTCTGCCGGATTGAGCAGGTCACCGGTGTAGCAGACGGCGACCTCGGCGATTCCCGTGCCGGTCGCGAGCACCGCGTCGATCGCGGGGCGCATCTGTGCGACGTCGTTGAGGGCGTCGAAGATGCGGAAGACGTCGATGCCCGCGGTCGCCGCCTCCTGGACGAATGCGTCCGTCACCTCTGTGGGGTACGGCGTGTAGCCGACCGTGTTGCGACCTCGCAGCAGCATCTGGATGGCGACGTTGGGCAGCGACACCCTCAGCTTCTCCAGGCGCTCCCAGGGGTCCTCGCTGAGGAAGCGCAGGGCGACGTCGTAGGTGGCCCCGCCCCACGCCTCCACCGACAGCAGCTGCGGCGTCATGCGGGCGACGTAGGGTGCGACGCCCAGAAGATCCTTGGTGCGCACGCGCGTGGCGAGCAGGGACTGATGCGCGTCGCGGAAGGTCGTGTCCGTCACGCCGAGAGCGGTCTGCGCGCGCAGTGCTCGCGCGAACCCCTCGGGGCCGAGCTCCTGCAGTCGCTGTCGCGACCCGGCAGGGGCGGCAGACCCCAGGTCGATCCCGGGCAGTTTCTGACGCGGCTCCACGGTGACCGGATTCGAGCCATGCGGCTTGTTGACCGTGGTGTCGACCAGCCAGTTGAGGATCTTCGTTCCGCGATCCTTCGATTCCCGCCCCTTCAGCAGCTCCGGGCGCTCGTCGATGAACGACGTGCTGATGTCACCGGCGATGAAGGAGGAATCGTCGAGCACCGCCTGCAGGAAGGGGATGTTCGTGGAGACGCCGCGGATGCGGAACTCGGCGAGAGCGCGACGCGCGCGCAGGACCGCGGCCCCGAAATCGCGCCCCCGACACGTGAGCTTGGACAGCATCGAGTCGAAGTGCGGGCTGATCTGAGCACCGGCCGCGGTCGTGCCGCCATCCAGTCGGATGCCCGCCCCTCCCGGGGAACGGTAGGTCGTGATCTTCCCGGTGTCGGGACGGAATCCCTGCGTCGGATCCTCGGTGGTGATGCGGCACTGGAGCGCAGCACCCCGAAGGTGGATCCGATCCTGCGCGAGACCGAGGTCGTCGAGCGACTGGCCCGAGGCGATGCGCATCTGAGACTGCACGAGGTCGACGTCGGTGACCTCTTCCGTGACGGTGTGCTCGACCTGGATGCGAGGGTTCATCTCGATGAACACGACCTCCCCCGCGCGCGGACCGGCCGTCTCCAGGAGGAACTCCACCGTCCCGGCGTTCTCGTAGTCGATGGACTTGGCGAACGCGATCGCATAGGCGTGCAGCGCTGCCGCCACCTCGGGGTCGAGATTCGGCGCGGGCGCGATCTCGATCACCTTCTGATGACGACGCTGCACCGAACAGTCGCGCTCGAACAGATGGACCGTGTGTCCGGACTTGTCGGCGAGAACCTGCACCTCGACATGGCGCGGGCGCTGGACGGCCTGCTCGAGGAAGACCCGAGCGTCGCCGAATGCGCTGCCGGCCTCGCGCATCGCCTCGGCGATCGCGGGAGCGAGTTCCTCCCGGGACGCGACGCGACGCATGCCGCGGCCGCCTCCGCCGGCCACCGCCTTCACGAAGATCGGGAATCCGATGTCGTCGGCCTGCGCCAGCAGGACGTCGACGTCGTCGGATGCGGGCGTCGAGCGGAGCACCGGCACGTTGGCGGCGATGGCGTGCTCCTTCGCGGTGACCTTGTTTCCGGCCATCTCGAGCACCCGGGCCGGCGGTCCGATGAAGACGATGCCGTTCGCCGCGGCCTTCTCCGCCAGCTCCGGATTCTCCGACAGGAACCCGTAGCCCGGGTAGATGGCGTCGGCTCCCGACTCCTTCGCGACCCGGATGATCTCGTCGACGTCGAGGTAGGCACGGACGGGATGGCCGGGCTCTCCGATCTGATAGGCCTCGTCGGCCTTCAGGCGATGCAGGGAGTTGCGATCCTCATACGGGAAGACGGCGACGGTCCTCGCTCCGAGTTCGAACGCCGCACGGAAAGCGCGGATGGCGATCTCACCGCGATTGGCTACCAGGATCTTTCGGAACATGCGCACCTCGCTGAGCATGGCGGATCGGTCGAGTGTGCTCTCAGCCTAGGGGACGGTAACGTAGTGCCTCGTGCACGTACTCTCCGTCAGTTCCCTCAAGGGCGGGGTCGGAAAGACGACGGTGACCCTCGGGCTCGCCTCGGCTGCGTTCGCCCGCGGCGTTCGCACCCTCGTCGTCGACCTCGACCCGCAGTCCGACGTGTCTACGGGCATGGACATCCAGGTGGCGGGCCGCCTCAACGTGGCCGACGTCCTCGCCAATCCGAAGGACAAGGTCGTCAAACAGGCGATCACCGCCAGCGGCTGGGCGAAGGTGCACCCCGGCACGATCGACGTGATGATCGGCAGCCCGTCGGCGATCAACTTCGACGGCCCGCACCCGAGCGTCCGAGACGTGTGGAAGCTCGAGGAGGCACTCGCGACGATCGAGGCCGAGTACGACCTCGTGCTGATCGACTGTGCACCGTCGCTCAACGCCCTGACGCGTACCGCGTGGGCGGCCAGCGACCGCGTCGTGGTCGTCACCGAGCCCGGCCTGTTCTCGGTCGCAGCCGCGGACCGGGCACTTCGTGCGATCGAGGAGATCCGCCGCGGCCTCTCCCCGCGGCTGCAGCCGCTCGGCATCGTCGTCAACCGCGTGCGCCCCCAGTCGATCGAGCACCAGTTCCGCATCAAGGAATTGCGCGACATGTTCGGACCGCTGGTCCTCTCTCCCCAGCTGCCCGAACGCACATCGCTCCAGCAGGCGCAGGGCGCCGCGAAGCCGCTGCACATCTGGCCGGGCGACTCCGCGCAGGAACTCGCCGCCGACTTCGACGCGCTGCTGGATCGCGTCATGCGGATCGGCCGCATCCCGGCCCCCGCGCAGGGCGCCTCCTGAGCCGCCGGATCTGATCCGCAGCCGATGAGAGCGCTCCGCTCTACCGTCTCACCTACGCCGCCACAGCCGCCGGCGAACGGATGTTCTCGGCTGAGCTGGATGCGGCCGCCGCAGACCAGCCCTTCTGGGGTGCCCGCCTCGCGGCCGACCACCTCGGGCCCACGCCGATCCGCGCGTCACGACTGACCACCCGACGCGCGCGTCACGCGCTGGCGGGCCTGGATACCTATCGCACCGCTGTCGGTGCCGCTGCCGAGCGCATGCTCGCCGAGGACGGCACGGGTAAAGCCGTCGATGTTCTCGAGGGGATCGTCGGGACGGGACGGTGATCGATCACGCGGTGCGGGCCGCGCGACGCGCCGCGAGCTCATCCATCTGATCGGGCACCTGCGGGTCGAACTCGACGAGAGTCGACTCGACCTCCCGCAGCACCTTGCCCACCGCGATCCCGAACACGCCCTGACCGCGACCGACGAGGTCGATCACCTCGTCGCTCGAGGTGCAGAGGTAGACCGAGGCCCCATCGCTCATGAGGGTGGTGCCGGTCAGGTCACGGATGCCGGCGGCACGCAGCTGCTCGACAGCCGTGCGGATCTGCTGGAGCGAGATGCCGGTGTCGAGCAGTCGTTTGACGAGCTTGAGGACGAGGATGTCGCGGAAGCCGTAGAGCCGCTGCGAACCCGATCCGGATGCGCCGCGCACGGTGGGCTCGACCAGTTCGGTGCGTGCCCAGTAGTCGAGCTGTCGATAGGTGATCCCGGCCGCGCGGGCGGCGACGGCTCCGCGGTACCCGACCTCGTCGTCCATCTGAGGCAGACCGTCGGTGAAGAGCAGATCGGTCACGAAAGCGGGTTCGCCACTCGCCTCGAATGCGCCCATCCGCATCTCCTCCCGATCGGTTATCCCCAACGCTAGATCAGCCGAGCGCGACGGGCAACGACATCCGCTCCTCGCGCTCGGCGTGTCGCTCAGGTCAGCAGTCGATCGAGGGCGGCGCGCAGGTAGACCCCGCGCATCTCGTCGAGTCGACGCGCGAGCTCGGGGGCGATCTCACCCGCACGCCCGCGGGATGCCGCATCGGTGCGGCGCAGCAGCGGAGCCAGCGCCGACTCGATCAGCGCAGCATCACGCTCGGCACCCTGCCGCAGCGCGCGCACGTGCCTCGGCTCGATGCCGTGCCGGTGCAGAGCCACCAGCGACTTCAGGAGCGTCACCGTCTGCTCGGAGTAGGTCTCGGCCCCGTGGACGACGCCGGTGCCGATCGCGTCGTTGAGCAGCTGAGCGGGGCACCCCGTCACGGACAACAGCTCCTCGCGGCGGTACCGGCGCGGTCCGGCGACGATCGGTGCCGCATTGACCGAGGTCGGCGGGGCCGGCTCACGCCCGGCGTCGAGCTCCACGAGATAGTCGCGGATCACGCTCAGCGGCAGGTAATGGTCGCGCTGGAGCGTGAGGGCGAGGCGAAGACGCTCGACGTCGTCGTGGGAGAACTTGCGGTAGCCGGACTCCGTGCGCACCGGTGTGACGATGCCCTGGACCTCCAGGAATCGCAGCTTGCTGGAGGTGAGGTTCGGAAAGTCCGGGGCGAGTCGCGCGAGCACCTGGCCGATGCTCAGAAGGCCCGCGGACGGCGTGCGTTCGCGGGCTGATGCGGGAGCCATCAGGCTTCCGTGGCCGGCAGGTCTGCCGGAGACACGAAGAAGTTCAAACGGAACTTGCCGACCCGCACCTCGGCGCCGTTGTCGAGCCGCGCTCGGTCCGCTCGTTCGCCGTTGACGTAGGTGCCGTTCAAGGAGCGCTGATCGACGAGTTCGAAGACACTGCCCGAGCGGGTGATCTCCGCGTGACGACGTGAGACGGTCACATCGTCGAAGAAGATGTCTGCTTCGGGATGGCGACCGACGGTGGTGACATCGGAATCGAGCAGATAACGCGCCCCCGCGGTGGGTCCGGATCGCACCAGCAGCAGTGCGGAACCCGTCGGGAGCGCTTCGATCGCCTCGAGCTCGGTCTCGCTCAATTCGCTGCCGAAGGGAACATAGGACAGATCGGAATCGTGCCCGAACGTCTGGGTGGTGTCGTTCGATGCGGGCCGGTCGGCGGCGTCACCCGGTCGTCCGGCCCGGTGAATGTCGTCCGGTTCCGGGCGGCGGTATTCCTCCACGGTGGTCCTCCCTCTCCGATGACCCAGCGTAGCCGATCGGCACCCCCGAAAACCGCGCTCGGTGCGCGAAGGGGGGTACTCGAAACTACTCAGAAACGCCCCGCCGTGTCGAGTCCGGAACCCGCGGGTAGTCTCGGGCGGGTGACGTATTCGATCGCCCGCCGACTCCGCATCCTCCTCACCGCCCTGACCGCCGTGCTCCTCGCCGCCGCGGCGGTGTTCGTGGCGACCCCCGCGCACGCTCACGACGAGCTCATCTCCACAGATCCCGACGCCGACAGCACGGTCGAGGTGCTCCCCGACCAGCTCACCCTGACCTTCAGCGGCGTGCTGTCGACCGAGCCCGGCGCGACCGAGGTGGCGGTCATGGACGCCGACGGCGCATCCCTGACCGATGGCGAGCCCGAGGTGGTCGAGACCACCGTGACGCAGCCGCTCATGGATGCAGCCACCGGCACGATCACGGTGCAGTGGAAGGTCGTCTCGTCGGACGGTCACCCGATCTCGGGCGAGTACTCCTTCCAGGTGGCCGAACCTCAGCCGACACCCACGCCGACTCCGACCGCGACGACCACGGAGTCCACCCCGGCCCCGACGCAGACGGTCGAACCTTCGCCGACGGAGACCCCGGCGCCTGCATCGGACGTCTCGCCGAGTGTCCCGTGGGTCATCAGCGGGATCATCGCGATCGCCATCATCGCCGCGGTCGTGTACCTCGTCGCAACGCGCCGCCGCACACCGCCGAGCGAGCCGGGTTCGCCCGAGTCCGGGCCGCGATCCGCCGGACCCGCCGAGCGATAGGCTTGGGGTCATGCCTCACTACGACGTCGTCATCCTCGGCGCGGGTCCCGGCGGGTACGTCGCGGCCGTGCGCGCATCCCAGCTCGGCAAGTCCGTCGCGATCATCGAAGAGAAGTACTGGGGCGGTGTCTGCCTGAACGTCGGCTGCATCCCCTCGAAGGCGCTGCTTCGCAACGCCGACCTCGCCCACACCTTCACCCACAAGGCCGACCTGTTCGGCATCTCGGGCGACGTGTCGTTCGACTTCGGCGCGGCGTGGGATCGCAGCCGCAAGGTGGCCGAGACGCACGTCAAGGGCATCCACTACCTGATGAAGAAGAACTCGGTGACCGAGTACGACGGTCGCGGCACGTTCGTCGACGCGAACACCATCGAGGTCGCGACCAGCGACGGGTCGTCGGAGCGCGTCACCTTCGACAACGCGATCATCGCCACCGGGTCGACGGTGCGCCTGCTGCCGGGTGTCGAGCTCAGCGAGAACGTCGTCACCTACGAAGAGCAGATCCTCGCCCGCGATCTGCCCGAGTCGATCGCGATCGTCGGCGCCGGCGCCATCGGCATGGAGTTCGCCTACGTGCTGACGAACTACGGCGTCAAGGTCACCATCATCGAGTTCCTCGACCGCGCCCTGCCGAACGAGGACGCCGAGGTCTCCAAGGAGATCGCTCGCCAGTACAAGAAGCTCGGGGTCGAGATCCTCACCTCCACCAAGGTCGAGTCGATCACCGACCACGGCGACAAGGTCACCGTGGCCTACACGGGCAAAGACGGCGCCGCAGGCTCCATCGACGCCGGCAAGGTTCTCATGTCGATCGGGTTCGCCCCCAACGTCGAGGGATACGGTCTTGACAAGACCGGGGTGAAGCTGACAGAGCGCGGCGCCATCGAGATCGACGACTACATGCACACCAGCGTGCCCCACATCTACGCGATCGGTGACGTCACCGCGAAGCTGCAGCTCGCCCACGTCGCCGAAGCCCAGGGCGTCGTGGCGGCCGAGACCATCGCCGGAGCGGAGACGATGGCTCTCGGGGACTACCGCATGATGCCGCGCGCCACGTTCTGCTCGCCGCAGGTCGCCAGCTTCGGGCTCACCGAGCAGCAGGCACGCGACGAAGGATACGACGTCAAGGTCGCGAAGTTCCCGTTCAGTGCCAACGGCAAGGCGAACGGGCTCGGCGAGGCCGTCGGGTTCGTCAAGGTCGTCGCCGACGGCGAACACCTCGAGCTCCTCGGGGCCCATATGATCGGCCCCGACGTCTCCGAGCTCCTGCCGGAGCTGACGCTCGCGCAGAAGTGGGATCTCACCGCTCTCGAAGCAGCCCGCAACGTGCACACGCATCCGACGCTCTCCGAGGCGCTCCAGGAGGCCTTCCACGGCATCGCGGGTCACATGATCAACATCTGACCTCACGGAAGAAGGTGCGGAGGCCTCGGGCTCCGCACCTTCCCCGTGTGGTGCGCGGGACGGATCAGAGCCCGAGCGCGCGAGCGAGCTTGGAGTCGGATGAGGCGTCGCTCGCTCCGGCGGCGCGTGCGATCTCGCCGATGGCCGCGAACAGCGGCTCGTGGTCCTCCGGCGCGGCTGGGCCGAGTTCGATCTCCCACTCCCGCCACGCCCGATCGACGCCGGCCCGTTCGTCACGAGCGGTCACGTGATCGTCGACGAATTCCGCGACCACTCCCCCTTCGGTGTCGAGCAGGTCGTACGCGATGCGGTCGTTGCGGATGCGGGCGAGCGGCGACAGCGGCTCGTCCGTTATGTGGGCGATCGCCGCCCGCACGGGCGCCGGCGCCTCGGCGATGCCGCCATCGCCGAGGGGCCAGCCCAGCTCTTCTCGCCCGGCTCCGACGCGTGGGCCTTTCACATGCCATCCCGCGTCGGGCCCCCCGGTACGCCGGCGCAGGGCATAGCCGGAACGGCCGAGCTCCGCGTCAGCGGTATCGAGGTAGACCGCGTCGAGGGCGCGGCGCTCGGCCGCACCGACCGTCGCGATGCCGGGCACGCGCGTCCAGTCCGGAACGGCGATGTCGACTTCGACGTCGAATTTCACCTCGACCTCGTGGGTGCGCCGTGGCTCCGTCACCCGTCAGCGCCGATCGCGAGGTGAGTCGCTGTAGGGGTCGATGTCGCCCTCCGACTCGACGAACCAGAACTCGCCCTCGGTGGGACCGTCATCGTCTCCGGTGTTGACGAGCTCCCCCCGGCGCGCGTAGACCACCTGAGTCTCGCTGTAGGGGACGATGAGCTGCTCCTGGTACACGTCGTCGACAGGGATCACCTGCCCGTCGAGCGGGCCGCCATGAAGTCGTGCGATAGCCATGGACCGAGCCTAGCCCTCACCCCATCCCGCGTGAGAAGGTTGCGCTTCGCGACGCGATGTGATGACGCCACCGCCGCGTACGGGGAGTGAGATCTTTCTCATGAATCGAATCAATTCCCGCCTTCGCATTGATTTGCCGGTCGCGGCAGGGTTACCGTTCGCGCGGGAAAACGCTTGCCTCCTCGCAGACGATGACGTCCGCTTCCCGGACGAGAGAAGGAATCGATGATGACTCCGCATCCCTCACGATCACGCTCGCTCGCCGCCGTCGGCATCGCGGGCGCACTCGTGCTCACGACCGCACTCCCCGCGACGGCGTCACCGGCGCCGCCGCAGCGGAGTGCCGCATCGCTCGACCGCGGTCTGGTCGCGGTCGCAACCGACGAAGGGGTCTTCCTCAGCTGGCGCCTCCTCGCCGCCGAGGCCGGCCCGGCGACGGCCACGGGCGTAAGTGGTCCCTCCTTCGCGGTGGAGCGTGACGGCGAGCGCATCGCCGTCGTCGATGACAGCACGAACTACGTCGATCCCGACGGCTCCGCCCAAGCGCGGTACACCGTCGCGCCCATCTGGCATGACGTGACGGGTGAGACCAGTGACGAGGTAGCCGCCTGGGCGGAGGGCTTCTACGACCTCCCGCTGCAGAAGCCCGAGGCCGGTGTCACGCCGACCGGCGAAGCCTTCGAATACACCGCGAACGATGCATCCGCTGCCGATGTCGACGGCGACGGCGCGCTGGAATTCGTCGTCAAGTGGGACCCGACCAACTCGAAGGACGTTTCGCAGAAGGGATTCACGGGCACCGTCTACCTCGATACCTACGAGATGGACGGGACGCTCCTCAACCGGCTCGACCTCGGGGTGAACATCCGCGCCGGGGCGCACTACACGCAGTTCATGGTCTACGACTACGACGGCGACGGGCGCGCCGAGACCATCCTCAAGACGGCACCGGGCACCTCGTGGCAGACGTACGGCGGCGATGGCGCGGTGACCGACGAGGGTCTTGTGACGATGCCGCAAGAGGATCTCGACGCGGGCTACTCCCCCGACGATGACTATCGGATGACGGCAGCGGAGTACCGCGAGCACCTGGTGGGCGTCTTCGAGGGCTGGTCGGAGCATCCCGAGGTCGTCTCCGGCACATGGCCTGCGACCCTCGAAGAGGCCTGGGGCATTCCCGTCGAACACGAGTATCCCCTCACGCGGGAGTCCGCCGAGGAGCTCGTCGACTACTTCATCGACGTCTACGCTCCTTCGCGGAGTGCTCGCAACGATCTCACGACCTTCGACGGGTTCATCGTCGACGGACCGGAGTACCTCACGGTGTTCGACGCGACGACCGGGCGCGAACTCGACACCGTGCGCTACGAACCGGGACGCGATGACGACGGTCTGCTGTGGGGCGATTACGCCATGAGCCGCATCGAGCCGGGCAACCGCGTCGACCGCTTCCTCGCCGGTGTCGCGCACCTCGATGACGATACGACCACGGCGAGCGCGATCTTCGCCCGCGGGTATTACACGCGTTCCGCGATCGCCGCCTACGACTGGGACGGGCAGAGCCTGACACAGCGTTGGCTGGCGGACAGCGGACATGTCCCGATGTCGAACCCGTTCAACGACGGCCCTCACGGCCGCGACGGGTCGAACGAGGAGTACGCCACGTTGACGACGCAGGGCTTCCATTCCCTGAGCGCCTCCGATGTCGACGACGACGGACGGCAGGAGATCGTCTACGGCGCTGCGACACTCGACGATGACGGCAGTCTGCTGTACAGCTCCTTCGACGTCCTGCCGGAGGGCAGCGCGGATCCCGGTGCGAACGTGCGCCTCGGGCACGGCGACGCCATGCATGTCACGGACGTCGACCCGGAACGGCCCGGTCTGGAGATCTGGACCTCCCACGAGGGCGCGACCTACGCACCGTACGGTTCGGTTCTGAGGGACGCCGCGACCGGAGAGGTGCTCTTCGGCTCGTACTCCGGCCGCGACACGTGCCGGGCGATGATCGGCGATGTGCGAGCGGACGTGCCGGGCATCGAGGTGTGGGCGAGCATGCCGGGAGGGTCCGAAGGGTCGGGTCTGCTGAGCGCGACGGGCGAGACGATCGACACCGCCACCCCCGGCACGAACCAGTCGATCCGGTGGGCAGGCGACCTCACGACGCAGATCGTCAACGGGTCGATCGATCAGACGCCGACCATCGACGACGTCACCCGAGGGACCCTTCTGACGGCGGAGGGCACCCGGACGAACAACTACACCAAGGGGAACCCGTCCCTCGTGGCCGACGTGCTCGGCGACTGGCGGGAGGAGCTGATCGTTCGCACCACGGATTCGTCGGCGCTGCGGTTCTACGTGAGCACCGAAGTCACCGCGCACAAGCTGCCGACTCTGCTCGATGACACGCAGTACCGCGTGGAAGTGGCCCGTCAGAACACCTCCTACAACCAGCCCTCTTACCCGGGCTTCTACATGGCGAGCGACATGGACTTCACGCAGGTTCCGGTCGCCACCGAACCCGCCACGCCGAAGAAGCCCCGCTTCATCGACCTTCCGGGCTCGGTTCTCGACCTGGTGATCGTCCCCCGCGATCGCGACTTCGAGTACTACATCGACGGTGAGCCGACGCGCACCGGCGTGACCCGCGTCGACCGCGGTGCGGAGGTGACGGTCACCGCCGTGCCTGTCGCGGGGGTCTCGCTCGAGCTCGAAGCCACATCCACCTGGTCGAAGACGTTCACGACCCGCTGGCGGTAGCACCCCGATGGGACCGGAACGTCGATGGCGGGCCGGTCCCACCGGGTTATCGTGAGGTGTGAAGCCGTTCGTCCTCCTCGCGACCCGCGCCGAAGACGTGCCCGCCGACGAGGAGTATCGGCTCTTTCTCACCGCGACAGGCCTCGCCGAAAGCGACCTCATCCGGATTCGCCTCGAAGCCGCGCCGATGCCCCGGCTGGATCTCGATGATCTCTCCGGGGTCTTCGTCGGCGGCGGACCGTTCAACGCCTCCGACCCCGCTCATCTCACGTCCGCCGTGCAGAAGCGTGTCGAAGCGGAATTCGGCACGCTTCTCGACGAGGTCGTGGCGCGTGATTTCCCCTTCCTCGGCGCCTGCTACGGCGTCGGCACTCTGGGCGCGCACCAGGGTGCCGTCATCGATCGCACCTACGGCGAGGCGATCGGCGTCGCGGATGTCGCGCTGACGGATGCCGGAGCGGCCGACCCCCTGCTGGCGGGCGTGCCCCGGAGATTCGGCGCGTTCGTCGGGCACAAGGAGGCGATTCGCGCACTCCCCGCGGGAGCGGTGCGACTCGCGTCGTCTCCGGCCTGCCCGGTGCAGATGTTCCGTGTCGGCGATCATGTCTATGCCACGCAGTTCCACCCCGAACTGGATCTCGAGGGCATCATCGTGCGGATCCACGCCTACGCCGGGTACGGATACTTCGCCGCCGACGAGCTGGGGGCCACCCTTGCTTCCGTCGAGCGCGCGCCGGTCGAACACCCGCAGCGCATCCTCCGGAACTTCGTCGAACGCTACGCGCGCTGAGAGGATCCACCCTCGACGACGCGGGCCACGTCCAGGCGCACGTCGGATTCCGGGAGCTCGAGTCCCAGATCGACGACGACGATCTCGCCGGTGAGCCGGGGACCCTCTGCCCTCCCGAGACCGATCTTCGGCGCCCCGAACGTGACCGTGAGCGCTGCCGGGAGCACAGCTTCGTCCGCTGTGCCGTCGTCCGGGTTCACGCCGCTCGGCACATCCACCGCGATGACGGGAGGGATCTCGGCGGCGAGCATCGCACCGACGATCGCACGTGCCGCCCCGCGGAGCGCTCCGCGGGCGCCGATCCCGAGGATTCCGTCGACGATAAGGTCGTATTCGGTGGCATCGAGCCCGTCCGATTCGATCCGTCGCACCCCTGCCGACATCGCGGCCGCAAGTGCGGACACGTGCGCATCGCCCGAGGTGAGGAGCGCATCGACGTCCATGCCCGACTCGGCGAGGCGCTCCGCGGCGTACAAGGCATCGCCGCCGTTGTCCCCGCGGCCGGCGAGCACCAGGACGCGCGGATGCGGTCGATCACCGAGCACGTCGGCGATCACTGTCGCGAGCGCCGCCGATGCGCGGAGCATCAGCGGCTCGCCGGCGTCGAGAAGCGGCCTCTCGGCGGCACGGACCTGCTCGGCGGTGTACGCGGAGACGGTGACGGTCATGCGTTCTCCTCCCGTTCGGCGCGTTCGGCTTCGCGGGCGGCTTCGAGCTCACCCACGGCCGTCTGCACGGACCTCTCGGCACGCTGCACCCGGCGCTGGGCGAAGGTCGAGGCCCCGTACTTCGCGCGCACGCGGTCGCGATCCTCCTCGACTCCCGTGACGATGTAGGCGCTCGCGATGAGGATCACCTGCGCAGAGAGGTTGATCCACAGCAGCAACGCGATGAGCGAGGCGAAAGACGCGAGCAGCGGGTTCGACGAAGCACCGCCCACGAAGAGTCCCGACAGCTGTTGGAGCACCGTCAGCCCGACCGCACCCAGGAGTGCACCGCTCCACAGGGCCCGGCCGGAAGGCTTCACACCCGACAGCAGGAAGAACGCGGCCGCCACCACGAGGGCGTCGAGCGCGAACACGGCGACGATCGTCACGGCTCGCGTCAGCAGAACCTCCAGCGGCCCCTCATCCGGCCGCCCGAGCCAATCGGTGACGATGCCGACGCCTGCCGTTCCCAGGATCGTGGCGGCAGCCGAGGCGACGAGTCCCGCCCCGATGCCGATGGCAAGCCCCAGGTTGCGCAACAGCACCCAGACGAACATGAGGTCGTCGGTGGTGCGATCGGCGATGCTGCGGATCGCCAAGCGCAGCGAGCCGATCGCCCCGATCGCCGCGCCGACGAGACCGACGGTCGCGATCGCTCCGGTGATGCTGAGGCCCGCCGGCGCCTGGATGGCGTCGGCGTCGATGAGGCCCTCGCCATCGGTTCCGATGAGGCCGGGAATGGCTTGATTCACCGCGCCCACGAGCGCCTGGTAGGCGTCGGGGTTGCCGGACAGCCAGAGGGCGGCGAAGGAGAAGCCGAGCAGGACGCCGGCGAAGACGCTGAAGAGCGTGCGATACGTGATGCTGTCGGCCAGCTGCGGGCCCCGCCGCTCCGAGTAGAGCAGGAGCGCTCGCACGAGTTTGAGGGTGAGCATCCACCGGATGGCACGCGCGACGAAGGCCTTCATGTCGCCAGGCTACCGACCGTTGACGGCAGCCTCCGCGGCCTTGACGTGTCGGCGGATCACCCGATAGTCATCGCTGCGACCGTCAGGGCGATCGCCGCCCACGCGCCGCCCAGCAGCCAGGGGCCGAAGGCGATCCTGACGCCGAATCCGCGGCGGCGCATCAGGACCAGCACGAGGGCGAACAGCCCCGCTCCGGCGAACGCGAACATCGATCCCAGCACCACGGTGTCCCAGCCGAGCCATCCGAGATGCAGCCCGATGAGACCCGCGAGCTTGACGTCTCCGCCGCCGATGGCACGCGGGTCGACGATCCGCACGACGAGCAGCGCGCCGAAGAGCACGGCGCCGGCGCCGAAGGATCGCATGGCCGCGCCGCCGTCATGAGCCGCGATCGCCGCGACACCCAGGCTCGACACGGCGATGACGTAGCCCGCACCGACGATGCGGTTGGGCAGCCGATGCGTGCGCAGGTCGATGACGGCCAGCACGACGCTCACGACGGCGAAGGCGACGAACGCGATGGCGACGGCGCCGAACGCAAACGCTGTGGCGAGCTCGACGTCCATGACGACACAGCCTAGAGTCGACGCCCTCCCGCCATCGACGAGCCGTCGTCACCTGTGGACAACGGGGCGATGGTCACCACTGCGGATGGATACTCGCCCGCAGGTGCCGGTCGTAGACGCCTCGCACGGCGGTGTCGAACTGATCGACGTCGAACCCGCCGTCGATGAGCTCAGCCGCATCGGCGTTCCGCGAAGCCTGCGTCACACTGCGCGCACCGGGAATCACCGTCGTCACACCGGGGCGGGTCGCCGCCCACGCCAGGCAGGCGGCTGCCAGCGGCACCGACTTGGGCAGGGTGGCCGACAATTCGCGCGCGGCCTCGACTCCGACGGTGAAGTCCACGCCCGAGAAGGTCTCCCCCTTGTCGAACGCTTCGCCGTTGCGGTTGTACGTGCGATGGTCGTTGGGGGCGAAGGTCGTACCCGCGGTGTACTTCCCCGACAGCAGGCCGGATGCGAGCGGAACGCGCGCGAAGACAGCGACCCCCGCACGTTCGGCCGCGGGCAGCACTTCGTCGAGAGGCTTCAGGCGGAACGGATTCAGGATGATCTGGATGTTGGTGACCCGCGGATGCGAGATGGCGGCGAGCGCCTGCGCGCACGTCTCGACGGAGACGCCGTATGCAGCCATCCGCCCCTCGGCGACGAGCGCATCGAGCGCCTGATAGGTCGCGTCGTCTTCGATCACCTCCGTGGGCGGGCAGTGCAGCTGCACGAGGTCGAGCGTGTCGGTGCGAAGGTTCTCGCGCGAACGGTCCACCCAGGAGCGGAACGCTTCCGGCGTGTAGTTCTCCGGCTCCTGTGCGACACGGCGTCCCATTTTCGTCGCGACCGTGACCTTGCGCTCGTGCCGCTCAGCCAGGAACTCGCCGATCAGGCTCTCGCTGCGCCCGTCTCCATACACGTCGGCGGTGTCGAAGAGGTTGACTCCCCGGTCGACGGAAGCGGCCAGCACCGCGCGGGCGTCGTCTTCCGAGACGACGCCCCAATCGGCGCCGAGCTGCCAGGTGCCGAGTCCGATGGCTGATACGTGACGGCCGGTCCGGCCGAGGCTGCGCTGCTCCATGCATCGATCCTACGGATGAGCACCTCCCGACCACGAGCCTTGACAGGTGCCGCACCCCGCCCGGAGGTTCAGCCCGTGATGACCACCGGCGTTCCGAGCGGCAGGGAGGCGAGCGCCTCGGTGGCGTCGGCGTCCATGCGGAGGCACCCGTTGGAGACCGCCCCCGACCGTGCGTCGTGGTAGTGGAAGGCCGTGATCGCGACATCGGCACCCCCGAAACCGTCGAGGGTGGGGCTCTGCACCGACAGGTACACCAGGGGGTGGCCCCGCGTGTAGGCGAAGCTCGGCTCGGTGCGCACGGTCATGACGAACGCGCGCCCGAGCGGTGTGGGTGTGGCCTCGACGCCGGACCCGAAGTCGGTGGCGATCCGCTCTCGGTCTTCTCCGCGCACGATGTCGACGGTGCGGTTGGCAAGGGAAACCTCGACGACCGCGTCCTGGGCGCTCAGCTCCACATCCTGGGTGCGCAGCCACCCGGTGAGCTGGGCCGGATCGCCGTTCGACGGGAACGCCTGGCGACCGACGAGCATGACCTTGACCCACGCGTCGTACTGTTCGATGACGGGAACGATGGTGCCGTCGTAGACGTAGTCCCGCGGAAGAGTCGCAACGGGTGAGGAGCCCGGCTCGGCGAACACGGGTGCCGCGGCATCGGTCGCGCGCGCGGCCACGCCCGTGACGTCACCGTAGGGATCGTCGTCGACCGGAAGCTCGGGGATGACGGCGAACACCGTCACCTCGGGAAGGCCGGTGAGGTCGTAGTCCGTCGTGTCCGCGGCGGGCCCCGTGGGTGTCGGGGTCGCGGTGGGCGAAGGTGCGGGAGTGCTCGTGGGAGTCAGGGTCGGCGTGGGGGTCGCTGCAGCCGGCTCCGACTCACCGGGTTGCAGCACCCAAGCGACGATGAGCGCGGTGACCGCGATGACGGCGGCGACGGCGAGCGCCATCCACCCCGCGTTCTTCCGGGTGAGCACGCGCGCCGAGGTCATGACTCCATCGTCGGTGCCCGCCGGCGCCATCGCAAGCGACGCACGGAACCGTCGCCCCTCGGCGAAGACGCATGCTCGTCCTGCCGACCTCAGCGCGCGAGGCGCACGTCGTAGCGCTGCAGGACGACGCCCTGCCCGTACGTGCGCGCCTCGATCAGATCGAGGTCGACGCGTGGATCGCCGTCGAAGAGGCCTCTTCCCCGGCCGAGCACCGTGGGATGGGTGAACAGCATCACCTCATCGAGAAGGCCGGCATGCAGCAGCGCCGTCGCGATCGTCGCGCCCCCGACGCCGATGTCTCCGTCGGACTCGGCACGGAGCGCGGTGAGCTCCGCGATCGCGTCGCCACCGGTGCCCACGATGCGCGTTCGGTGAGGGGCGCTTGCGCGGGTGCGAGAGACCAAGACCTTCGGCATCGTTGTCCAGATGCGGCCGTACTCGCGGATCACGGGCGATTGAGACGCGTCCTCGGCCGCGGCCGGCCAGAACGACTCCATGAGCTCGTAGACGCGGCGACCCTGCACCATGGCAGTGAAAGCGCGGGCACGGGTGTTGAACTCCTCGTGCAGGATGTCGTCGATGCGCATCCAGTCCCCGCCGCCGTCCTCACCCTCGGCCTCCTCGATGCGCAGATCGAGGGAGACGTTCATCCAGTAGACGAATCGCGCCGTCATGTCTGCTCCCGCCCGGCGTCAGCGCGACGCCTGCTGCAGCCCACGGTAAGCCTTCTCGACGGCATCGGCCAGGCCCGCGATGTCAGAAACCGCGGTGGGATCGGTGCAGAATCCGATGCCGAGGGAATCGCCGTGGGAAATCGCGGCGATCCGCAGGGCATGGTGCATTCCCGGTTCCGAGGCCGAGACGAGCTGCGCGACGCGCCGGCCCGTCACGGACAATTCGCTTCGCGGTCCGGGCACGTTGGAGATGGCGACACTGAATTCCCGCGAGCTGGATTCGACGCGCTCGAGCATCGCCGACACCGAGGGCAGCCCGCCGAGCGGGTGGACCTGACCGATCGCGTGCATGAGGTCGTACATCAGCTCGGCATCGTCGGCCTGCTTCGCCGCGCGCGTCTGAGCGCTGATGCGGTCGAGCCGGATGAGCGGGTCGGATGCGCGGAGTTCGAGGTCGACGTTCATGAACGAGTCGCGGTTTCCCACGGCCGGGCCGTCGTCTCGATGGTGGAGACTTACCGGGATCTGCGCGCGCAGGCGCGGGGCCGACGCACCGAGCCATGAGCGCAGACCCCCGGAGACGATGGCCATCAGGACGTCGTTGACGGTGGTGCGACGCGGGCGGGATGCGGCGACTGCCTTGAGTGCGCCGAGCGGCACGGTCGTGAATGCCAGCTCTCGATGTGCGGTAAGGGGGCGGTCGAACGGCGAGCGCGACCCCGGCCGGCCCAGCTCGCGTCCGATCGCCGCCGGAAGCCGCTGCCACAGCCCGCGACGCGCTCCGGAAGCGGGAGCAGGGCGCATTCCGACGGAGGAGGCCGGATGTTCGCTCGGGTCGGCGACGGTATCCTGCAGGAACCGCATGCCCGCGATCCCGTCGACCATGGCGTGGTGCAGGCGAGCGGCGAGCGCTTCGCGACCGTCGTCGAGCGGCCCGATCACGTCGATCGACCACAGCGGCTGGCGGTGGTCGAGGGGCACGGCCATCAGATCCCCGACCGTGCGCCGCAGGTCTTCGACCGATGCCACGGGCTCGGGGTGACGACGGATGTGACGAGCGATGTCGAAGTCTTCCGCCGGCACCCAGCGCGGCCGGTCTCCTCCGGTGTCCACCCGCTCGCGCGCCCGTGGATGGGCATCCAGGCGCTCCGTGACGCGATGCCGGAGCCCGTCGAGGTCGAGGGTCTCGCCCGGCTCGAGGATCAGCAGCTTCAGCGTGTGGCCGGCCACGGCCGCCGACTCGAGCGCGAGGATGCGCGCATCATCCTCGGACAGGAAATCCGGCTCCGCTGTCACCTTCGCTCCCGTCCCTCGCGGGCGTTCGTCAACCGCATCTCACCGGGCTGCCGGATGACGCGCTCGCGACGATCTCATCCTCCGAGACGTGTGCTGCCTCGGCGATAGAAATGAGGTGCTCGCACACGTCGCCGCTCGCGGAGTCGATCAGGGCACGAATCGTGCGCGCGTCGGCGTCGTGGCCGTGAGCGTCGTCCAACGTCTCGGAATAGTCGATGAGTCCGTCGAGCCGGGACAGCACCGCGGCTCTGGCGGCGAGGTCGCCCGGCGGGGTTCCCCACAGATTCTCGATGAGGATGCCCGGCCGAGGCTCGCCCTCGGCGCCGTCGCCCGGCGACGTCACGCGGACACCGAGCGTGTACAGCGTGACGCCGGCAGGGACGTCGAATTCGGTGGCACGCTGCACGGCCTGTTCGAGCACCTGCTCGTCGCGCGTCGCATCGAGCTCGACCTCGAGATCGCCCGAACCGAAGAACGGCAGGTTGTTGCTCACGAATCCGCCGGTGCCGGTGACGCCGTCTGTGTCGGCCATGAACTGGGCGAAGTCATCCTCTGTCGCGGATCCGGCGTTCGCCCTCGAGCAGCCGCTCAGCGCCGCCACGCACGCCGTCACGAGCACGATCCCGACAAGACCCCTCATCAGCCGCATGTGGCCATCTTCGCAGAGCGCGCCGAATCACCTCGGAATCCGCTCGCGGGAATGCAGAAGGCCCGAAACACCGGCCAAATCGGAGAGTGGCTACACCCTACTCAGCGCCCTGACGCCACGCTCGGACGATCTCCGCTCCGACCTCGACGTCGTGCTCGTGCGAGTTGGCGGCGTAGAGCACGGGCTCTTTGCCGCCCACGAGCGAGAGTTGAAGAGTGTGCTCGACCTCGCTCTTCATGAGCGTGCTCAGAACGAGGTTCGGCCACCACTTCAGCGTCACCGCGTTGACCGACACGATTGCGTCACGCGGGTATCGGCGAGTGACGAAGTAGCCCCTCGCGACCAGGTGCGTAGGGGTGATCTCCACCCCGTGCATCACCCCCCTCAGAATCATCCAGACGAGCGCTACTGAGCTCACCGTGAGGACGATCGCGAAAGGTAGCCCAATCAACAGGCTCGCCGGAATCTCGGGGTCCCAACCCAAAGCGACCGGGATCGGAAACGGAGTCATCGCTGCGAGTAGCCCGCAGACGGGAGCTGCGATGACCATCCAGACCCGAAAGCGGCGCCCGAGCGGCCAAACCAGTGCGGCGGATTCGTTCACACCGTCGCGCCGAGCAAGCACAGATCGCGACGGCGTGAGCAGTGCAGCAATCACGCACCCCCAGACCGCGAGCACGACGGCTGCGATCGGAATGTCGATGCCGAACGGGTAATCGGTGTCCTCGACGCCCCAGACGAGAATCGATCGAATGATGAGAAGCCCGCCCGCTGCCATGCCGACGAGCATGATGATCGGCGAGAGGTGGAATAACCTCCAGTACAGCGTCGGCGGCATCGGGCTGTCGCTTCGACGCGATCGCACCCGTTTCGTCACCCGTCGAGCATATTTGCTTCCGCGCAGCGCGTCGGACAACTCGATGCCGTGATCGCGGCGAATCCCGCCCTCGGTGTGCGGCTGCCCGTCATCGACGCGCACGAGTTCGAGCCGTGGACGCCCGAGCAGGTGGGGGCGTTCCTCGACCGGGCCGCGCAGCACCGTCTCGGCGCCCTGTTCGAGATCGCCGTGCTCACCGGGCCGCGGCGGGCCGAACTGCTCGCGCTGTAATGGGGCGACGTCGACCTCACGCGACGCGAGCTGACCGTGCGCACGACGCGCGTGCAGATGCGCAGCGAAGTCCGTCGAGAACTCACCGAAGACGACCGCAGGGCGCCGGGTCGTGCACCTCGACGACGCCGCGGTCGGTGCGTTCGTCGCCTGGCAGGTCGCACAGGAAGCCGACCGGGTGAACTGCGGCACGCAGAGGAAGGGCGGCGGGCACCTGTTCACGTACGAGAACGGGAAGCCGCTGCGCCCCCAGTTCGTGACGCGCCTGTTCGAGACGATGCGCAGCGACGTCGGGCTGCCCGAGATGACGCTGCACGGGCTCCGGCACATGCACGCGTCGCTGCTGCTCGCGAGCGGCACCGACATCGCGCTCGTGTCGAAGCGTCTCGGTCACTCGTCGATCTCGATCACGATCACGATCGACATCTACACGCACCTGATCGGCGACGCCGGTCGACGTGCAGAGGAGAGCGCTGCGGCGCTCATTCCGCGAGCAAGTGCACAACAGGTGCACAACGAGCCTTCCGGAGCGGGCATGACAAAAGCCCCGGAACCTCGCATTTCTGCGTGATTCCGGGGCTCTTTCCGGTCGGGATGACAGGATTTGAACCTGCGACCCCTTGACCCCCAGTCAAGTGCGCTACCAAGCTGCGCCACATCCCGGAGTTCGGACCGCAATCCGAACAACTCCCCTATCCTAGCCGCAACGGCACCCCGCTGCGAACCACGCCGACGCCCGGGCGTTGCACCGCCCGGGTTGCCCGCGAGTAGCCTCGACGGGATGGCTGACGACACCGGGACGGCACGGCTCGCGCCGCGGTCCGTCGGCGCCGTCGCGGGTCTCGTGCTCGCCACGGTCGGCACGGCCCTCCCGTTGTCGATGGCGGCACCCACGCTCTCCACCACCGCCGAGCTCTACGGCACGACGACCGCGGACACCACGTGGGTGCTCACCACGACGCTCATCGTCGCGACGGTCTCCGCACCGGTCATCGGCCGCCTCGGCGACAATCACTCGCCGGGGCGCATCCTGCTCTTCGTCCTCCCGATCATCGCGCTCGGACTCTTCCTCGCCGGAAGCGCGGCGACCCTCACCCAGCTGATCTTCGCCCGCGCCCTGCAGGGTCTCGCCGGCGGCGTGCTTCCCCTCGCGCTGTCGCTGACACAGCGGATCGTGCCACCACGCCGCCGCGCGCTGTGGGTCGGGATCCTCGCCAGCACGTTCGCCTCGGGAACCGCCCTCGGTGCGGTGCTGGCCGGTGTGCTCGTCAACGCCTACGGCACTCCCGCCCTGGCATGGCTGCCGCTCGCGATCGTCGTCATCGCCGAGATCGCGCTCCTCGCCTTCCTCCCCGCCACGCCCGCGTCTGGCAGCCGACGCCTGCACGTGCGCGCATCCCTCGCGCTCGGAGCAGGGGGCGTTGCCCTGCTCCTCGCGATCACGGAGGCCCCGAAGCTCCCCTCCCCCCTCGTGACCGTTCCGCTGCTGCTGGCGGCGGGGCTCGCGGCCCTCGCCGGCTGGGCGCGTACCCAGTACCGCGGCGACACGCCCCTGTGGGATCGCACCGCCTGGCGGCGTCGCCGCTCACTCGTCGCGGCACACCTCATGGCGCTCCTCGGCGGCGCGGCACTGTTCGCCACGTTCGTCGCCCTTCCCGCGTTCGTCGAGTCGGACGACGGTCTCGGGCGGTCGGTCGCGATCGGCGGGGCACTCCTTCTCCCGGCAACAGCGGCCATCGCCGCCGTCGGACCCCTCGCAGGCCTCTTGCGCCGACGTCTCGGAAGGCGCGGTACCGCCCTGCTCGGCGCGGCCGCGGCGACGACCGGGGCGACGCTGCAATGGATGGCCCCGCACGAGATCCCCGTCCTGCTCGCCGGCTCCGCGCTGCTGGGTGCCGGAGTGGCCGTCACCTTCGCCGCGGCGCTGACCGTCTCGATCGAACTCGCCTCGGCCGACGACGTGGCCACCGCATCCGCCCCGAACATCGTCGCTCGTCAGCTCGGCGGCGCACTCGGGGCCGGGACCGCCGGCGCCGTCCTGGCCGTGTCCGCGACCGGCACCCGATTCGACGCAGCGTTCGGAATCATCGCGGCTCTCAGCGCCGCTGTCGCCGTCGCCACGATCGGGCTTCCGCGCAGCCGCTCGCGAGTACGCTCGACGGGATGAGCGAGAGCGCACGGGTGGACGCGTGGCTGTGGGCGGTGCGCGTCTACAAGACGCGGTCCGCCGCGACCACGGCGTGCCGTGCCGGACACGTGCGCGTCAACGGCGACCGCGCCAAGGCCGCCCAGCCCGTTCGCCCCGGCGACGAACTGCGCGTGCGCATCAACGGATTCGACCGGCACCTCGTGGTCCGTGAGACCATCACCAAGCGCGTCGGTGCGCCCGCTGCCGCCGCAGCCGTGGAAGATCGCACTCCGCCGCCTCCCCCACGCACCGAGGTGCCGTTCGTCCCCGTCCGCGATCGGGGTGCCGGCCGCCCGACCAAGCGCGAGCGGCGCGAGATCGACCGCCTGCGCGCGCGCGACGGCGACGACCGCTGATGACGCGGCCTCACGCGTTGCGGTGATCAGTCCACGTTGAGCAGATCGCGCAGCCAACGCGCGCCCCGAACCCGGCCGCCCACCTCGACGATCCGTTCCGACAGACCGCGATCGCTCGTCACCACGATCACGTCGTGGCCTCGGTCGCGAAACTCCGCCGCGACCGACACGATCGCGTCGTCGCCCTCGCCCGGCGCCGCCACGACCTCGACGCCGGCGACCTCGGTCGACACCGCGCGCGCCTGCCCCTCGACGACGGCGGTCCAGCGCGGGAACCACACGTCGCCCTCCAGCCACAGCGCATCTGCCGGCACACCGCGCGACGCGCGCCGCGAAACCCGGTCGAGCAGTCGTGACGCGGCGCCGGCACGATCGCGCCACCACCCGTCGGGCACCGATCCGACCACGTTCGCCACGTCGACGACCACAACCGGATGCCGCGGTAACAGGCTGCGCAACAGCGGCCACGATGCGGCGAAACCGGGGTGCAGCGGCAGATGGTCGACGTCGTCGATCGGAACCCACGCGAGCTCGAGCGACTCGGGGTCGGAGATCACCGGCGTGAACGGCTCGACGACGTCGGCGACAAGTGTCGTGTACGTCCAGACACCGACGTCGAGCACGCTCTCCAGCCGCGCCCGCACCGCTCCGTCGGGGACGCCGGCCTCCTCCTGCGCCTCACGGATCGCGCCGGTCG
This sequence comes from Microbacterium sp. MTN4-26, assembly GCF_042846595.1. Classification (NCBI taxonomy): domain Bacteria; kingdom Bacillati; phylum Actinomycetota; class Actinomycetes; order Micrococcales; family Microbacteriaceae; genus Microbacterium; species Microbacterium sp. MTN4-26. The sequence goes on from NZ_BTGO01000015.1 coordinate 82,154, forward strand.
CCGCATCTTCACCCTGATGGCGGGCACCACCGGGCAGAGCCCACGTGCCACCGAAGTGGCTCCAGCCCACGCGGTGCTGCAGCAGCACGCCGCGATCGGCATCCAGAGCCAGAAGTCCCGCGGCGCCGAAGCGCCCCCAGTAGCGCTGGCCGTCCGGCGCTTCCACCCAGGCATCACCCGGGTCGCGCGGGCCGTGTGGCCGGCGCGGCTCACCGGGTTCGGGAGGGAGGATCGTCACCACGTCAAGACTGGCACACCCCGGTGTCGGTCGAGGTCGTCAGAAGCGCAACCTCAGCATCCACTCTGCGCCCGTCCCCTGCTGCATGTCCCAGAAACTGCTCTTCTGCGGGCTCACACCGACAGAAAGTGGGACATGGCTGGGGAGAAGCGCCGCCCACAGCTGGGGAGAAGCGCCACCACCCGCCGGAAGGCATGTCCCAATATCTGCTGTTCCGCCGGCCCACA
>NZ_BTGO01000016.1:0-75803 GCF_042846595.1 Microbacterium sp. MTN4-26
CGACGCCGTCGCTTGAGCTCGACCATATCCGGTACTGGTACAACGCGCCCGAGCCGGTCTACCTAGCGCTGTACGTCGAATCCGCCGACGCGTTCCTAGCCGCAGACATGCGCGGACTTGTCGACGAGCAAGGAGGACTTGCCAACCTCGGGAAACCAGATCAGCAAACCACGACATTCAAGCTGTTCAAGGCAGACACCCTGGAGAGCGCTCTCGAGCACATGCCGAGACACCGATCCATGCGGATCGATGGTCCCGCATGGCGCGGGCGTCCACTCGGGCACGGGTTCGACCCGCTCCGAAGCGTCCTTGCACCGATGGACCCTGGGCTATTCGTCGACATCATCGGTCGGCTCCTTACAGCACATGACTTCCGCCTCACCGAAACCGGCAGGTCGCTCGAGAACGCGCTCAGCGTAAACGACGCAACGGTCCTGCAAGGCAGCCTGCTTCTCACGTACGAGTGGGTGCTGCCGATGACGACGGAGTTCGGGTTCGACGAGGGTTCTGATTTCCGCATCGAGGGTGCCCCACTCCACGCGCAGGGAGACGTCCTGGTCGTGGTAGACCCCACCGGCGTCGCCACGCCTGAAACCATAGGAGTCGACCTCAAATCGCTCGCCGAAGCCATCGGTACCGACCGCGTGATCGTAGTGGCTAACGCGCATTTCCTGCCCAAGCAATTCGGTCAGTGGTCCGCCGGGCTCCGCAACTTTGGCCTTCTTTGCCAGCCTCAGGACTTGGGAAGTCTCACATTCAACGTCCTGACGACGACGAACGTCTTCGTGGAGTTCAACAGTCGTCTTGCCTTCGACTACGTCAACTACCTTCGGCCCACTAGCTGATCCCGCTCACGCTTGACCGTCCCATCCCACAGGGTCATAGTGACCGTCACGATGCCGAGATTAACGAACTCCGCCTACTCCAGCTCCGACGCGAGCTGGCCGGAGTGTGGAGCTCTAATTCCACCGCCTTGTTCCTGCTGTCCGCTTCGGAACAGTGGGCGCTTCATGAATACTTCCGTCTTGGCGAGAAGCGGGGCGACGCGGACCTGCTGGCGCACCGCTCCGCCGTATCCGCCTCTGACGTGTGCTCGCCGCAGCGCGCCGGACGAACCGTCACCAAGCGGCGAGCGGAGCGGGAACTGCTCAAAAGGCACCTGATGCTTACGCGATCGGGCGCGTCATCTATCGTCGTACAGGGGTCGAGCGAGTCGCGCCGGAGACGCCTCGGAACACTCTAGAACCTCAGCTGCCGTCCACAAGTTCGCTCAAGCCAAAGAACGCTGGTCCCGTGTTTCCGATTTGCCGGAGGGCCTCTTCTGTGGTTGAAAACACGTGAATCTTGGCGTCAGGAAGTTCGGGCGACGCGTTAGCGACACCATCGAAACCGTTGCTGAGCATGAACGGTAAGTGAAGCCCTGATCGAGCGATCACCGTCGTCCGCATCTTGCGACCCAGGGCTATTCCTAGCTCGACTAGCGCACCTGACGGCTTGACTACCTCCTCGAGTTGCACATAGACGAGCGCCTGCGAGTTGACGAGATTCCTGATGTTGCTTGCCGTAGCAATGCTGGGTGCGATCAGTTGATCAATGCTCGTGATAGCGCGACCAGGCCAGTGCACGCTGTAGCCGTTCTCGACGAGTGCTTCATAAAGCACGTTCACCGCGGAATGCGCACGCGGGATTGCCTCCTCGGCCACCCCGGTGATGGGAGTCGCGAGGTAAAGATCGAAGCGCTGGCGCATCCGCTTCAACGCGTCTGAGAACTCAGTTCCCCCCAGACTGTTGTCGATCTGACGCGCGAGGTCTTCGGTCCACGGCTGATGACCGTTGACGAACTTACTTAGGCGTGGCGCGCTCATGCCGAGTTCGGACGCGAGGGCCGATTGCTTCTTCTTGCGCGTTGCCAAGGCGCTACGGAGCCTTTCGCCGAGTTGCCGAGCGAATTCATCCATTGCAGAAACATACTGCACTTTTCGCATCGTTGTCGACAGAGTCGAAACCCCGCTTCAAGGATAAGAAGTAGACCCAAGAGTCGGAGCGTGGCAGGCAACCATCGATACGTGCTTGGCATCGACGCCGCCGCGGCAGGCTACTTACCCTTGTGCTAGGAGAGCGATAGTTCGGTCGAAAGGAGGTCATCATGGGAATGCGCAGCGCACATGAGCTGAGAGGGACGTTCCTGACCCACGCGTTCGCCGTGATGGCCGTAGTGATCGTTCTGACAGGAGTCGCCGTCGTGGTGGCGGGTGTTCTGCGTGATCGCGCTGATGTGAGTTGGCTCGGGGCCGGCCTCATCGTGATCGCAGCGTTCTTCGGATCGATCGCCATTTTCGCATCCGGTAGGTCAGGACGAGTGCGGCTCAGCGTGAGGACCGGTCGTCTTGACCTGGAGTCTTCCGTGAACGAAATCGTAGAGAAGCGGTCGACGACTGCTCGACAGAAGATCAGCCGTAAGGGTGCAGCTCCTGGGCGAGATCTGACATGAGTATTTGAGCGTCCTGGATTACGCGCCGGTAGTTCTCGGGGTACACCTCATTAGCAAATGTACGAATCGTGTCTATGTTCTGGACGACGGCCTCGTAGCGGTCGATGTTGTCTATGCGCCACCGTTCGACGATGCTCCACTGGAAGTCGGGCTGAGTCGTGAGCTCGTGCGCGAACTCCGAACCGAGGACTGCAGGTGGACGGCCGTCGAGGACGTCGGAGAGGAAGTCATCGAACACCGCGAATGTCTTGGCTGCCTCTTCGCGAACCAGGTCGCGTTCAACGTCAGACTCACTAGTTGAGCGAGCCGAGGGGCGGCCGAAAATGCGGAGCGCGCGCGCCATCACGAGACCAGTCTGGCGCTCAGCATCGTGCCGATCAACGTCGGCTCGCCGAGAAGACTCGCTTCGGTCTCGTTCGCCGAAAGCAGGATCAGTTTCTTCCATAGTCGGTTGAACGCGTCCAGTTTGGGTCGTACTTGTTGTCCATGCCCTTACTATGCACGCTCGACCCTCCGTTGACGAGCCGTAGATTTTACAACGCCCATGAGGGGCGCTCCGATGTGCCGAGACGTGAGCCCCGACCTTCTACCACTAGCCGAGACGGCGTGCTCTTACGAACGAGCTACGCTTCCTGCCGGGTGACCTGTCCGTCGTGCAGTTCGATCACGTGGTCGGCGCGTTGCACGAGCAGCGGATCATGAGTGGAGACGACCGCCGCGAGCCCCTGCGAGCGCACGAGGTCGCCGAGGAGGTCCATGACGGCCGCAGCGGTGCGGGTGTCGAGTTGGCCCGTTGGCTCGTCGGCGATGAGTACCCGGGGTCGGGCGACAATAGCCCGGGCGATACCCACCCGCTGCTGTTGACCGCCAGAAAGCTCGCCGGGGCGCTGCGCGGAGTGCGCGGACAGTCCGACGAGGCGCAGTGCGTCTGCGACACGTTTGTCGCGCTCGGCGGCCGAGGTTCGGGTGATCCGCAGCGGTAGCTCGACGTTTTCGGCCGCAGAGAGAATCGGGATAAGCCCGAATGACTGGAAAACAAACCCGAGCGTCTCTCTACGCACTCGAGCGAGCCCGTCTTCGTCGAGGGTGTCGAGGTCTGTCCCGGTTAGTAGCACACGACCCGACGTGGGGCGCTCCAGTCCCCCCAGCATGTTCAGGAGGGTCGTCTTGCCTGCCCCCGAGGCTCCGCGCACGACGACAAGCTGGCCCTCCCCCACGTCGATATCAACGTTGACGCAGGCGTGTACGTCGCCTGCTGCCGACGGAAAGGTGCGGGTGAGATTTTCGCCCCGTAGCGCAACGAGTTCAGCCCTGGGCACCCTCACAGCTTCTCCCCTCGGCGCTGAGGCAACGACGATGAGGCCGGCCACACCCCGACATGGTCGGGTTCGAGAGCTAGGCGGACGCGATCACGCAAATCGAGCGCTGCGACGAACTCATCCGGTAGCTGCAGGCGGCCCACGCGGTCGAGCACGGCATACTCCTCGGCGATCTGCTCCTCCGTGCCAGCCTCGTCGCGACGCATCGAGCGCAGTACCTCTGTCGAGGTGCGGCCATCGCGGATCTGCACCGTGCGTGCGACGTGATCGGAAACGCTCGGGTCGTGTGTGACGATGAGGGTCGTCACACCCAATTCGCGATTGACCGACCGCATAGCCTCGAGCACCTGCGCGCTCGTGGCGTCGTCAAGTTCGCCAGTCGGTTCGTCCGCAAGCAGCACCCGCGGCCGGTTCGCAAGACTGACGGCGATGGCCGCGAGCTGCTGCTCGCCGCCCGACATCGCCTCCGGCAGTCGTTCAGCGCAGTGCGACACATTGAGCAGATCGAGGAGATCCGCGATCCGCTTACGTCGCTCGACGGCGGAGACCCGGCCGGCGACCGCGAGCGCGGCGGCAATGTTTTCGGCGACCGTGAAGTAGGACAATAGGTTACGGGAGCTCTGCTGCCACACGAAGCCGACACTGTGACGACGGAACCGCACCCGCTCCTTCTCCTTCATCGTAAGCAGATCGTGGCCCGCAACACGGGCGATGCCCGCGCTCGGGGTGTCCAAGCTCGACAGAATCGACAGCAGCGTCGACTTACCGGACCCCGAAGCGCCGACCAGAGCTACTATTTCTCCCGATTCGACGTTCAGGTTAAGCCCCTGAAGCGCCTGAACTTCGACGCCGGGTCCGCTTCGCACGGGCACGCGGAAGATGCGTACCAGGTCAGCGCAGAGGATGTCTGGCTCAAGCGCGGTCATGTCCCTATCCTTCCTCTACTGAACGAAGCGCACTGGTCAAGCGCGCCCGTCTCGCGACAAGCAGGGCGATGGTCGTGAGGGTGGCAACGAGCCCGACGAACCCGACAAGTGTCAGCCCAAGGATTCCGAGGTCCAGCGCGTAGGAGGGGCTAATCGTGGATCCGGTGAAAGGTCGCAGATCGACCGCAGCCATCACGACGAGTGGCACCACAGCGCCGAACGCCGCTCCGACCACGACCGCAGCGACAGCGGGCGGCCCCACCTCCCACGCCGCGACAGACCTCATCGCTCGGCGCGATGCTCCGAGCGTGCGAAGCAGCGCCACGAGCCGAACCCGCGTGGGCGTGCCGAGGGTGAGGGTAAGAACGAGGGCAAGGGAGCTCAGCACCGCCGAGAGCCCGGTGGCCAATAAGAGAGCGATCCTGACCCCCTGGACGGCAGGCGCAGAGGCGGTCTGTGCGTTGATCTCGTCGGCGGTGTCGATCTGCACCGCGTCGCCGAGCACTTCACGCACGCCGTCGGCAACGTTCACGGCGGCTGCGTTGGGCTCGAGCGACAGCAGCAGGGTACGCGCCACCGGGACACCACCGAGGATTTGCTCGGCGGCCGAGACGTCGACGGCCACCCAATTCTGCCGAGTGCCTATCGGCACCGGTCCGTCGACGACCCCCACAATCCGCACCGGCACTCCGTTCAGGCTCGTATCGGTGCTGTCCTCGATGGTGCGCGCCGCGCTGGCCGAAGCGACGATGGTCACGTCTCCCGTGGCTGCCGAGCCGAGGGAGACTTTCGGCGGCAACAGGCCTGGACCCTCACCCTGCACAGCGCGCACGGTCCCCGCATCGACGACGAAAACCATCGTTGCGCCTTCGTCTTCTCCCGACGCGATTGTGACCGGCTCGGCACCGGAGATCGCCGCCATGGCCGCGACTCCATCGACATCCTGAACCGCCCCCAGTACGTCACCGACGAAAACACCGCCAGTGACGCGCATGTCCGATCCGACCTGCGCCCGAGAAGCTTCCGTCGCGCCCGACTGCAGGATCGAGAGCAACACACCGCTCAGCACAGCCACTGAGACACCCACCACGAGCGCCAAAACCGGGATGAGCCCTAGCGAGGGTTCGCGCATCGCCCGCGCGGCACCAAGGAAGCTGTCGAGCCCCGGCCGTCGCCGCGCCCAACGATAAAGTCCGCTCAGCGGGATCGGGTAGAGCCGCAAGGTCACCAGGCACGCTGCAAGCGCGAGTAGCAGAGGCGTCGCCGCGAGCAGCACGTCGACGCCGACGCTATACCCCCGTAGAAGCAGCAGCGTCAAGGCGAGTACGGCGAGGAAAGCCACGAGAACGTCCACCACGACGCGAGCCCGGGTGCCTCGTGCCTGGATGTCGGTACGGGTCCGAGGCTTTGCAACCGACGGCGCCATCACTGCCAACAGAATCGGTGGCGCCGCACCGATCAGCAACGCGGCAAGGAACCAGACGGGCTGAACTGTCTCGACGCGCAACGCGCTAGCCAGCGCGAGCGCCGCCGCGGCACCGAGCGCGGCCGGCGCGACGCCGACGATGGTTCCGTCGATCCCCGCCACCGCTCTCACCTGGCTCCGTGAGGCACCCCTCGCGGACAGTAGCCGCAGGCTCCTACGTCGACCTTCGATAATTGCGCGGCAGCCCAGCAGGAGCACTGCCGCGCCCGCACCGGCCGGTCCTGCGATGATCATCGCGAGCACACCTACCATCGCCGTGACCTGTGCGCGGGCGGCATCGAGCTCGGGCAGGATCGGCGCGTCGAAACGGATCTGTTCCGCGCCATAGCCGGCTCCATCATCGCCGGTGGGGTGCGAGACAGCTGTGAAAGAGCGCAGAGAAGAGGCCGTCGCCGCGGCGTTTCGACCCGTGACCTCGTCGGCCACGAGCGGATACCACGCGAGAGTCGTCCCGCGTCCGGTGAGACAACATGTCACGAGCGACGCCGGATGAGCGAAGGCGGTTCCGGTGACCCTGCGGGGCTCATTTCCGTCGTCGATGATCTGAGGGCTCAGCACAGATGTGACGTGCTGCCAGTAATCCGCGGTGGGTTCAGCGGCCTCAAATACGCCCACAAGGACGAGCTCGACGGCCGGGGCCGTCCCGACTACGCGCGTCTCGTCGATTCCCCAGGACAGTTCACGCGCCGTGTCGCGGGATATCACCACCTCGATGCGATTGGCCACACCAGCCGGTAGAGGCGGCCAGGCCGACGAGGCGAACCCCGCCGCAGCGACCGGCAGGCGGCCCTCGATGAGCTCGATCTCGGCTTCATACGCAGGATCGAAAGCGACAGTGAGGCTTTGTGTGCGCCCCGATCCGGCGATGGGGTTGTCGAGATTGCGTGTGACCATGCGGGCCGGCTGCAGTATCGCAGGAACGGGTGAGCCCGCCTCATCGCGTATCTGCTCGACGGCCGACGCGAACGGTCCCCATACTTGTTCGGTCGTCCAGGGCTCCGCCGGCGAGTCGAGGATAGACAGCGGATAGCCCACGGTCTCGCTCACAACGTCCGTCTGTGTAGGGGGAAGTCGGTCAAGTCGGTCGCGGATCGTCAAGTCGGCGAGGATCGCCAGCAGCATCGGTGCGGCTGTTGCCAGAAATGCCAGTACCACCACGAGGAGGGCGACCACGATACCGCCGCCCGCGCCGTGCGACCGCAGATGACGTACAGTCAGGGCAACGGCGCCCACGTGTCTAGTCATTTGATGTCCTCTACCACCGTTGCAGCCCGAGCGCGGCGTGTTACGTCGACGCCGGCGAACGCGACCACTAAGGAGAGACCGGCGGCGAAGAAGCCGAGAGTGACCGCCAGCGAAGTGACGTCGAAAGCGAGGTGCGAAGCCGCTGGCAGGACACCCGGTGTGACCACCAGAACGAAGGTCGGGACGATCAGCGCCGCCGCGACGATTCCCGCCGTCACACCTCCGCCGACCGCCATGGCAAACACCCCTCCGAGCTCAACGGCGCGCATGCGCGCCAGTTCGCGCGCTTTCACCCCGAGAGCATGAAGCACAGCGATCTCAAGCCGACGGGAACTGGCGAGCGTCTGGGTGATGGCGAAGGCGGCCACGAGTGTCAGCAGAACCGCCCCAGCGGTCGCGATCCACCATCCGCCCCTGAGCGCGCCGACAACCTCGACCGCCGCGTTCGGCTCGGCGGTGACCACGGGAAGCCCGCCTAGAACATCGCCCAGAGTGTCGGCGGCTGCGGCCCGCCCTGCCGCCCACACAGCGTTGGTGGGTGTCGTCGAGCTTCCACGCTGCAACTGCGAGACCAGAAGCTGCTCGAGCGGGAGCATGATTGCTGCGCCGGAACCAGTCCCGGGGATGACGTCCGTGATCGCGGACACGATAGCCTCGCCACGACGGCCCGAGCCGGCATACCGGAACTCCGCCCTCTCGCCGACCCCAAGCCCGAGCCGCGCGGCGAGGTCTGCGCTGACGACCGCCCCGACCGGGGCAGCCGTCGATACGCCACCGGTTCCACCGTCCGCGACCCACAGGACGCCGTCGCCGCCCGGTTCGTCTAGCGTGACTTCGCCGCTCACCGGAAGCACCGCGCCGCCGATTCCCGCTGCTGACCGAAGGGCGACCGTGGCGGAGCTGCCGCCGAGGCTCGGCGACAGGCTCGTCGTCACGGCAAGCAGGCGCCATGGGTCGGCGCCCTCGGGTAACGCCGTCTCCGCAATGGCGGCACCGTCGCGCCCGTCGGCGGCATCAGGGACGACCTTCATCGACACTGAGAAGGGAGCTCCTGAGGCATCCAGGAGGACGGCACCTATACGGACGTCAGCAGACCCGCTGTCCGTGCCGGTCACGGACAGCGTCACTCGAACTCCGGTCGCCGCCTCACCGAGCGCTAGGGGTTCGGCAACGACCGTGCCGGGCTCGTCGGCCGCTAGCGCTAGCAGGGCGCTGTCTACGAGCCCGCCCGCCGGCGAGATGACCTCTTCGGCCATCGCGACTGGCAGCGCCACGAGGTCGGCCGTTGTCTCCCCGATCTCGACGGCCCCGGATAATGCAGCCGAAGCCGCAGTGACGCCGACCACCTCGCGCGCTAGTGCTACGTCCCCGGGGGAGATGGTCGAGGGCACGGCGTCCACCCGCAGTTCGGCGCCCGCTTCTGCCGCAGCGGAATCGGAGGTCATCCGCTCCCAGGTTGCCCCGTACGCGGAGGCGAAGACCACCTGCCCGCTCGTGAGAGCGACCAGAAGGATCGCGACGGCGAAGACGCCGAGCCTGCGGGAGACTTGTCGCGCCGGCAGCCCTGGGGATAGACCGGAGCGGGAGGCGGCCACACGGGAAAGCACTACCGCGAGGATGCCAAACACGAGCAGCACCCCCAGCGCCCCGGTCAGCAACACTGCGGCCGGGGCAATCGCGACCACTGGGTCGAAGCCCTTACCCCTCGCCTTTGGGAGCTGCCAGACGGCGATGACGGCGACCGCTAGCACGACAACAGGAACGGTCAGGTTGATCGCGCGGGTTGACCTGGTCGAGACACGCGCGGCTTCCTCGCGCCGAGAGGACACCGTGTGGACAATTGCCAGGAGGGCGGCGGTGGCCGCCGCCCAGCCCAAGAACCGCGGCGCGGATGCCGCACCAACATTGCCAGCGGCCATGCCCGCACCCGTACCAATGAGGCCTCCGATCAAAGCGACGGTGGCTCCCTCGGTAGAGGCTGCCACCCATGCCTGAACTCGCGATAGGCCCCGAGCGCGGAGCGTTTCAGTCTCGTGTGTGCGCGCGACTGCCAGCAGCCGGGCCAGCTGCCATACGCCCGCGCCGGCGAGCAGTGCGACGAGCACCACCAGTGCCGTGGCCCCGCGGGTTTGCGTCGTGAGGTCGGTCGCGTCAAGACCGGACACGGCTACCACACGCGCTCCCACGTTCTTGAACCACGTCAGTGCGACGACCACCGTGCATACGGACAGAGCCACGGTCGACGTGAGACAAGCCAGAAGACCAACGTGTGTGCGCGCACGCACTGCGGCAATAGTCCTCACAGTACCGACGCGGTCACGCATCAGAATCACTTGTCCGACTCGTCATTCTCCGCACCTACAGAGCGAGCGGGGTGGAGATGAAGGTGACGTTCATTTCGGAGGCCGGCACCCCAACAGCGACTCCCGCCGAGACTGACGAACCATCATGCCCGACCATAGGAGGCTGGTCCAAGCAATGGTTGCCGGTCTTCCGGTGAGACTCGGCGAGTTCACGGCCCCACGATGTCGCTACGCGTTGGAGGTGAGGGAACACGGTCACCCAGGCATCGTTGTCCTCGAGCGATAGCCACGCGGACGTGACCTCCCCATTCGCTCCGGCAATGAGGATGAAGGATCGGAGCAGGTCAACGGGAGACAACCCTTTGGCCGCGATGGTGACGGCTTGGATGGTAACGATAGGTTGAATGCTCTGTGTTCCGTTCCCTTCGAGTCCCCGCTCTGAAATGGCCAACCGCCCCGAGACCACCCGAATGGCAGACGCACCCACGTAGGCGAGATAGTCCACGCTAGCTGCGTCAATTGCCGTCAGACGAGGGCTGTAATTGCCCACGTTGCGAGAGCGATAGTAAGCGTCGCGCCGGACGTATTCCAACTTCGGCGAAGAAGAGGAGCCCTGTCGCCTGCTCTATCGCATTCGGCCTGTAGGGCGTTGGCACTCCCGGCGGCCTCGACGCCATCCTCGTGGCCGGGCCGGAGATGCTCCATAGGTACGACATTGACTCCGCGATCCACCCCCGTCGATGCGTGCGCTGTTGCGACGATGCTGGCGGAGCCTGAGAGCATTGCAATCGGTCGAATCTTCTGCTTGCCCAGATGGAACGTGGGCGCGTGCTGGCCCGTGACACGAATGCGACTTGAGCCAGAGAAGCTGAATGCTCGAAATGGGTTGCGGATCAAGTACTCACCATTTCGATAGCTAACGGACGGGTAAGCCCACAGGAACCACACGACCCAGAATGTTAGCGCTGCCGGAGCAAGTACCATCTCGGGTTGCACCCGCGGCGGCAACGCCAGTACGGCCACGGCTAGCAACGCGAAGACTATCGGTAGCGCGATATCAAGCGCCGCGGCGTAAGGAAGTCGGATATGCCAGTGCACGCGAGTGGCGCCTCTCTCGTCGGTTAGCTAGGAACAGAAGACAGCAAGACGAAAGGCACAGAGGCTGGACGCTCGGCAAAAGCGAGCGCATACAGAGCGCCAGCCCGTCCAAGCAGAAGCCCGCTGTTTAGACTGAAAGCATCGTCGGCGTAGGACCGCATACCCAGGTCTTCAAGTACGGCTTGCCGGTAGCTGTGCAGCTGGTCGGAGAGCGTGTCAACGTTCGCGGAGTGTCGAGACCGGATCCACGCGAGAGTGGCCAGGCGCCCGGCGCGTCCATGACAAAGAGTGGCTGAATCCGGCGGCGGTGTGCGGGCCCAACCTAGGATCATGTCTTTTTCAGTGCGAGGAAGATTCAGGCCCGAATCGATAGCGCTAATCAGGATCCCGTCGGCGCCGTGACACCATGCATGGAAGTCTCCCTCAGGGGCGTTCTGCCCCGTTCGGAGGTCCTTCCACATACCAGTTTCTGCATCGAACAGTGCGCGTTGCGCCTGCCATGCCCGGCGCGCAAGCGCGAGACCGATGTCGGATTCGGAGCGCGCCAGTGCCCACGCGATCCCGGCGACGCCGTGACTGAATCCACCGAGCCACTCGCCATGTTGATCCGGCCACGTCGCCCCGTAGCCCTCCTGCTCCTTCGCCGCGGACTCAAGAATCTGGATCGAGCGATTTCGCAGAGCCAAGATCGCGGCCGTGTCAGTGAACCCTGCTCGACGCAAGTTGCTCGCGAGTGCGAGCACGCCGGCAGCGCCGGAGACTATGTCGGTGCCTACACTCGCATCTAGGTCTCGAGCTGCACGATGCAGCGACGTCTCCAAAATCTGGCGATACCTGGGCTCATCTGGTTCCAAAGACATCATTGATGCCGCAAAAAGTGCCGCGCCGGCTACACCGTTGAATAGGCCAACCGGAAGCTGGCCATCCGTCTCGACCGTGCTGATCACCGCATCCGAGACTTGCGAGATCAATGCGCTGGCTCGACCATCGCGAATGTCAAACGCATGAAGGCCTGATAGGAGCGCTAGAGCTGTCCCAGTCGCCCCACCGTACAGATCTAACACGGACGACTGAACACGGTAACCACCGACGTCACTCAACACGAGACTTTCCCACAGGGGCTGATCTCCATGGTGGGTCACGTCCTCGACAAGTTGACCAATGGCGTGCCGCACAACCTGATCGGCTGATGTAAAGCGCGCCGTCTGCCCGCCGATCGGCAAGGCTTGGTTTCCAAACTCGGTCATGAGGCGTCTCACGCAAGCACGACGCATCCGAGTGCGTTCTGACTTCGTCGCGAAGGATTCGATGCGCTCCGCCACACCAGCGAGACCAGACCGCGTTTCCAACTCACTGTCCTGGACCTCAATGCAACCAGCGATCGGAGCTTCAAAGCGCGGTATCGATCCACGGGACAACTCGCGGAGCTCGACTTCAATGATCGTCGTGAACTCTGGCCCATGCTCGGCAGTAAGCCGGCTTCCGATGAAATCCCGAGTACGGTCATCCGAGACGGCGAAGTTCGGGAAGCTCGTGAGTCGGAGCAGATCTGCGTAGAACTGAGTCGGACGTAGCACTAGTCGCGCCGAAGCTTCTGCGTGCTCGAGAAGTGCGAGAATCGTTTCGCGAGCATCAAGCAGTGCCCGCCCAGTCGATTCGAACCCGCTCAAGAACTCGGTCGTGAGCGAGGGGTGCCATCTCCCAGTGCTGAAGTTCGTCTCGACGGTCGCGCGTCTTGGTGCTTCGCGAGACAGATAGAGGCGATCCGTACCGTCGTTGACGGGCGCATGCACTTCGTACGGCATGGCGAACTGCTCCTGATAGCCGATGACGCCCCAATTCGCGCCGATGCCCTTTTCGTCAACTCGTACGTGGAAGGGCAGGATAGCCACGCCACCAAGGTGGTCGGTTGGCAGGTCCGGAAACCAGCCGACGGGCTCGGGTGGTGCTGGACCGCATTCAGGGTCGACCACAACGGGTCCGCGCTCCGTGAGGAGGACGTTCTCATGGTGGAGGTCCGAAAGGCCGATCGCGTAGGAAATCGCTAGCAAGCTCCCAAGCTGCCGAACGACAGGAGCCGCCAGTTCACTACTCGGTGATTCCGAAACGAACTCTTGCCAGTGATAGGTCGACCGGTCGACTACGTCTGCGCTCGGTAGTGGCGCGCGCGCGTCGTTTACGACGTCGAGGATCGCCTTGAAGAGTGTGTCAGGGCCAGCAGATCGTGGCCTATAGACAAGGCGATCTCCAGATCTCATCGTGAGAATGCACGTAGCAAGTCCATGATGCGAGTCGCCGGCAACGTGGACCTCGGAAATTTCCGCATCGTAGATCGCAAGTGATGACTCGCGAAGCAGGTCGGAATCAAGCTCGAGCCTGTCCGCCATCAGGACCAGGTTGCCGAGGTAATCCTCCACACGGGCCCACTCTCGATGCCACAACGCGGGGTATTTATGAGAGAAGTGTGACTCTAGGTAGCCGCTGCGAACCGCTTCGATGAAGTCCGCGTAGTTGCTAGCCCCGTTCGCGTTCGCGAATCGTTTGCCAATGCGAGCGAGGTTGATCTCGATGACGATGCAGCGCGCGAGTCGCATCCCCACTTCTGCGCTGATTCGTTCTAGGGCGATATCGATATCGCCCATGCGTGACAAGTCGCGCCCCGTCACCCGAACGACATAGTCAACGAACGCGCGCCCCCCGTCCGCGAGGAGGGAGTTCGTCACCAACGGTGTGCCTGATCGAGGAATTTCGGGTGGCAGGCTCCTTGCGCGCCGCGCAAGCGTTTCGTCACTCTCGTTCGGGCGTGTCAGTGCCGACACAACTAGCGGCCTAACACCCGCACATCAAGGTCGTACCGACCGGGCCGCAGGTGTAGGTCGTGCAGCAACGCGACATCGCCGACGTCCAGCAGTGGAAGGAGGAGTAAGAATTCATAGGCATCTCGATGGCAGTCGCATCAATTGTGTCGATACGCGGGATCGGCGACGCGAACTCTGCTTCAAGTTCGCCGAGCACCCATGCCTCGCTGATCATCGCGAGATCGTCAATTGTGGTCTGCATGTCAAGTCCCCCCTGAACTCCGTGTGACACGTTCCTTAGAGTGTGGAGTACCACCACTTCGAGGGTCAAGAGAAAATCTCACGGCGGATGAGACGCCAGCCTCGCCGGGCGTGACCACGGTCGCCAGCGGCAACCCGCGGCTATCGACGAGCTGGTGGGTTTTCGTCGACACCCCGCCTCGTGAGCGACCGAGGCCATGGTCAGGCGGATCGAGCGTCAGATTCTTGACACTCGATCCTGCCCCTGTGATGCGTGTGATGTTCGTCACGTGCTGATGCGCGCGAGCGATAGCGGAATCCACCGACACCGCCAACCGAGCAGGATTCGCCGCTACCAGCCGCGCCGTGGCACCGCGTTCATGCACAGGAGGCTGCGTAACGCAGGACTCCGATTGCGTCTCTGTCTTCTCGTCAGATCCCGAAGCCTCAGCCCGGCTGCGGCGGATCGTCGGACGTACCGCCATCGACGACTACTCCCGCATCGCCTGCGCGTAGATCTGTTCTGAGCCAACTCTTGACATCGAGCGCGTGCTCGAACAACGGCTCGGCATATAAGTCTCACGCATGGCGCGCCGCCTGCTCACGGCTCGGGATCACAGCGAACAACCCTCCCCTGCAAGCCCCAGACCGGCGGAGAGATTGAGCGCTTCCACCGAAGTCACTCGCCGACGGATGGGCCCACGCCAGGCCATCTCCTCAGAAACCTTCCCGGGAGATGCGCTTCCGGGCTGGCTGTGCTTCTAAAGTCATCACAGGTACGGCTCCACAATCGAAACCCCACCCACTAGCAGGGTCGAGAATCACCCTGCCGGAACATCACACCTAGCGGCCTAGCACCCGCACATCGAGGTCGTACCGACCGGGCCGCAGGTGTAGGTCGTGCAGCAACGCGACATCGCCGACGTCCAGCAACTCAGGGATGGGCCGGGGCACTGGGCGGAGGCCATCGATGGCATCTCGATGGCAGTCGCATCAATTGTGTCGATACGCGGGATCGGCGACGCGAACTCTGCTTCAAGTTCGCCGAGCACCCATGCCTCGCTGATCATCGCGAGATCGTCAATTGTGGTCTGCATGTCAAGTCCCCCCTGAACTCCGTGTGACACGTTCCTTAGAGTGTGGAGTACCACCACTTCGAGGGTCAAGAGAAAATCTCACGCCGACGCAGACATGAGGGCTATCTTGCGCAGGGCTCCGTTCAAGCGACGCTCGACGCAGACCTTCAGGCCGAAGTCAGGTTCGGACTGGATCAGTCGCTCACGACCGAAGAGGACTTCCTAGAGAACATTCAGATCTTCATCGAGCAGGGCGAGGCGTGGTGAGAGGTGGAGAACGCTATCGCGGAGTACCGTGCAAAGGCCGCTCGGACTTCACCCGCCGATTGGGACGCGCTCGCGGCCTCCACGGAGCATGAGCTGAAAGCCATCGAAAGCGCCTGGACGCAGGACTATCGAGGCGCCGGGGGAATCCCTGTTCGCTGCGGCCGAATCGTTGGCGACGGCGCAGTCCGCGCGCCGACAACGAGCGATGCTCATGTTTCGGTCCGCCGTCTACACGAACGTCGCCGGGCGCTCGATCGACGACGAGACACTCGTCAAAGCCGCTGCGAGCCTCGCGAACCAGTCTGTCCTCGCGGCAACGCCCGCCACGTGGATGCGATCCCTCTCTGCCTCTTCCGCAAGAGCCAGAGAGGGGCCGCATGGGCGCTGACCTGGTTGCAGTCGAGTGGTTCTCCGTCCTGGTCGCGGCGGTGACGAAGACAACCAAGCACGACGCTAGGGTCGCAGAAACGCACGCCGGGCTGGCCTCCGTTTCGCACAAGACGTACGAACCGGCGCTCTCGACTCTCGGCGAGCTGCTCGGCGCCGAGGCCTGGAAGCCAGACGGGGACGCGAGAGCCGATTCCGTCTGGTGCTGGGCCGACGAGCGCTGGATCACGCTCGAAGCGAAGTCGGAGCCTCATGCCGGCATCACCGAGGAGAAGCGTGTTCCCGCGATGGTGGCAGTCATCGACACCAGCTTGATCTCGAGCCGCATCAGCTTATCGATGACCAGGAAGGTGTCCGTAGGGGCGTTGACAGCCTCGACCGCATGATCGACCTCGCGGCCAGCCGGGGTGACGCCCTCGACGCCACGGGAAGCACGATCGGCGAGCCCGACGAGGCCTTTCGCGGATAGGGGCTGGCGATGGCGTACGCGATTCCGCACAGCGCCCCCGTCGCGAAGGCGCTGCACGAGCAGCGTGACCGGTTCCGGGAGATTCTGGCGATTTACGAGACGTCACCGGACCTGGTGGGTATCGGCGGCGGGGTGACGCCGGAGTAGATCCAGCGACAGATCGACGGTCTCGACCGCTACCTGGCAACACCAGAAATGGCTTCCGAGGCGAGAGCGCTCGGCCTCATCACGGATCCCGAAGCGGATACGTAGTAGCCCGCGACTGCGGGCGGAGAGAGCTTCTCATCGAGCCCTCCGCCCGCGGAGGCGGGTTCTTTTCATGTCCGGGCTCACCGGCCGCGCTTGAGTACGTTCCGGACGGTTCCTTCGGAGAACCCGACCCGCTGGGCGATGCGCTCATAAGAGAGCCCTTCGGCGCGCAGCGTGAACGTCAGGGCAACTTCCTCGTCGTTCATCGAGATCGGGCGCAGTGGGACACCAGAGCGACGCAGGCGGTGACGAACAGTCCATTCGTTGATGCCGTGCTTCCTGGCAACGTCAGTCGCTTTCATGCCGGATTGGTAATCCGCCACAATCTGGGCGTTTATCTCAGCACTGAGGCGCTTCGGGCCCTTGCGAGGGGCGTCTCCAAGCGTGCGCACCACGTTCTCTTTCCGGGTTCGCCGAAGCAGCGACCCCAGTTGCTTTGTGGCCCGCTCTCGATTGCAGTGGGATTGCAGGACCCGCACCCAGAGAAACCCCCGGTTCCCCGGGGGTTTTCGCGTTCCCGCCTCCCGTCGTTCCCGCCCCGGCCCGACCGGCCCGGCCCGTCGAGAAACGCCTTTCCGCGCGAGACACCGCGCGACGCGTGGTTTCTCGGGCCGAATGTGGTTTCTCGCTGTGGTCGCGGGCGGGTCACTCGAGGACCGGAGCGAGGGTGAGCGTGATCTCCTCGACCTCGCGTCCGAGGGCAGGTGCGAACGACATCGTGCGCGACACCTCGGTGAAGCCGGCCTTGGCGAGCACCGCCAGAGAGGCGGTGTTGGATGCGGCCGCGCGGGCGAACAGCGGGCGCTCGGGCTCCCGCGAGATGAGCAGGCGCAGCGCCTCGCTCGCGACCCCACGTCCCCATGCGTGATGCGCGATCCAAAAGGTCACCTCGCGGTCGCCGTCGACGGTGAACAGCGCCGCCGTCCCGGCGAAGCCGCCGTTCTCGGTCACGACGTACATCTGCACGCCGTCGGCGGCTCGCTCGCGGGCGATCCAGGCGTCGAAGGCCTCCCGGTCACTCGGGTCGGCCGCGGTGAAGGCGGCCATATCGACCGCATCGGGCGTGCGCATCATCTCGAAGACGGCGTCGAGGTCGTCGTCGCCGAGGTCGCGGAGTTCCACGTGTGCAGCCACGACACCAATTTAGTCCCCGACCGCATCGACCACGCGGTCGCGCGTCAGTCCAGTCCGTAGACGGCGCGAACCGCGCGCTCGGCGCGGATGCCGTCGCGAGCCAGAAGGGCGTCGCGCAGCTCGCGGTACTTCGCGGTGCGCTCCTCGACATCGGTGAAGTACGGCTGCCATTGGCTGGTGTATCGGCGAATCGCCAGCTGCGCTTCCTTCATCACCTTCAATCGCATGACGTTGCCGGCCGTGAACATCAGGTGTGAGAACAGGCGCCACGACGCCTGCACGATGGCCGGGTAGTCGTCGGAGGCGGAGGCTTCGACGACGACGTCGGCGAGATCGACGGAGGTGGCGATGTCCTCGTCGCTCCCGCGCTTCATCGCGAATCGCGCGGCGTTCGCGGCCGAGAGCACCAGGAACTCCCGGACGTCTTCGCGGCTCTTCTGCGAGGGGATCGACACGCGGGTGTAGCGGTTCGGCGCGACCTCGACCAGGCCCACGCGCTCCAGGCGCTGAAGCGCCTCGCGCACGGGGGTGCGCGAGACCCCGAGGCGTCGGGCGAGTTCGTGATCTCGCAGGCGCTCGCCCGGTGCGAGGGTGCCGTCGATGATGGCCTCGCCGACGCGCGCGTACACCTCGTCACCGAGGACGGTGCCGCGAGGATCGAAGGGCCGGAGCGACTCGGACATGTCGTCGGCCAGTGTAGGCCGCGGGTCTGAGAGCGACCCTGCCTTCGCAACGTTTGGGTCACTGTCTCAAACGGGGGGTGTGCCGGAGGGCCACGTTCAGTAGCGTGTACCGTGATTCGCGCCGAACGTGCGCGGACACCCAGTAAGAACGGCACGTCATGAGCACGCAGGGTACGGTCAAGTGGTTCAACGCGGAGAAGGGCTTCGGCTTCATCGCTCCCGATGAAGGCGGCGCAGACGTCTTCGCCCACTACACCGCGATCGAGTCCAAGGGATACCGCTCCCTCGAAGAGAACCAGCGGGTCGAGTTCGAGATCGCCCAGGGGCCCAAGGGTCTCCAGGCTGAGGCCATCCGACCCCTCTGAACCTGAATCCGCGGCCCGTCCGCGGATTCGCGGCGGAGCCCGGTCCGTATCCTCGGACCGGGCTTCAGTCGCGCTCGCCGCGCACGAGCTCCAGGCCCGCGCCGGCGAACTGACGCAGCGTCGCGTCGGGCAGGAAGGCCTTCGTGAGCCCGGCGGCGATGGCCGGCAGATCCCCTTCGTCGCGGTAAAGCAGATACATGGTCTCGTACCGCGGATTGAACTTCTGCTTGAAGCGGTGCAGTGACCGGAAGCCGTAGACCGGCTCCAGCGTCTCGGCGAGCCGGTCGGTGAGGTCGGCGATGAGGCCCGCGTCGGCGGGATTCTCGTGCGCGAGCGGTGCTCCCGACAGCGACAGGATCTGCGCCCCCTCCTCAGCGAAGTGCTTGGCGGACGAGCCGATCAGGAACTCCATCACCGGCCCGAAGCCGCCCTCGCGGCGGCGCATGAGATCGAGGGTCCACCCGCGCACCACACCGTCCGGGCCGTACACCGGCAACCAGGACAGGAACCCGTCGACATCTCCCTTCGGCGACAGCGCGAGCGCCAGCCGCACCTCGGGATCCCGGGCCTCGGTGAGGGTTCCGAGCGTGAAGCCCATCTCGGGAAGGCCCTTGTCGCCCACCCACATCTCCGAGATCGCGCGGATCTGCTGCTGCACCCCCCACGCCTCGTCGCCGTACCGCGACATCCGAAAGGTCATCTCCTCGCGACCCGCGCGGTTCAGGGAGGACCGCACCGAGTTCCACGCCTTGCCCTTGAACTCCAGACCAGGAAGATCGACGATCGTGTCGTCGGCGACAACGAGGGAGCGCCACCCGGCGGGGATCGCGGCGCGCGTCGCCTCTCCCGCGCTGAAGAAGCACGGTGTGAGCGCCGCGCGTTCGGCCGCGTCGATGAAGCCCCGCACCACATCGGGGCGACCGGCTTCCGGACCGAGGGGATCGCCGAGCGCAATGGCGACACCGCGGCGGTTCTGGAATCCGACGACACCGCCGGCGATCGTCGCGTACGACATGTCGGACCACGTCGTCATCCACGACAGTGTGCCGCCGCCGTCGGTGCGGATCACGTCCTTCACCTCGGCCACGGTGGGTGGGGTCGCCGTGCCGAGGCCGGTGCGCCGGCGAACCGCGAACGCGCGACGCACCCACAGGATGTAGACGAGCATCAGCAGCCACATGACGGCGCTCGTCATCGCGAGTTCGGTCTCGGCGTCGATGACGGCCTCGAGCTGCGCTTCGCTGGCGACGATGATGACGGCGAGGACCAGGGCGCCGGTGAGCACGTTCAGCGACGCCAGCACGATGCTCACCACCCACGCCCATCGCCGGCCGCGGCGCATGCCGTTGGCGACCAGGAGGATGATCACGACGTCGATCGCCGCATCGAGGTAGCCGCCGGATGCCGGCTCGGTGGGACCGAACATCCCGTCGGTCGGAACGAGGAGCACGACCACCTGCACGGCGCCGATGACGACCATGCCGAAGAACGCCAGGAACCGCTGCTCCCGCACGCTGGAGCGCTGGACGGTGAGGGACCGATCGACGAACAGCACGAGCAGCACGGCGAGCAGATGCTCGACATCGGCGATCTGGCCCCAGAAGAGCAGCGCGAGGAAGGACAGCGCGATCAGCAGCAGCCACGCGCGCACTCGCCAGGGAGAGACGAAGAGACCGACGGCCGCGGCGATGCAGGCCATCGTGCCGCCCGAGGCGCCGACATCGAGCGCGGCGGCCTGCGTCTGCGCCCATTCCCACGGAGCCATCGCGGCCAGCCACAGCACGAGCGCGGTCGCGAGCACCGCGAAGGCCTGCCCGATGGCGTAGTAGAGGAGTGCGACGCGTGATCCGCGGCGGTACTCCAGGTAGGCCATGCCGGCGAAGCTCGAGATCGTGAAGATGTAGACCCACGGCTGGTTGACGAAGAACGTGCCCGTCACGACCGTCCACCATCGTCCCTCGGCGAACGCCGGCAGGCCGTAGGCGACCGCATCGAACAGGTCGTTCTCTTCGAACGGAGACCACAGTCCGCCCCACACCACGCCGACGATGAGGATCACGCCGATGAAGGTGAGAGTGGCGGGCATGCGCCGGATGACGGCGAAGACGGGGCGGGACGTTTTCGTCGAGGCCTCACTCATGGCCCTCACCCTATCGAGCGGGATGCGGCGCGCGTGGCTGCGGATCAGGCCTTCGGATCAGTGGCCGTGCAGGCGGTCGTAGTCGGCGAGGGCCTTCGCGTCCTCGGCCTCGCGCATGGCGCGGCGCGCGGCGTCGAGCGCGGCGACCGGGTCGGCGGATGCGCGGGCGTTGGCGAGCTCGCGCTGCGCGGAGCGGAGCCGCGATCGCGCGTCCGCGCTGCCGTGGGTGTGCGTGGCGACCGCCTCGGCCATCGCCACCGCGTTGCGGGCGGCCGCGAGGGTTCCGGGCAGGGCCGTGCGCGCGCCACGGAGTCGCTGCTGCGCCGTGCGGGCATCGCCCAGCGCGAGGTCGAGTCGATCGCGCAGCCGGGCGATACGGTCGATCGTCCACGTCGGGCGACGGGCGGCATCCCGTTCGAGGGCGTTCAGGTCCGCCTCGATCGCCCTCACCTCATCGGCCAGGCGATCGGCGTCGTCGGGGGGCAGCGATCCTCGCGACAGCACCGCCTGCCGCATCGCCGTGCGCGTGGCCTCGAACTCGCCCGAGAGGGCCTGCGAGGCCTGCGAGATGAGGCGATACGACTCTTCGAAGGCGCGGGCGTCGGCCTCGGCCTGGCGCAACGCGCGTTCCGCCGCTGCGATGTCGGCCAGGGCGTTGCGCGACGGGTCCTCGGCGGCCGCGGCCGCCGCATCGAGTCGCACCTGCGCTTCGGCGGCTTCGGTGACGGCGTTGGTCGCGGCATCCGACGCGGTGCGCCATTCATCCTCGGCGAAGCTCGCCGCGAGCTGATCCAGGAGCGGGGCGGGGTCGCCCATCGAGGCGCGCAGATCGTCGAGGCGTCGCCGCGTGGCGGCCAGCTGAGAGCCCGCGGTGACGTGGCGACCCATCCACTCGACGTGGTCGGAACGGGCGTGGCGGATGGCCGTGGCGGCCTTGTCGGCCTGCTCGCGGATGCGCGCGGCGCCACGGCGCACCTCAACCGGCGTCGCGGCCGGCAGGGAGATCGTGCGGTACAGGTCGAAACCCGCGTCGCGGGTGTGCTGCGCCGTCAGGCGCGCGCGTCGCAGCGAGGCCGGGGCGTCACCGCCGTAGAGCGCGCCCGACAGTCCCACCTCGAGCTCGAGCTCGGCGATCGCGTCGTCCAGGCGCACCAGAACCGCGCCCGCTTCGAGGCGCTCCGCCTCCGCGCGCTTCCGCGCGGCGGGCGAGCGGCGTGCGCGGCGCACTCCCCACACCAGCACGGCGACCGCCAGCGCCGCGACGCCGAAGACCACAACAGCCGGGATGACCCAGCCGATCACCGTGCCTGCGACGTCATCCATCGGCGTCGGTGAGGAGCAGCAGGTCGCGCAGCTGAGCCACGTCGTCGACGGCGGCCTGGGCACCCTCAGCCTCGTGCGGCCAGCTGAAGCCCCAGCCGACGAAGATCACGGGCACGTCGTGCGCCGCCCCGCCCTCGACGTCGTGGTGCCGGTCGCCGACGAGCACCGGTCGCGACGTGTCGACACCGGCCGCCGCGAGCCGCCGCAGCGCCTCGGCGACGATGTCGGCCTTCGTGGCGAGCGTCTTCTCGTCGGGGGTGGACCCGACCGTGGCGGTGAAGCACGGGGCCAGATCGAAGTGGTCCATGAGTGCCGCGACCTGGTTCTCGGGCTTGGAGCTGGCGGTCGCCTGCGGGATGCCGCACGCGTGCGCCTCCTGGATCAGCTCACCGACCCCCGGGAAGAGCTTCGCGCCGGTCGTGTATCCGTCGGCCTTGCCGAGCGTGCGGTAGAACGCGACGGCCTCGGTGGCCTGCTCGGGGCTCATGCCGACGTTCGTCTGGAACGACTCGTACATGGGAGGGCCGATCCAGTGCACCAGCTCGGCGCGGGTCGGCTTGGGCTTGCCGAAGTGCTCGAGGGCCACGGTGAGGCGACGCAGGATGCCGTCGGACGCATCCACGATGGTGCCGTCGACATCCCAGAGGATGCAGGTCCAGGGGGAGCGTGTCGCCATGCTCCCAGACTACGGGGCCGGGAAGCGGCCTCGCGTCGGCAGCCGGCGCGCGGGACCGCTCAGAACAGCCGCGGTGCGCCCGACTCGATGCCCTTCATGCCCTCGTAGTCGAGGGTGACGCAGCGGATGCCGCGGTCGGTCGCGAGCACCTTCGCCTGCGGCTTGATCTCCTGCGCGGCGAACACGCCGGTGACGGGGGCGAGGTGCGGATCGCGTCCGAGGAGCTCGAGGTATCGCGTGAGCTGCTCGACGCCGTCGATGTCGCCGCGCCGCTTCACCTCGACAGCGATCGTGCCGCCTGCGGGGTCGCGCAGCAGCAGGTCGACGGGGCCGATCGCGGTAGGGAATTCGCGGCGCACGAGCGTCAGGTCGTCACCGATCACGTCGACCTGCTCGGCGAGGAGGCGCTGCAGATCCGCCTCGACGCCGTCCTTCTGCAGGCCCGGGTCGAGACCGAGCTCGTGCGAGGTGTCGTGCAGCACCTCGTAGATCCGCACGAGCAGGGCGTCACCGCTCTTGGCGTGCGTGACCCGCCAGTGCTCGAGAACGCCGGCGCGCGCGGACTCCTCGTCGGGCTCCTCGACCTCGAGACGGCACGGGGGGCTCATCCAGTTGAGCGGCTTGTACGAGCCGCCGTCGGAGTGCACCAGGAGGCTGCCGTCGCCCTTGTGGACGAGCAGGCGCGTCGCGAGGGGCAGGTGGGCGGTGAGGCGCCCGGTGTAGTCGACCGAGCAGCGGGCGATGACAAGACGCACCCGACGAGCCTAAACCCGACCCGCACCCTCATGCGGGTGGCCTGCTCCGACGGTGGCGCCGGCGATGGGACGGGCGGCACCGGACGCGAGACCCGAGGCGACCACGAGCGCGACCAGGATGAACAGCGTGTTCAGCAGTCCGATGTGGTCGCTGATGAATCCGAGCGCCGGCGGACCGGCGAGGAACGCCACGTAGCCGATCGTCGCCGCCGCACTCACGCGGGCCGCGGCCTTGGCGGGGTCGTCGGCGGCGGCGGACATCCCGAGCGGGAACCCGAGCGAGGCGCCCAGACCCCACAGCGCCGCGCCGACGAAGACGAGGGGCAGGCTCGGGGCGAGGATGAACAGCAGAATGCCGACGGCGGCCGTCGCCGAGAGCACGCGCAGGGTCGCCACCCGGCCGAAGCGATCCACAAGCGGGCCGCCAAACACGCGCACGACGGTCATGGAGACGGAGAAGACCGCCAGCGCGGCGGCCCCGAGCGTGGCGCCGCCGCCGTGCTCCTCGCTGACGCCGAGGGCCAGCCAGTCGTTCGCGCCGCCCTCGGCGAACGACATCCCGAGCATGATCACGCCCAGTGCGTAGGTGCGCGGCTCGCGCCACGCCGACAGGGACAGGGCGAGCCGCGCCCGCCAGCCGGGCCGGTCGTCGACGGCGGGATCGCCCGCGACCTCGCGCCGCGGCACGTTGGCGAACGATGCTGCAGCGATGACGACCACGATCGCCGCGATCACGGCGGCATGCACGGCGACGGTCACGTCGAGGCCCGCGGCCAGCGCCCCGAGTCCCGCGCCGATCACGGTGCCGAAGGAGAAGAACGCGTGGAACAGCGGCAGGATCGTCTTGCCGGACTGGGTCTCGATCGCGGCTCCCTCGACGTTCATCATGACGTCGACGGCGCCGTTGCCGAAGCCGAAGAGTGCGAGCCCGATGATGACCACGGGGAAGGATCCCCAGACGTCGGTGCCGAGGCCGATGAAGACGACGCCGGCGGCGAAGACGAGCATCGCGCCGAACATGCCGCGACGGGTGCCGAAGCGGGCGATGATCACGGATGCCAGGGACAGCCCGACGATCGATGCGACGCCCATTCCGAGCAGCAGCAGACCGATCTGGCTGTTCTCGATCCCGAGCGCGATCTTGATGTCCGGGACGCGCGACGCCCACGTCGCGATGCTCAGTCCGCTCGCGAGGAAGATCGCGAAGACGGCGGTGCGCCAGCGCACGTACTGCGCGCGGGTCAGGGGCAGATCCATGACGTTCATGGTACCGGTGAAACGATTCGCATCGAAACGATTCGAGACGGGAGAGGCCGAGCGCTACGATCGACGCAGGATGAGCGCGCGCAGAGCCACGATCGCCGACGTCGCCCGCGAGGCGGGCGTCTCGCCGTCGACCGCTTCCGTCGTCTTCAGTGGCAAGACCCCGGTCACCGAGGCGACGCGGGCGAAGGTGCGCTCCGCCGCAGCCCGCCTCGGCTACGCCGGACCCGACCCCCGCGCGGCCTCCCTGCGGCGCGGGCGCAGCGGCATCGTCGCGGTGGTGTTCGAGGAGCACCTCGGCACTGCCTTCCTCGACCCGGTGAAGACCCTCATGATGGATGGGCTCACCGACGAGGTCGCGCCCCTCGGCGCGGGCCTGCTGCTGCTCCGCGACCACGATCCCTCCGGCGCCGGCCCGTCGCTGACGACGGCGCCGATCGATGCCGCCGTGCTGATCGGCTGCAGCGGGATGCTGCGCGAATCGCTTGCGACCGTGACCGCCCGCGGCCTCCCCGTGGTCGTGATCGAGGGCGACGCGGGCGAGAGCGTGCCGCGCATCATGCTCGACAACCGCGACGCGCAGCGCCAGGCCGCCAGTCACCTGCGCTCGCTCGGTCACCGCCGCGTCGTGGTGCTCTCGCTTCCCACGCGGTCTCAGCGTCCGCGCGGATGGGTGGCCGCCGACGAGCCGGTCGAGGTCGACGTCACGCGCGACCGCCTCGCCGGCGCGCGGGATGTGTTCCCCGACGCGTCGGTGTACGCCGCGGGGGCCAGCTCGATGGACGAGGGCTTCCATGCCGCCCGCGACATCCTGAACGTACCCATCGATCGCCGCCCCACGGCCATCATCGCTCAGAGCGACCTGCTCGCCGCCGGGGCGGTACGGGCGGCCGAAGACCTGGGGCTCCGGGTGCCCTTCGACGTCAGCGTGACGGGGTTCGACGGCGTCGCCGTGGACGGTCTCGCACCCCATGAGCTCACGACACTCGTGCAGCCTGCGCTGGAGAAGGGCCGTGCCGCCGGTCGCGCGGTCGCCGCGATGCTCGAGGACGCATCGCCGCCGACGATCACGTTCACGTGCGAATTCCGCGTCGGGAATACTACGGCCGAGCCGGCGGCGTTCCGGGATTGAGCTGGTCGACGGGCGCGCGACGTCGGCAGCTCGACGAGGCCACGCGCGCCTCCCCTCCCGGTAGAGTGGACGTACAGACCCCCTATCGCCCGAGCCGACGGTGATCACCGTTCCCGGCTGACGACTTTCGAGGAGGCCGCCATGCTGGTCCTCCTTGCCGCGTTCGCCGTCGTCCCGCTGGTGATGCCGTGGCTGGTACACCGCCTCGGGGCGCGCGCGTTCCTCATCGCCGCGCTGCTCCCGACCGCCGCGTTCGTGCAGGCCGCCGCGCAGACAGTGCCGGTCATGTCGGGAGAGATCCCGTTCGAATCCGTCGCGTGGATCCCGCCGCTCGGCGTCGACCTGTCGATGCGCATGGACACGCTGTCGTGGCTGATGACCCTCGTCGTCACCGGCATCGGTGCTCTCGTGCTGGTCTACTGCCGGTGGTACTTCGCCGACGGCGGTTCCGGGCTCGGGCAGTTCAGCGCCGTGTTCCTCGCCTTCGCCGGGGCGATGTACGGGCTCGTCCTCACGGACGATCTCGTGGTGCTCGTGATGCTGTGGGAGGTCACGAGCGTGCTGTCGTACCTGCTGATCGGGTACTACAACCGGCGCGCGTCCAGCCGTCGCGCCGCCCTGCAGGCGCTGCTCGTGACCACGCTGGGCGGTCTGGTGATGCTGATCGGCGTCGTGCTGCTCGTGGTCGACGCCGGCACCTCGAGCATCTCGACCATCCTCTCCGAGGCCCCGACGGGGCCGATCGTCGACGCCGCGGTCGTCATGCTCCTCGTGGGCGCCCTGTCGAAGTCCGCGATCTTCCCCTTCCACTTCTGGCTGCCGGGCGCGATGGCCGCCCCCACGCCCGTCAGCGCGTATCTCCACGCCGCGGCGATGGTGAAGGCGGGCATCTATCTCATCGCCCGCTTCGCACCCGTGTTCGCGTTCTCACCCGTCTGGCAGCCGATCGTCATCGGACTCGGCGTCTTCACGATGCTCCTCGGCGGATTCCAGGCGCTCCGCGAGACCGACCTCAAGCGCATCCTCGCCTTCGGAACCGTCAGTCAGCTCGGCTTCCTCACCGTCGTCCTCGGATACGGCACGCGCGACGCGATCCTCGCCGGTCTCGCCCTGCTGCTCGCGCACGCGCTGTTCAAGTCGGCGCTGTTCCTGGTCGTCGGCATCATCGACCACCAGCTGTCCACCCGCGACATCCGCGAGATCAGCGGACTCGGACGTCAGACGCCCGTGCTCGCGACGGTCAGCATCGTCACGATCGCCTCGATGGCCGGCGTCATCCCGACCCTCGGCTTCGTCGCCAAGGAGGCCGCGCTGACTGCGCTGCTGAACGATGCCCTGCAGGGCGCCCCCTTCGCGATCATCGCGCTGGCCGGCGTCACACTCGGCTCGGTGTTCACGGTCGCCTACGGCATCCGCTTCATCTGGGGAGCGTTCTGGACCAAGCGCGACGCCGAGGGCGACGCGCTCACGCCCGTCGAGTGGCCCCGCCCGCCGATCGGCTTCGTCGCCGTGCCGGTCGTGCTGGCCGTGCTCACCGTGGTCGCGGGGTTCGCCTCCCCCCTCCTCGACGCCGTGCTCGCCCCCTACGCCGACACCGCGCCGGCGGCCGCCCCGGGTCTCACCGCCCCCGAGGAGACCTACCATCTCGAACTGTGGCACGGGCTCGAGCCGGCGCTGTTCCTCTCGCTCGGCACGCTCGCCCTCGGCGCCCCGGTGTTCTGGAGCACGAAGCGCCGACCCTGGGGTTCGCGGATGCTGCCGTTCAGCGCGCCGGATGTCTACAACGCCGCGCTCCGCGGCGTGGCACGGCTCTCGGTGGAGGTCACGAGCCTCACGCAGCGGGGCTCGCTCCCGATCTACGTCGGCACCATCTTCGTCGTACTGGTGGTCGGTGAGGCGGTGGCGCTGTTCGCCGGATCGGAGTGGCAGGCGGAGCTCGACGCGTTCCAGACCCCCGTGCAGCTGCTCGTCGCGCCCATCATGATCATCGCGGGGCTGATCGCGGTCCGTGCCCGCAAACGCTTCACCGGCGTCGCGCTCGTATCGGTCACCGGCTTCGGCATGGCGCTCCTGTTCGCCTCGAGCGGTGCGCCCGACCTCGCCCTCACGCAGATCCTCGTCGAGACGGTCACCCTCGTCGCCTTCGCGCTCGTGCTGCGCCGCATCCCCTCGCGTCTGGGGCAGCACAACGCCTCGGTCCGGCCGATCGCGCGCGCTGTGCTCGCCGCCGGGGTGGGCGTGACGATGGCCGCGATCGCGATCGTCGCGACAGCGTCGCGCGTGGCCGACCCGATCTCGCGCGAGTGGCCCGACCTCGCCTATGACATCGGGCACGGTCGCAACGTCGTCAACGTGGCGCTGGTCGATATCCGCGGGTGGGACACCATGGGCGAACTCACGGTGCTCGTTCTCGCGGCGACAGGTGTCGCCTCGCTCGTCTTCGTCACCCACCGCTCCGACACGCTGTCGGAGTTCACCGAGCCGCTGCCGCGCTTGGACGCGCGGCGTCAGCCCCTCATCGAGACGGACGAGGGCGTGAAGCCCCGCACCGACAGCTCCGAGGGCCGCCGCCTGGCCTGGCTGCTCGGCGGCACGCGCGTGCGGGCGGAGAACCGCTCGATGATGCTCGAGGTCGTCGTCCGCATCCTCTTCCACACGATCATCATCGTGTCGCTGTACCTGCTCTTCGCGGGGCACAACCTGCCC
This sequence comes from Microbacterium sp. MTN4-26, assembly GCF_042846595.1. Lineage (NCBI taxonomy): Bacteria > Bacillati > Actinomycetota > Actinomycetes > Micrococcales > Microbacteriaceae > Microbacterium > Microbacterium sp. MTN4-26. The sequence goes on from NZ_BTGO01000016.1 coordinate 28,532, forward strand.
GGCGGCGGCTTCGCCGGCGGGCTCGTCGCGGGCATGGCCCTCGTCATGCGATACGTCGCGGGAGGACGGTACGAACTCGGCGCCGCCGCTCCGACCGACGCCGGACGCCTGCTGGGCATCGGCATGACCATCGCGGTCGGGTGCGCCATCCTGCCCCTGGTGTTCAGCGCGCCGCCGCTCACCCGCTGGTTCATCGAGGCCGAGACCGAACTGCTCGGTCACGTCGAGTTCGTCACGTCGACACTGTTCGACGTGGGGGTCTATCTCGTCGTCGTCGGACTCGTGCTCGATGTGCTCCGCAGCCTCGGCGCCGAGGTCGACCGGCAGGCCACCGCCCAGCGCAGCGAGGCGGTGAGCGTCCGGTGACCGTCTCGCTCGTCCTCATCGTCATCATGGCCGTGCTCTTCGCCTGTGGCGTCTACGCGATGCTCGAGCGCAGCCTCACCCGTGTGCTCATCGGCTTCCTGCTGCTGGGCAACGCGGCGAATCTCCTGCTGCTGATCGTCATCGGCCAGCCCGGGATCGCCCCGTTCTACGGCGCGGGCGAGGCCGACCAGATGTCGGATCCCCTCCCGCAAGCCCTCACGCTGACGGCCATCGTCATCACGTTCGCGATCTCGGCCTTCCTGCTCGCCCTCATCTACCGCTCCTGGCAGCTCGGGCAGGCCGACACGGTGCAGGACGACGAGGCCGACCTCGCCGTGCGGGCCCGCGACGCCGAGGCCGAAGAGGTCATGGACGACGAGACCGAGCTCGAAGACGACGACGCCACGACCGACTTCATCGGCACCGCGACCTCACCCATCCGCGTCGTGCACAGCCGCGACTTCCCGGGCGTGCGCGACGACGCCCCCGTCGATCGCCCGCGGCGCGGCCCCGCCGACCCCTCGCGGGCATCCGAGAGCGAGGACGGCGCATGATCGCCCTCGTTCCGCTCCTGGTCACGCTGCCACTGCTCGGCGCGGCGATCGCGCTCATCGCGGGAAAGCATCGCCGCGTGCAGGTGGGGGTCTCGGTCGTCACGCTCACGGTGGTGTGTGCGATCGCGGCGGTGCTGCTGGTCGTCGTCGACATCGGCGGCAACCCGCTCGCGGTCTCGGTGGGCGGCTGGCCCATCCCCTTCGGGATCGTGCTCTACGTCGACCGGCTGTCGGCGCTGCTCATCGTCGTCTCGAGCATCGTGCTGCTGGCCGTTCTGCTCTTCTCGGTCGGTCAGGGCGCGGCGGACGGCGACGACGACACCCCGGTGTCGATCTTCCACCCGTCGTACCTGATCCTCGCCGCGGGCATCTTCAACGCGTTCATCGCAGGTGACCTGTTCAACCTCTACGTCAGCTTCGAGATCCTGCTGGTGGCCTCGTACGTGCTGATCACGCTGGGCAGCACGGAATCCCGCATCCGCACCGGCGTCGTCTACATCGTCGTGTCGCTGGTGTCCTCCATCCTCTTCCTCTCCGCGATCGCGATGATCTACGGCGCGCTCGGCACCGTGAACATGGTGCAGATCGCCGAGCGGATGGGGGAGCTGCCTCAGGAGACGCAGACGGTGCTCCACCTGCTCCTGCTCCTCGCCTTCGCGATCAAGGCCGCTGTCTTCCCCCTGTCGTTCTGGCTCCCCGACTCGTACCCGACCGCTCCCGCCCCGGTGACGGCGGTGTTCGCCGGGCTCCTCACCAAGGTCGGCGTCTACGCGATGATCCGCACCGAGTCGCAGCTGTTCCTCGACAACGACCTCAACCTGCTGCTGCTGATCGCGGCGCTGGCGACGATGATCGTCGGCATCCTCGGCGCCCTCGCCCAGGCCGAGCTGAAGCGCATCCTGTCGTTCACGCTCGTCAGCCACATCGGATACATGGTGTTCGGACTCGCGATCGCGACACCGCTGTCGATCGGCGCGACGATCTACTACATGGTCCACCACATCGTGGTGCAGACCACGCTGTTCCTCGCCGTCGGCCTCGTCGAGCGGCAGGCGGGGTCGACCTCGATCCTGCGCGTGAAGGGCCTCATGCGCGGCGCGCCCCTGATCGCGGCGCTCTACTTCATCCCGGCCATCAACCTCGGCGGCCTTCCGCCGTTCTCCGGATTCATCGGCAAGTTCGCGCTCTTCGACGCCGCCGCCGAGGTGGGGACCCCGATCATGATGGTGATGATGGTCGGCGGCATCGTCACCAGCCTGCTCACCCTCTACGCCCTCATGCGGGCGTGGAACCTGTCGTTCTGGCGGGAAGAGGACGACTCGGCCGAGACCGAAGCGCGCATCTCGTACCTGGATGCCGCCCCGGAGGCGTCCGTGCAGACCGAGCGACGCGTCATCCCGCGCATCATGACCGCCTCGACGACGGGCATGGTGGCCATCACCGTCGCGCTGACGGTGTTCGCCGGGCCCATCTACGACGTCTGCACGCGGATCGGATCGGCCCTCCTCGAGCCGATGACGCTCGTGCAGCTCGAGCAGGACGAGCAGGAGTCGGAGTCATGACCTCGACACCCGTGGATCGACGCACGGCCCGCCGTGGCGCCCTGGCGCGGGCCTGGCGTCAGCTGCCGTTCCTGCTGTGGCTGGTCGCAGTCTGGATGCTGCTGTGGGGGCAGTTCACGCTCCTGGCGTTCCTCACCGGCCTCGTCGCGGCACTGCTGGTGACGCGCGTCTTCCGGCTGCCGGCTGTCGAGCTGTCGGGCCGGGTCAACCTCTGGTACGGCGCGATCTTCATCGTCACGTTCCTCGCCGCCCTGGTGCGCGGCTCGCTCACCGTGGCGTGGCAGGTGATCTCGCCTCGGCCGGTGCCCCGGTCGGCGATCATCGCCGTGCCCTCGGTCGTGGCCGACGACCTCATCATGACGCACACCGCGATCACGGCCTCGCTCATCCCGGGATCGCTCGTGATCGACATCGACCGCGACAGACGCGTGATGTATCTGCACGTGCTCGGCGTGCACAACCTCGCCGACGTCGAGCACCAGCGCGAGCACGTGCTGGTGTGGGAGCGGCGCATCGTCCGCGCCGTCGGATCGCGCGCCCAGGTCGAGCAGATCCGCGAGGCCGAGCGCACGGCCGCGGAGGCGGCCCGCCCGGCCCGGAACCGGGAGGGACGATGACCGACATCCTGCTGTTCGCGATCTACGCCGTCTTCACCGCCGCTGCGCTGCTGGCGCTGTGGCGCATCGTGGTCGGCCCGTCGATCCTCGACCGTGTCGTCGCATCCGACGTGCTGCTCACCGAGATCCTGTGCGTGCTCGGCGCCGAGATGGCGCTCAACGGCCACACGCGCTCGCTGCCGGTCATGCTCATCATCGCCGCGGTCGGGGTGTTCGGGTCGATCTCGGTCGCCCGCTTCGTCGCGAGAAGGGACAACGTGGAACGATGACGACGTCGCTGCCCTTCGCCGTTGCCGCCGAGACGGTGGGATCGGCTTACCCCGCCGACGGCTGGATCGACGTCGTCGCGCTCGTGCTCATCCTCGTCGGCGCCGGGCTGTGCCTGACGGCCGCGATCGGCCTGCTGCGGCTGAAGGATGTGCCCTCCCGCCTCCACGCGGCGACCAAGCCGCAGGTGCTGGGCCTCATCCTCATCTGCATCGCCGTCGCGCTGTCGCTGCGCTCGTGGCCCGTCGTGGCCTTCCTGCTGCCGGTCGTGCTCATCCAGATGGCCACGTCTCCGCTGTCGGCCCACGTCATCGGCCGGCAGGCCTATCGCAACGGGACCGTCGACGAGCCCGGCCTGATCGTCGACGAGCTCGGCGGGTCGACCCAGACGCCCCCCGGCGCCGGCGGCTGACCCGCGCGAGCGGCATCCACCCGAGCGCCGCCCCTGGCCCGAGCGCCATCCCCGGCCCGGGCCCATGCGGGCATCACACCCGCACGCATGTCGGAGAATCACGCGGATGTCGGAGGATTCGGCCGAAAACCTCCGACATCGGGCCGAATCTCCGACGTCGCAGGTGGAGCAGTCCGACGTCGCGGGGCGGATCAGTCGGACGATGCGGGCGTCAGTCGGCGCCGAAATCGAACGACGCGGCCTCGTTGGCCTCGTCGACGGCCTCGGCGAGCTCCTCGCGGTCGGCGTCGTAGTCGACGGCGTGCTCCGTGATCTCCTGCGCGCCGCCCTTCTCCAGCTCGCCGACCAGCTCTCCGGTCGCGCCGCCGATGAACCCGGCGGCGGCGTAGTGCTCGAGACGGAAGCGCGAGTCGGCGATGTCGAGGTTGCGCATGGTGAGCTGGCCGATGCGATCGGTCGGGCCGAAAGCGGCATCCCCGACGCGCTCCATCGACAGCTTCTCGGCGGCGTACGAGAGCATCGGAGACGACGTGTCGAGAATGGTGTAGTCCTCGCCGCGGCGCAGACGCAGGGTGACGGAGCCGGTGATCGCCGACCCGACCCACTTCTGGATCGACTCGCGCAGCATGAACGACTGCGGCTCGAGCCAGCGTCCTTCGTACATCAGACGCCCGAGCCGACGGCCCTGCTCGTGATAGGTCGCCAGGGTGTCTTCGTTGAGGATGCCGTTGACCAGGCGCTCGTACGCGATGAACAGCAGCGCCATACCCGGCGCCTCGTAGATGCCGCGCGACTTCGCCTCGATGATGCGGTTCTCGATCTGGTCGCTCATGCCGAGGCCGTGGCGGCCGCCGATGGTGTTCGCCTCCCGCACGAGGTCGACCGGGTCGGAGTACTCGACGCCGTTGATGGCGACCGGGCGGCCCGCGTCGAAAGCGATCGTGACCTCCTCGGTGTCGATCTGCACCGACGGATCCCAGAACTTCACGCCCATGATCGGCTCGACGATCTCGAGCGACACGTTCAGGTGCTCGAGGGTCTTCGCCTCGTGGGTGGCGCCCCAGATGTTCGCGTCGGTGGAGTAGGCCTTCTCGGCGGAGTCGCGGTACGGGAAGCCGTGCTCGACGAGCCATTCGCTCATCTCCTGGCGGCCGCCGAGCTCGGTGACGAAGTCGGCATCCAGCCACGGCTTGTAGATGCGCAGCGCGGGGTTGGCGAGCAGACCGTAGCGGTAGAACCGCTCGATGTCGTTGCCCTTGTAGGTGGAGCCGTCGCCCCAGATGTCGACGCCGTCCTCCTTCATCGCCCGCACGAGCATCGTGCCGGTCACCGCGCGGCCGATAGGGGTGGTGTTGAAGTAGGTGCGTCCGCCCGAGCGGATGTGGAACGCCCCGCACGCGAGCGCGACGAAGCCCTCCTCGACGAGCATCGTCTTGCAGTCGAGCAGTCGCGAGGCCTCGGAGCCGTACTCGGTGGCGCGGCCCGGTATCGACGCGATGTCGTCTTCGTCGTACTGACCGAGGTCGCCGGTGTAGGTGTAGGGGATCGCGCCCTTGTCGCGCATCCACGCGACGGCCACGGAGGTGTCGAGACCACCGGAGAAGGCGATGCCGACGCGCTCGCCGACGGGCAGGGACTGGAGGACCTTCGACATGTCCTCCACCCTACCGATCCGCGTGCACCGGCCGATCCACGCGTGCGCGGCGCCGGCCCACCCATACGACGCCGTAGGCGACCACGACGATCGCTGCGGCGATCCCGACGACGTACACCGCGACTCCCGCGTATCCGGGCGGCACGAGGCCGGGGTTGTTCGGGTTGAGGAACGGGTAGGGATACCAGTACCCCGGGCCGATCGTCGGGTTTGTCACGAGCGGACCGCGCACGAGCGTGTAGATCACCCATGCGATCGGAAACCCGAGCACCCACAGGGTGTCGCGCCAGGCGAGCGGGCGGCGCCGCACTGCGACGAACGCATCGGCGAGCAGGAACAGCGGAGCGACCACGTGCAGCACCTCGTTGGACCACGGCACCGGTTCGGACCCCTGCGGCAGCTCCACGCCGCGCAGCAGGATGTTGTAGACGACGCCGGTGATCACCATGTAGGTCGTCACCGACACGAGGGCGATCGCGAGGGCGCGCGGTTCGCGGCGGCGCTCGCCGCCGGCATCCCTCCCGCGCGTGAGGAACCAGACGACCGCCCACGTCAGCACGATCGCCGACGACACGTTGGAGAGGATGGTGAAGAAGCTGAAGAAGTTCGCGACGGTGACGCCGAGGTCGCGGCCGTACTCCAGGGCGGATGCGATGGATGCGGCCAGCTGACGCACCACGGCGGCGAGGATGACCACGGCCATCACGCCGCGCAGTACCGTCCAGACGCGTTCGGGTGACATGGGCGTCACGCTATCCGCTTCGCGGCCCGCCAAGGTCGGAGAATCGCGCCGATGTCGGAGGATCTGCGAGGAATCCTCCGACATCGGGCCGATTCTCCGACCTCGGGGTCACAGGCCGGGGTCACCGGCCAGGGTCATTCGGCGCCGGCGTCCGCGGGCTTCGTGCGGGTGGGTGCGGCCTGCTCGCGGCTCGTCGCCTCGGCGAGGCCCTCGCCGACGCCGCGGCCGAAGGTCTGGCCCTGGATGAGCGCGGCGAGGTCGATGCCGGTGGCCGCCTCGACGCTGTCGAAGACGGATCGCATCGCCTTTGCGCTGTCGCCGCCGATGACGCTTGATGCGCCGTCGTCGCCGGAGCCGCCGATGATCGAGACGTTGCCGATCGCGGCGTAGCCCTTGGCGAACTCGGTCATGATGGCCGGCAGCACCTCGAGCACGCGCTGCGACAGGAAGGCCTCCTGATTCGACGCGATGGCCTCCGCCTCGGCCTGGACGGCCGCGGCACGGGCTTCACCCTCGGCACGGATCGCTCCGGCCTCGGCCTGCGAGGTGAGGCGACGCGCCTCGGCCTCGGCATCGGCGCGGGCGCGCAGCGCGCCGGCCTCACCGGCGGCCTTCGCCTCGGCGGCCGCTGCTTCACCGGCGGCGCGTGCCTTGTCGGCTTCCGCCTGCTGCTCGGCGATGCGCGTGCGCGCCTCGGCCTGCTTGACCTGCTCGATCGCGGCGGCCTCGGCCGAGCGCTCGCGCGTGTAGAGGTCGGCCTGTGCGCGGGTCTCCGCCTCGTAGCGCTGCGCATCGGCGACGCGCTTGACGTCGGCGTCGAGCTGGGCCTGCTTGTTCTCGGCCTGCTGCTGCAGCACCGCCTGCTCGGCCTTCGCGCGCGCCAGCTGCTCGGCCTGCTCCGCCTCGGCGCGGGCGCGACCGACACCTGCCGCCGCGTTGGCGGTGTTGGTGTCGAGCGCGGTCTGCTCGATGAGGTTCGCTTCGTCGTTGGCGATGTTCTTCTGGTTGATCGCGCGGTCGGCGTTGGTCTGGGCGATCTCGGCGGCCTGACGCTTGGCCTGGATCTCCGGTGAGCCCAGTGACTGGATGTAGCCGACGGAGTCCGTGATGCCCTTGATCTGGAACGAGTCGAGGATGAGACCCTGCTCGGCCAGCTCGTGCGAGACGTCGGCGGCGATCTGATCCGAGAACTTCTTGCGCTCGCGCATGAGCTCGACCACCGACAGCGTCGCGACGATGCCGCGGAGTGCTCCCTCGAGCTGCTCGGTCGTGAACTGCTCGATCGCGGCGTCCTGCGAGGCGAAGCGCTCGGCGGCCCGCCGCACGAACAAGGGATCCGAGCCGATCTTCACGATCGCCACGCCGTCGACGTTCAACGTGACATTGTCGAGCGACTGCGCCTCGGCGTTGAGCATCACCTGCCGCGATCGCAGCGAGATGATCTCGTGCCGCTGCGTGATCGGGTTCACGAGCGACTTGCCGTTGACGATGACCGTCACCGGCGACTCCGAGAGTTCGGAGCGGCTGGAGCCGTCGGCATCCAGCACGGTGCTCTGCACCTTCTGTTTGCGACCCGAGATGACCAGCGCCTCGTCGGCACGGGCGACCTTGATCCAGCTGCGTGCGAACAGCAGCAGGATGAGGCCGACGATGATGACCGCGACGACCGCGATCCCGACGATGATGAGAATGCCGACGAGTCCGGCGACTTCCATGAAACCCCCTCATGAGAAGGGCGCGCTCGTTGCGCACCCGCTCACACCCTGCCAGACCGGCGCCGCCACCGCGCCCCCTTTCTGTAGCACGCGGTGCCTGACTGCGCGCAAGGGGGTCCGCCCGACCGCCTCCCGCACGTTAGCGTGGCCGGCGGCGCGGCATGAGTTCCGCGTGCACGGCACCCGACGCGAGAGGAATCCATGGCAGCGGACACGAAGAAGATCTCGCTGGTCGGATCGATCTCCCTCGGAACCGGCGTGATGATCGGCGCGGGGATCTTCGCCCTCGTCGGACAGGTGGCGGGCATCGTCGGTCCGTGGTTCCCGCTGGCGTTCCTCATCGGCGCGGTCGTCGCCGGCGTCAGCTCGTACTCCTACATCCGGTACTCGAGCGTCAACCCGTCGTCGGGCGGGATCGCGATGCTGCTCAAGGGCGCGTACGGCCCGGGCGTGATCGCCGGGTCGTTCTCGCTGTTCATGTACGTCTCGATGGTGGTGGCCGAGAGCCTGCTGGCGCGCACCTTCGGCACCTATCTGCTGCGTCCGTTCGGGCTGCAGGACTCCCCCGTCCTCGTGCCCGTGCTCGGGATCGCCGCGATCGTCGCCGCGACGATCGTGAACCTCGTCGGCAACCGCTTCGTCGAGGGGTCGGCGACCACCACGGCGGTGCTGAAGATCCTCGGCATCGGGGTGCTCGCCGTCGCCGGGCTCATCGGCGCCGCCGCGTCCGGCGGCCTCTTCTCGAGCGGGGGCTCGGGCGAGTCATCAGGCCTGTGGGGCCTGCTGGCCGGGTCGACGCTGTGCGTGCTCGCCTACAAGGGGTTCACCACGATCACGAACCAGGGCGATGACATCCGCGACCCGAGCAGGAACCTCGGCCGCTCGATCGTGCTGTCGATCCTCATCTGCACCGTGCTCTACCTGCTCATCACGCTGTCGGTGGATGCGAGCATCGGCGCGGAGGGGGCGGTGGATGCGCGCGACTACGCGCTCGCACAGGCTGCCGAGCCGCTGTTCGGCGCGTGGGGCGTGAGCATCACGGTCGCGATCGCCGTGGTCGCGACGCTCTCCGGTCTGCTCGCGAGCCTGTACTCCGTGTCGCGCCTGTACGCGATGCTGCAGGACATGCGGCAGGCGCCCGCGCTGCCCGATCGCATCCCGCGGCAGCCGCTTCTCATCACCGCCGGCCTCGCGATCGTGGCGACGGCCTTCCTGGATCTCACGCAGATCGCATCGATGGGTGCGTTCCTCTACCTGACGATGGACATCGCCGTGCAGTGGGGCGTCATCCGTCATCTCCGCGACGAGATCGACGCGAAGCCGTGGCTGCCGGCGATCACGATCATCCTCGACCTGGCGATCCTGGTCCCGTTCACGATCTTCAAGGTTCAGAGCGATCTGCTCACGGTCGTGATCGCCGCGGCGGTCGCGGCGGTGATCTTCGTCGCCCAGATCATCACGGTGCGTGCCCGCTCCCGCGCCGATGCCGGCTGAGCACCTGGCCGGACGCGCGAGGAAAACACGGGAGCTGGGCGCGCGCAACCCCCTGGCACCGAAGCGGAAGGTCGTCGATCGTGACGGCATGAGCGATGAAGACGACCTCCCACAGCCGAAGGACCACCTCCCGCCGCGCGACGAGCGCGAGCACGACGTTCCCCAGGAGACGTATCCCGACGGCGGCGCCCCTGAGGGCGAGGCCGGTGTCTCGCCCGAGACCGCCGCCGAGCCCGACAAGCCCAACCGTCACGGCGTGGATCAGATCCCGCCGCGGGGCCGCTGAGGCGGCGAGTTCGCCTTCGCTCGTCACCGAACGCCCCCACAGCGCGCTGAAGCGACCGATGGTGACAGGGGAAACGCGTGGTGCGTGGTGCGCGGTGCGCGGTGCGCGAGGTCAGCGTGGCAGACGGGGGACCGCGGCCACGAGCTGCCGCGCGTACGCCGTGCGCGGCGCGGTGAGCAGGTCGACCGTCGCTCCCTGCTCCACGATGCGCCCGTCGCGCAGCACCGCGGTGCGCTCGCAGACGGCGGCGACGGCGCTGAGGTCGTGCGAGACCAGCACGAGGGCGAGCCCGGTCTCGCGGCGCAGGTGTGCGAGCAGGTCGATCACCTGAACACGAGTGGTGAGGTCGAGCGCCGAGACGGGCTCGTCGGCGAGCAGCACGCGCGGGCGCGAGACCAGGGCGCGCGCGATCGCGATGCGCTGACGCTGACCCCCGGAGAACTCGTGCGGGTATCGCCGCATCGTGTCGGCGTCGAGGCCGACCGAGGCGAGGGCCTCGGCGACGGATGCGCGCGCACGGTCGCCCGACGCGATCCGCAGGGAGCGCAGCGGCTCCCCGACGATGCGGTCGATGCGCTGGCGGGGGTCGAGGGACGAGTACGGATCCTGGAACACCGGCTGCACCGTGCGACGGAAACGACGCATGAGCCGACGGTCGCGGCGATCGAGCGAAGCGTCGTCGAACACGACGCGGCCGGCGTCCGGTGAGTCGAGGCCGAGCAGCAGGCGCAGCGCGGTGGACTTGCCGGCACCGGACTCTCCCACGAGGCCGACCGCCTCGCCGGCTCCGACCGAGAGGGAGACGTCGTCGAGCACCGGGGTGGCGCCGTAGCCGAACGCCGCGTTCTCGAGGGCGAGAAGGGTCATGGCGATTCGCCTCCTGCCCCCGGGGTCGCATCGAGTGCGGCGTCGAGATAGCGGGCGCTGTCGACGAGCGCCCGCGTGTATGGATGCTGCGGGTCGCGCAGCACGTGGCTCACGGCGCCTTCCTCGACCACGCGTCCGTGCTGCAGCACGAGGGCGCGATCGACCATGCGCGAGACGACGGCGAGGTCGTGGCTGATGAACAGCAGGGCCATGTCGCGCTCGGCGACCAGGCGCTCGAGGAGGGCGAGCACGTCGTTCTGCACCGTCACATCCAGCGCCGTGGTCGGCTCGTCCGCGATCAGCAGACGCGGGTCGGCCGCGAGGGCGATTGCGATCGCGATGCGCTGGCGCTGCCCGCCGGACAACTCGTGCGGGTAGGCCCGCGCGATCCGCGCGTCGACGAGTGAGACGTCGGCCAACGAGCGGGAGACGGCCTCGCGCAGGTCGGCACCGCGCAGTCCGCGGTGACGGCGGAGCGGCTCGGCGATCTGTCGACCCACGCGCATGAGCGGGTCGAGGGCGGACAGCGGCTCCTGGAAGACGATCCCGGCGACGGGGCCGCGCAGGCGGCGCGTTGCGGCATCCGTCGATCCGACGATCTCGTGTCCGTCGAGCCGGGCGGATCCGGTCGCGACGACGGTATCGGGAAGGAGGCCGAGGACGGCTAGAGCGGTCATCGACTTGCCCGAGCCGGACTCGCCGACCAGGCCGACGCGCTCGCCGGCGCCGAGGGCGAAGGTCGCGTCGTCGACGAGGGTCGTGTCGCCGGCGCGGAGCGCGAGGTGCGAGACATCGAGGAGGGTCATCGGCCCCTCCGTCTCGTCGGATCGGCGACATCGCGCAGGCCGTCGGCGAGGAAGTTGACCCCGAGCACGAGCACGATCACCGCGACGCCGGGCGCGATGGCCCCGACCGGGGCGGTGAGCACGGTGCCCTGCGCCTCCTGCAGCATCCGGCCCCACGACGCGTTCGGCGGAGGTGCCCCCAGGCCGAGGTACGACAGGCTCGCCTCGGCGAGCACCGCCACGCCGAACTGCAGCGCGAGGCTCACCGCGAGGGTGGGCGCGATGTTCGGCAGGATGTGGTGCCACACGATTCCGGCGGTTCGCGTGCCGCTCGTGCGCGCGGCCGTCACGAACTGCTCCTGCAGCACGCGGCGCGAAAGGATGCGCGTGAGGCGAGCGATCACCGCCGACATCGCGAGGCCGATCGCGAGGATCGCGGAGCCGAGCGACGGACCCTGCACGGCGACGACGAGCATCGCCAGCAGCAGCACCGGGAAGGCGATCACGACGTCGAGCCCGGCCGAGAGGGTGTCATCGAGCCACGGCCGCGCGAAGGCGGCGGCGAGGCCGATCGCGGTGCCGAGGACGGCGGCGATCGCAACGGCGCCGGCCCCGACGGCCAGGGCGATGCGGGCGCCGACCATCAGCTGCGACAGCAGGTCGCGGCCGAGGCGATCGGTGCCGAGCGGATGCGCGGGGCTGGGAGCGCTCAGGCGTCCGCCGCTGATGTCGGTGAGGGGATAGGGCAGCCACACGAGCGACACGAGGGCGACCACGACGACCGTCGCCGTGAGGACGAGGCCGATGACGAGGGTCGCGCGCCGGCGCCGCGGCGGGCGCGCGGCAGCGGCTCGCGGCGCGGTGGAGGCCGGTCCGGAAGCGGTCTGCACGGGCGCGGTCATCGCAGGTTCCCCGAGATGCTCGTACGCAGACGCGGATCGATGAGGCGCTGAGCGATGTCGGCGGCGAAGCCGACCAGCACGACGAACAGCGTGCTGACCACGAGCACGCCTTGGATGTTGGCGAAATCGTGCTGCTCGATACCGGTCAGCAGCATGTTCCCGAGCCCCGGAAGGGTGAACACGCTCTCCACGACGACGGCGCCCAGCAGTGTCGTGGACAGCTCGATGCCGAGCACGGCGATCACGGGCACGGCGCCGTTGCGCACACCATGCCGGAGCAGCGCCTCGCGCATGCTCGCCCCGCCGGCGCGGGCGGTGCGCAGGTAGTCGCTGCCCAGCACGTCGACCGTCGCCGAGCGCACGTAGCGCGACAGCGACGCGCTCATGACGAACGCGATCGTGATCACGGGCAGGGCGAGGGAGCGGAGGGCGTCGGCCGGGTCCTCCCAGTCGTCGCGGGGGAAGCCGCCGGAGGGGAGCATCCCGAGCTGCAGCGCGAAGATCCACACGAGGATGACGCCCACCCAGAACACCGGCACGGCCACGCCGAGCTGCGAGAAGCCCGACAGGGCGATGCCGTACCACCGGTCGGCCTTCATCGCCGCGGTGACGCCGATCACCAGGGAGAGCACGAGGGCGAGGGCGAACGACAGCAGCGTCAGCGGGATGGTCACCCCCAGCCGCGCGGAGATCTCGGGGCCGACCTCGCGCGAGCTGATGAACGACTCCCCGAGGTCGCCCCGCAGCAGCTGCGCCGACCACGTGGCGAACTGCTGCCACACCGGCTGGTCGGAGCCGACCTGCGCGCGTGCCGCCGCGATCTGCTCCGGAGTCGCGTCCACCGACAGCAGCGCGTTCGCGGGGTCGCCGGGCAGCAGGCGCAGCAGCACGAAGATGACGACCATCGCCACCGCGAGCGAGAGTACGAGCAGGGCGGAACGGCGCAGCAGGTAGATGAGCATGAGGGGAGGATGCGCCGGTGCCGGGGCGCGTGCGCCCGGCACCGGCGGCGGGTCAGTTCTTGACGATGTCGTAGACGAAGAACTGCGAGTTCAGGCCGTTGACGGGGTAGCCCGACAGGTCGCTGTCGGCGACGACGATCTGCGGGTACAGGTACAGCCACACGCTCGCGGCGTCTTCGGCGATCTGCTCGTTGACCTGCGTGAGCAGCTCGGTCTGCTGCTCGACCGTCTCGGCCTGCTCGGCCTCGGCGACCCACTGCTGCACGTCGGCGTTGTCGTAGCCCCAGTAGAAGTCGGGGTTGCCGTACCAGACGACGTCGCGGTCGTTGACGTGCTCCTGCAGGGTGGCTTCGAAGTCACGCTCGGCGAAGACCTTGGTGTACCACTCGTCGGCGCTGATCGTGTTGATCTCGACGGTGATGCCGACCTCGGCCAGCTGCGCCTGCAGGAACTCGGCCACAACCGGGTGCGGGTCGTAGCTCGGCGTGTCCAGGGTGAAGGTGAACCCGTCGGCGTAGCCGGCGGCATCCAGAAGCTCGCGAGACAGCTCGGGGTCGTACGGGTTCACGTCGGTCAGGTCGACGTACCACGGGTCGGTCGGGGGGACCATCGAGCCGATGAGCGTGCCGTAGTCTCCCCAGATCGAGGTGAGCAGCTGCTCACGGTCGATCGCGGAGTAGACGGCCTTGCGCACGAGGGCGTCGTCGAAGGGGGCCACGCGGTCGTTGAAGGCGAGCAGCTCCTTGGTGGTCGAGGTGCCCTCGCTGACGGTGAAGTCGGCGTTGTCCTCGAACTGCGCGAGCGAGTCGGGGTTCTGGATGCTCGTGACTAGGTCGATCTCGCCGCTGAGCAGGGCGTTGTTCTCGGCCGTCGCGTCGGTGAAGTAGGTGAAGACGACCTCGGCGTTCGCCGCGGCCTCGCCCCAGTAGTCGTCCCAGCGGAGGAGGGTCAGGGTCGAGCCCTGGCGCCACTCGTCGAGCGTGTACGGACCGGTGCCGTCGGTGGTCTCGGCGCTCGCCTCGGGACCGGTGATCCACACGTAGCTGAGGTTGTAGGGGAACGAGATCGATCGCTCGGACAGCTCGAACACGACCGTCTGGTCGTCGGGGGTGGTGATCTCGCTGATGGGTCCGAAGCTGGACTTGCGCGCCGACTGGGAGTCCTCGGCGATGACCGCCTCGACGCTGGTCTTCACGTCGGCGGAGGTGAGGGGCGCGCCGGAGTGGAACGTGATGCCCTCGTGCAGCGTGACGGTGTAGGTGAGGCCGTCTTCGCTCAGCTCGGCCGACTCGGCCAGCAGCGGCTCGACCTCGCCGTCGTCGGTGAGCTTGTACAGACCCTCGTAGACGTTGCCGTTCAGCGCCTCGGTGACGCCTTGGCCGCCGCCCTGGGTGTTGCTGAGGTTCTGCGGCTCGTACAGCGAGCCGATGGAGATCGTGGCGTCGTCCGACGAGGCGTCGCCGGCGGCGTCGCCACCGGTGCTGCATCCGGCGAGCACGAGCGCCGAGACGGCGACGGCGGACAGGGCGAGCAGGGGCTTTCTCATACGGATACTCCAGTGCTGTGCATGCTGTGGTGCGGGGGAGGATGCGGCTCAGGCCGCGGAGATGTCGAAGCCGTCGCGGAACACGACGTTCTTCTCGCCGGCGGGCACCCGGAAGGGGAACCGGTTGGACGCCGGAGGCAGGGGGCAGTTGAACTGCGCCGAGAACCCGCACGGCGGGACGAAGGCGCGGTTGAAGTCGAGCACGACGGTTCCCGCATCGCCCGCCGCGTCGGCATCGCGCGGTACGAAGAGGAATCGTCCGGGCCCGTAGGTCTCCGACCCGTTCGTCGCGTCGGCGAACACGAGCAGCAGCGTGCCGCCGTCGTCGAAGGCCGCGAGGGTGAATTCCTCGCCGCGGATCGTCACATGGATGTCGCCGGGGACGACGAGATCGCGGGTGCCGCCGTTGTCGCGGATGTGCTCGAAGGGCACCGTGCGGGCGGACCCGTCGCCCTCGACCGGGGTGAAGCGGCCTTCGATGACCCAGTCCGGGTCGTAGCCGAAGGCATCGATGTGCTCGAAAGCGCGGATCGCCGCGGAATCGGCATCCCAGCGACGCAGCCCGTATTCCGGTTCACCCGTGTCGATCGACGTGCGCGAGAGCTCGGTGACGGTCACGGTCGGGCCGGCGACGGCCCGCTCGGCGTCGACGTCGGGGCGGGTGGCGCCGCTCCAGCGGGTCTCGACGAGAGCGAGGTTTCCGGTGGCGGCGGTCACGGTGCGGGCGCGCTGGTCGAGCCAGCGGGCATGGTCGGAGGCAGACATGTTCAGGGATGATTCTCTCGCGTGCGGCGGTGAACGGCACATCGGCCGTCACGGGTGGTAATGCGGCGCGAGCGCCGGGTATTCCCATCCGCGTCCCACGCGGCTCCGGCCGTCGCGGCGAGCACGCGAGCATCGCGCCGATGCCGGGATAATGGTGGCGACGTCGATCACTGCGAGGTGTTCATCCGTTTTGACGGTGGAAGAGTCAGCCGCGACCCCTGACCTTGTCGATGCCGGCGCGGTCAGCGACCTGTACATCTATCCGATCCGCGGTCTGTCCGGACAGAGACTCGAGCGGGTGACCGTCGACCCCGATCGGGGATTCCCCTTCGACCGGTGCTGGGCGCTGCCGAAGCGTCAGGCGGCCGAGGCCGCATCAGGCGACCGACCGCTCACCTCTGCCGAGGCCTACGGGCTGACGGTCTTCCCGCGTCTGGCAGGCGTCTCGACGCATCTGGATCCCGAGACCGAGAGACTGCGTGTGCACGTGCAGGAGCACGTCGTGCTCGATGTGTCGTTGCGAGATGACACCGACGTGCGGGAGGCCGAGCGCTTCTTCGCGCGGGTGCTCGACCTCGACGAGGCGGACCGACCCCGCCTGGTGCGCCGCGCGAATCGCACCTTCAACTTCTCCTACACGGCCTCGGTCTCCGAGCATCTGACGTGGGCGTGCCACCTCGTCAACCTCGCGTCGATCCGTGATCTCGAAGAGCGCATCGCGCACGAGGTGGACCCGCGACGCTTCCGGGCCAACCTCTACGTCGATCTCGGCGAGCCGTGGATCGAGCGCGACCTCATCGGGAAGGAGTTCCGCGCAGGCGAGGTCGTGCTGCGCGGAGAGATGATGGCCGCGCGGTGCGCGGCGACCGAGGTGAACCTCGAGACGACCGAGCGCGACCTGCCGATCCCCCGCCTCCTGAAGCAGCACTACGGCCACACCGACCTCGGCATCTACGCGAACATCCTCTCGGGCGGCGACCTGGCGCCGGGACTGCCGGTCGCGGTTCCCGCCGGGATCGGAGCCGGGTGCGCATGACCCGCGGTGAGACCGACATCCCGGTCGTCGTCACCGGCCGCCGCCGTCTGGCCCCGACGATCGACGAGTTCACCCTCGCCGCGGCCCATGGTGGTGCGCTGCCCGCATTCGAGGCCGGGGCGCACATCGACGTCGAGACTCCCGGCGGCCATCGACGCAGCTACTCGCTGTGCGCTCCGACCGCCGCTCGTCCGCGGGCGTACACGATCGCGGTGGATCGCCGTGCCGACGGCGAGGGCGGCTCGGTGAGCATGCACGACCGTGCCGCCACCGGCTCGCCGGTGCGGATCTCCTCTCCGAGCACGGGGTTCGACCTTCATCCGACGACGCGCCGGGCGGTTCTCATCGCCGGCGGAGTGGGAATCACCGCCGTGCGCGGAATGCGACGCGACCTGCAGGAGGCGGGGGTGGCGAGCACTCTCGTCTACCTCGTGAGGGACCGATCCGCTGCGGCCTACCTCGACGAGCTCGATGCGCCCGATGTCGTCGTGCACGCCACCCGCGAGCACGATGGGCGACGATTCGACCTGTGGCCACTCCTGGCCGACCCCACCGACAGCGAGGTCTACTGCTGCGGACCGGCGCCGCTCATGCGCACCGTGCAGGCCCTGACGATGCACTGGCGTCCCGCGCGGCTGCACTTCGAGGACTTCGTCGGCGTCTGCGCGGTCGACCCGTTCGCCCAGCCCTTCACCGCCGTGTGGCAGCCGACCGGCGAACGCGTGTCGGTCGGCAGTGACCAGTCCCTCCTCGACCGGCTCACCGAGAACGGAATCGCCGTTCCGAGCTCGTGCCGGTCGGGAACGTGCGGGACGTGTCGCGTGCGCCTGATCTCGGGGACCGCGCAGCACCGCGACATCGTGCTGGAAAACCACGAACGCTCCGACCAGCTCATCACCTGCGTCTCGCGCGCCGAGCGCGAGATCTGCATCGGTCCTGCCTGACAGCGCCGCGGGGCGCGTCGGTGCGGCTGACTAGACTGGGACGGGACGGTGGCACCGCCGGTGCGCGTCCTGCCGGCGTCGTGCGGCGTCGGACCGCCATTCGAGGGGGCTCTCCCATGCCAGGCATCGTGATCGTCGGCGTCCAGTGGGGCGACGAGGGCAAAGGCAAGGCCACCGATCTGCTCGGTGACCGCACCGACTGGGTCGTGAAGTTCAACGGCGGCAACAACGCCGGCCACACCGTCGTCATCGGCGATGAGAAGTACGCGCTGCACCTGCTGCCCTCCGGCATCCTCTCCCCGGGCGTGAACGCCGTGATCGGCAACGGCGTCGTCGTCGACCTCGAGGTGCTCTTCGACGAGCTCACCGCCCTGCAGGCCCGGGGCCTGGACACATCGCGTCTGAAGGTCAGCGCGAACGCGCACATCATCACGCACTACCACCGCACCCTCGACAAGGTCACCGAGCGCTTCCTCGGCAAGCGGCAGATCGGCACCACCGGGCGCGGGATCGGCCCGGCCTACGCCGACAAGATCAACCGTGTCGGCATCCGCGTGCAGGACCTGTTCGACGAGAACATCCTGCGTCAGAAGGTCGAGGGCGCGCTCGATCAGAAGAACCACCTGCTCGTGAAGGTCTTCAACCGCCGCGCGATCACGTGCGACGAGGTCGTCGAGGAGCTGCTGTCGTACGCCGAGCGGCTGCGCCCGATGGTCGCCGACACCGGCCTCCTGCTCGACGAGGCACTGAAGCGCGACGAGGTCGTCGTCTTCGAGGGCGGCCAGGCCACGATGCTCGATGTCGACCACGGCACCTACCCGTTCGTGACCTCGTCGTCGGCGACCGCCGGGGGAGCCGCGACCGGATCGGGCGTCGGACCGGGGCGCCTGGACCGCATCGTCGGCATCGTGAAGGCGTACACGACCCGTGTCGGCTCGGGGCCGTTCCCCACGGAGCTGTTCGACGAGAACGGCGACTTCCTGCGCTCGCGCGGCTTCGAGTTCGGCACGACCACCGGCCGCCCGCGCCGCGTCGGCTGGTACGACGCGCCCATCACCCGCTACGCGACGCGCATCAACGGCATCACCGACCTGGTGCTCACCAAGCTCGACATCCTCACCGGCCTGGACCGCATCCCGGTCTGCGTCGCGTACGACGTCGACGGCACGCGCTTCGACGAAGTGCCCGTGAACCAGACCGACTTCCACCACGCGAAGCCGATCCTGGAGTACTTCCCCGGGTGGAAGGAAGACATCTCCGGCGCCCGCAACTTCGACGATCTGCCGCAGAACGCGCAGGACTACGTGCTCGCGCTCGAGGCAATGAGCGGCACCCGCATCTCGGTGATCGGCGTCGGGCCGGCTCGAGACGCGGTCGTCGTGCGGCACGACCTCGTCTGACGGCTCGCCGCATGCGGTTCTTCACGGGCGGCTACACCGCTGACATGGGCGGTGAGGCCACCGGCATAGGGATGCTGCACGCCGGCTCGGCCGACACGGCCTACGTCGACGGCGCCCTCGGGTTCGGCGGCGACGTGGTGGCGGCCGACTCTCCGTCGTGGCTCGCGGCGCATCCCACCCGCGACGTCATCTATGCGGCGCTGGAGAAGACCGGCGCCGTGCAGGCCTACGCCCGCACCGGTGAATCCACGCTCGTGCCGCTCGGCGCCGCGGTTCCGGCCGGCGCAGCGACGTGTCACGTCGCGGTCGCGCCCGACGGTGGCAGCCTGCTCGCCGCCTGCTGGGGCGACGGCTCGGTGGTGCGGATGACGCTCGACGCGGAGGGCCGCCCGACCGACCCGCGTCGTGCGCCTGCCGCATCCGACCCCTACGACGCCGAACCCGACGTCGACGCCATCCGTACTCAGGTCCTCGGGGCGACGGCCGAAGAGGCGGGTGAGGTGCCCTCGGCGCGTCCCTCCCGCGCGCACCAGTCCCGTTATCTTCCGGACGGCACGGTCGTGACGACCGACCTCGGCCTCGATCTCGTGCGGGTGTGGCGGCCGGTCGACGGGCGACTGCGTGCGCATCAGCAGGTCGCGCTTCCTCGCGGTTCCGGCCCCCGGCACACGGTCTGGCATCCGAGCGGGCACCTGTACGTCGTCACCGAGTTCTCGCGCGAGGTCTTCGTGCTCGCCCCGGATGCGACCGGAGCGTGGCGCGTCCTCGGCGGCGTGCCGCTCGGCGGCCTCGCCGGCGACACGGGAGCGGAGATCGCGCTGGGGCGCGACGCCGCCTTCGTCTATGCGGGCCTGCGTGGCAGCGACACGATGGCCGTGCTCCGCGTGCGGGGTGGGGGCGATGCGCTCGAGCCGGTGGCGCTTGTCGAGACCGGCGTGGTGTGGCCACGCAACCACGTCGTGGTGCGGGACACGCTGCTGGTGGAGGGGGAGCGCTCGCACGAGGTGGTCTCGTTCACCCTCGATCCGCGTACCGGAGTGCCCGGGCGCATCCGGCACCGCACGACGGTGCCCTCGCCGACGCACCTGCTGCCGGTGCGCTGATCCGCGGCCCGCGTGTCGTCTCGTCGCTCCGCTCCTCGCTCAACGGCCGGAAGGGCTTCGGTTGACGGGTGTTGTCGTCTCGGACCGTGCATGCGACATCCCGTGACAGGTGAACGTCGGTTGCGCGGGTTCGGTTGACGCTGGCTGCCGATATGTGGCGGGGATGCGACATCCGGTGACAGGTGAATGGGTCAAGACGAAGGCAGGCGGGGCTTCGGTTGCCGAGGGTTGTCGGTATGGGGCGGGGATGCGACATCGCGTGACAGGTGAATGGGTCAAGGCGAAAGCCGCGGGAGCGGCGGCGTCTGGGTTCGCTGGCGCTGGATGTCCTCGGGGACGGGCGACAGCTCGGCGCGGGCCGGCACCCCTCCTAAGGCAGCACGATCTCGAAGTCGGGATCGCCGGGGTCGAGGACCGAGAACAGCGACTCCAGCACTCCTGCATCGCCGTCGATCTGCAGCCCCGGCGACGACGTGTCACCGGCGGCGAGGGCGATCATGCGGGCCTTCGTCAGCGACAGGTGCAGCGCGGCATCCGATCCCGGCTCCCTCTCGAGGTAGATCAGCACGCCGTTGCGCAGCGTCACCCGGAAGCTGCGGCCGAGGTCGGTGAAGGTCAGGTCGGTGACGAGGTCGAGATCCCACGCCTTCGGCCCGTCGACAGTGATGGCGAACGCGTCGAGCAGCTGCTCCGGCGTCAGCTGCGCCACGATCGTCGGCGCACTCGTCGATTGGGGTGTTCCGAAGCTCCCCGACTGCAGCTCGGTCGCTCCGGAGAGGAAGAAGTTGCGCCACGTGCCGTTCTCGGAGCCATAGCCGAGCTGCGTCAGCGTCTGCGCGTACAGCTCCCTGGCTGCGGCGTGGTCGGCGTCGGTGAAGATCGCGTGATCGAGCAGCGTCGCCGCCCACCGGTAGTCGCCGCCGTCGAAGGCGGTGCGTGCGAGGGTCACGACACGATCGATGCCGCCCATCGCGTCGACGTATCGCTTCGCCTGCTCGGCGGGAGGATGCGGCCACAGTCGAGCGGGGTTGCCGTCGAACCATCCCATGTACCGCTGGTAGACCGCCTTGACGTTGTGGCTGACCGAGCCGTAGTAGCCGCGCGCGTTCCAGGCGTTCTCGAGGGCCGGCGGAAGCTGGATGATCTCGGCGATCTCGGTGCCGGTCAGGCCCGTGTTCAGCATCCGCAGCGTCTGATCGTGCAGGTAGGCGTAGAGGTCGCGCTGGGTCGACAGGAACGACACGATCTCATCGTGTCCCCACGTTGGCCAGTGGTGCGACGCGAAGACCACATCGGCGCGGTCGGCGAACACGTCGATCGCCTCGGTCAGATAGCGGGACCACACGTGCGGATCGCGCACGAGCGCACCGCGCAGCGTGAGCAGGTTGTGCAGGTTGTGGGTGGCGTTCTCCGCCATGCAGAGGGCGCGGTAGCCGGGGAAGAAGAAGTGCATCTCAGCGGGGGCCTCGGTTCCGGGCGCCATCTGGAACTCGATCGGCACGCCGTCGATGACGTGACTCTCGCCGGTCCGTGTGATGGTGAGGGTCGGCGGGATGAGGCCGACGGTGCCGTTGCGCGACGTGGTCTGCCCCAGACCCGCGCCCACCTGGCCCTCGGGTCCGCGGGCCAGGGCGGCGCCGTACATGTAACCGGCGCGACGCCCCATGGCGGTGCCGGCGTAGACGTTCTCTTCCACCGCGTGCTCGACGAATCCGTCCGGCGCGATGACGGCCACGGCTCCGGCATCCACCTCCTCCTCGGTGGTCACGCCGAACACCCCGCCGAAGTGATCGATGTGACTGTGGGTGTAGATGACCGCCCGCACCTCACGATGCCCGCGGTGCTGCCGATACAGCGCCAGCGCGGCGGCCGCGGTCTCCGCCGAGATCAGCGGGTCGATCACGATCACGCCGGAGTCGCTCTCGACGAAGGTGACGTTCGACAGGTCGAATCCGCGCACCTGGTAGATGCCGTCGACGACCTCATAGAGACCGTGCTTGGCGACCAGTGTCGACTGGCGCCAGAGGCTCGGGTTCACCGAGGTCGGGGCTTCACCGCCGAGGAAGTCGTAGCTCTGGCCGTCCCAGACGACATCGCCCGCCTCGTTGCGGATGATCATCGGATCGATCGTGCCGAGGAAGCCTCGGTCGGCGAGCTCGTGGTCGCGGGAGTCGTGGAACGGAAGCGTGTTCGTCAGCCGCGCGTGCTCGGCAGCGATGGTGGGCGAGGGCTCTGTGGAGGTCATGATGCTCCTTTCGCCTCGATCATGGCCCGATCGAGCGAGCGGCGAAAGGCCCTCCGCGACCTACACCTTGGCGTCCTGCCGGGGGATCAGCACCTGCTTGATGATCAGCAGGATCGAGGCCGTCACCGGGATCGCGACCAGGGCACCCAGCAGGCCCAGCAGCGTGCCGCCGACGAGGGCGCCGATGACCACGAGCGACCCGGGGATCGAGATCGTGCGGTTCATCACGCGCGGGGTGAGAACGTAGGCCTCGATCTGCATGTAGACGAGGTACGCCGCGGCGAAGATGAGGGCCAGGAGGGGGTCGGCGAACAGCGCGACGGTCGATCCGATGATCCAGAACAGCACCGGACCGACCAGCGGGATGATCGTGATGCAGAACGACGTGACCGCGAGGAGGGCCGGGAACGGCAGCCCGAGGATCAGGTACATGATGAACGTGAACGTCGCGTTGAAGAACGCCAGGATCACCATTCCCATGAGGTAGCCGCCGACGGAGTCGGTGATCTGCTCGGTGAGGTCGGCGATCCCGGAGCGGTTGCGTGCCGGAGCCAGGCGGTAGAAGGCCTGCTTCATGGTCGGCAGCGACGCGAGGAAGTACAGGCTCAGCACGATCACGATGATCGCGCCGGAGATGCCGGTGGCTAGCGTGATGCCGGCCTGGAGCACGCCGCCGCCGATGGCGGCGATGTTGCTCGGATTGGTCACGAAGCTCTCGACCTCGCCGAGGATGTCGCCGAGCGAGTCGCCGAAGTTGTCCTCCGCCCAGAGGAAGACGTCGCTCTGCATGAAGTTGTTGATCAGGGTGGGGATGTCGGTGATGAACTGGGCGATCTGCTCGACGACCGTGGGCAGGATCAGCAGGAGCACGCCGGCGAGCACGATGGCGAACCCGAAGTAGACGATGACGATGCTCCACACCCGCGACACGTTCTTGCGCTCGAGCGCGCGCACCACCGGGTCGAGGCCGAGCGCGACGAAGAGGGCGAACGCGATGTACACGATGACGGTCACGATGTTGGTCACCGCGATGCCCAGCGCGAGCGCGACGAGGCCGCCGAGCACGGCGTAGAAGCCGACGGCGAACGGATTGCGCAGTCCGAACCAGCGCGCCGGTTCGCTCTCCTTCGGGGGCGCCGCGGGTGGCGTCGCGGCGTCGTCGGGCGAGTCGGTAACCTCGGTCATGCTCACACTCTATTGCTGAGCCCGCCGCGCCGAGGAGGACGACATGACCGAGACGCCCGAGCAGACCCTGCTGCGGCTGCGCGCCACGATCGACAACATCGATGCGGCGCTCATCTTCGTGCTCGCCGAGCGCTTCCGTGCGACCAAGCAGGTGGGTGAGTTGAAGGCCGATCACGGGATGCCCGCATCCGACCCCTCGCGCGAAGAGCAGCAGGTCGCGCGCCTCCGACGCCTCGCCGAAGAGGCCGACCTCGACCCGGCCTTCGCCGAGAAGTGGTTCAACTTCGTCGTCGCCGAGGTCATCCGTCACCACACGGCCGCCGCCGACGCCCGCTGACCACGATGGCCGCCGAACTCCCCATCGGGACCCTGCTCGAATCGAGCGACGGCGCCCACGCGCACGTGCTCGCCCGCAAGCTCAACCGCCACACGTTCTGGTGCGGCCAGAGCGGGTCGGGCAAGACCTACGCGCTCGGCGTGCTGCTCGAGCAGGTGATGCTCGAGACCGAGCTTCCCCTGGTCATCCTCGACCCGAACTCGGACTACGTGCGTCTCGGGGAGATGCGGGCGGGCGCGGATCGTGCATCCGCCGACGAGCTGCGCTCGCGCGACGTGCGCGTGCTCGGCAGGAACGGCGACCACGACCTTCGGGTGCAGTTCACGAACCTGCCGCTGAAGTCCAAGGCCGCGGTCGCCCAGATCGATCCGATCCTCGACGCCGACGAGTACAACCACCTGCTGCGCCTCGAAGACGAGGTGCACTCGATCGACGACCGCGACCTCGTCGCCCACCTCCGGGCCAAGGGGTCGGCGGTGCACGACAAGCTCGCCAATCGCCTCGAGAACCTGGGGATCAGCGAGTGGGATCTGTGGGCGTGGGGCGGACGCAACGTCGGCGACCACCTCGACGAGCGTGCGGATGCGACCGTCCTGGACCTCGGCGGGTTCCCCACACCGGCGGAGTCGCGGGCTGCCGCGCTCGCCGTGCTCGACCATCTGTGGGAGCACCGCGAGGAGCGCGTCGGACGGCTCATCGTGATCGACGAGGCGCACAACCTCTGCCGCCCCGACCCGTCGACCCCCGTCGAGCGGCTGCTCACGGAACGGATCGTGCAGATCGCCGCCGAGGGCCGCAAGTACGGACTGTGGCTGCTGCTGTCGACGCAGCGCCCGTCGAAGGTGCACATCAACGCCCTGTCGCAGTGCGACAACCTCGCCCTCATGCGGATGAGCTCGCCGAAGGACCTCGCCGAGCTCGCCGACGTCTTCGGCTACGCGCCGGCGTCGATGCTGGAGCGCTCGTCGGCGTTCGCGCAGGGGCAGGCCCTGTTCGCGGGCGGGTTCGTCGATTCGCCCGTGCTGGTGCAGATGGGCGCGCGCCTGACCGAGGAAGGCGGCTCCGACGTCGCCGTCCCCCTGCGCTGACCGGAGCCGGCGCAGAGGGACGGATCGTGGCGGACGGCCTCAGGGTGTCGCGCGACGAAGGGTCAGGAACGATCCCGCTGCGAGCACCACGGTCAGCAGAAGTCCCCACAGGGTGATTCCGACCGCCCCCTGATCCGCGAACCAGGTGAACACCTGCCCCAGGCATCGAGGCGCCCGATGACCCACATCACGCCGACGAGCAGCAGTGCCAGCGCCGTGTAGACGAGCGCCACCCACAGGGGCCCGAAGCGCTTGTAGAGCGTTGCCGAGGCGAAGCCGATCGTGAACACCAGCACCGTGAAGGCGAAGTAGAACAGCCACGCGGCCCACCATCCCGCTTCCCAGATCCAGGTCAGCTGGAAGAAGTATCCGTTCATGCCCCAGCCGCCGGTGGCGTCTTCGAGGAACCCGCCGATCACGAACACCGTCGCGAGCAGGTTCGCGGTGATCGTCGCGGTGGCGAGGGTGCCGAGATAGAACTCGCGTCGCGTGATGCTGAGGGCCTGGGAGAACGGGAAGGTCATCGTCAGCGCCTGGATACCGACGAACAGGAAGTACCACAGCGGCGCCTGCGCGCCACCGCCGTAGAACGGTCCCGGAAGGCCCGAGCTGCTCAGCAGCGCGTAGATCGCGAGGGTCACGACGAAGGCGCCCGTGAGCACGATGAGAGGCACCCAGACGTAGGTCTGGCGATTCACCAGCTGCAGACGGATGACATTCAGGGTGCGGTTCATCGCGACACCTCCGGGGATGCGGTGCTCGACGCGTGCTGCGTCAGACGCACGATCAGCTGCTGGAGCGAGACCGAGGCGACCTCGAGATCGGCCTCGGCGAGACGCCGACGGTCGTCGTCGGTGAGGGCGCCGAGCACGGTCACGCTCGCGACCCGGCCGAGGCTCTCCCGGTGGATCACCTCACGGCCGGCCGCGAAGGCGTCGACGGCCGCAGCATCGCCGACGATGTTGGCGGCACGATCCCGCACGTCGTCGGTGCTCTCGTCCATCAGGATCCGGCCCTCGTCGATGACCAGAACGCGCTCGATGAGATGGGAGACCTCGTCGATGAGGTGACTGGAGAGCACGACCGTGCGCGGATGCTCGCTGTAGTCCGCGACGAGCCGGTCGTAGAAGATCTGCCGCGCCACCGCATCCAGCCCCAGGTAGGGCTCGTCGAAGAACGTGATCTCGGCGCGCGAGGCAAGACCGATGATGACGCCCACCGCCGAGAGCTGGCCGCGGGAGAGCTTCTTGATGCGTCGCTTGAGAGGCAGGCGGAAGGCGGCGACGAGCTCGTCCGCCAGCGCCTGGCTCCAGTTCGGGAAGAACAGCTTCGCGGCGCGGAACGCGTGCAGCGGTGTGGCGTCGTCGGGATACTTCTGGCTCTCGCGCACGAAGCACATGCGCTGAAGCACGTGCGCATTCTCGTAGGGCTGCTGGCCGAACACGGTCACGTCACCCGACGTGGCGAAGTTCTGCGCGGTGAGGATCGACATCACCGTCGTCTTTCCCGCGCCGTTGCGGCCCAGGAGCCCGTAGATGGTGTCCTTCTCGATGGTGAAGCTCACGTCGTCGACCGCGACGGTGTCGCGATAGCGCTTCGTGAGGCCGTTGACCTCGATCACGGCGGTCATGGTGTGGTTCCCCCTGTTTCGGTTCGGTCGGTCGCGATGGTCTGGTCGGATGCGGCGGCTCGCTCGCGCACGAGCCGGCCGAGGTCGTCGGGCCCGAGGCCGAGCTTGCGCGCCTCGACGAGGAGCGGTTCGACGTAACGGTCCGCGAAGGCGGTGCGGCGCTCGTCGAGGAGCCGTTCGCGGGCTCCGGGCGCGACGAACATGCCGATTCCGCGGCGCTTGTGGAGCACCCCTTTGTCGACGAGCATGTTCACTCCTTTCGCGGCGGTGGCCGGATTGATGCGGTAGAAGGCGGCGAGCTCGTTCGTCGACGGCGCCCGCCCCTCTTCGGGAAGGCTGCCGTCGACGATGGAGTCTTCGACGCTCTCCGCGATCTGCAGGAACAGCGCCCTGCCTTCTTCGATCACTTGCGCCCCCTCGGTTCATTAGTTGACTAACTAACCATGCAACAGATTGAGGTGACCTGTCAATAACGATGGGGTTACCTTCTGCTGTTCGACTTTGCCCCACCCCGGGGGCTGGGGTTAGGCTGTTTGTCGGGCCTCGTGCCCCGATGACGACCAGTCCGCGGTCGGCGCAGGTCGATTCCTGGGGAATCCCCGCGCAGAGCGTATGGTCGACGGTCTTGGTGACGAACCCGATGTGAGTCGCCGGTTGCGCAGGTGCTCCTTGTACTGCGCTCTGCGCCGATGACCGTCACCCGGACGTAACCGAAAGCCGATGCGTGGGCACCGACCGCGCGGTCGCTGAGGTACGAACGTGACATCCGATCTAGCCATCGAGGCGAAAGGCCTCTTCAAAGTCTTCGGGCGCAACGCGCGCGGAGCAGTGGACAAACTGAAGAACGGTGCGAGTCGATCCGAGGTCGCGGCGCAGGGTGCGACGGCCGCGGTCATCGACGCCGGCTTCGACGTGAGGCCCGGCGAGATCTTCGTGATCATGGGCCTCTCCGGCTCGGGCAAGTCGACCATCATCCGCATGCTCAACGGACTCCTCGAGCCCACCGCCGGAGACGTGCTCGTGCAGGGGCAGAGCGTGACGAAGGCCTCCGACGCCGAGCTGCGCCGGATCCGCCGCAGCTCGATCTCGATGGTCTTCCAGCACTTCGCTCTCCTGCCGCACCGCACGGTCATCGACAACGCCGCCTACGCGCTGGAGATCCAGGGCGTCGGCCGCGATGAGCGCCGGGCGAAGGCGCAGGAGATCCTCGAGAAGGTGGGCCTCGGCGACCGCGCCGAGGCGATGCCCGACGAGCTCTCCGGCGGCATGAAGCAGCGCGTGGGGCTGGCCCGCGCCCTGACCGCCGGCACCGACATCATGCTCATGGACGAGGCCTTCTCGGCACTCGACCCGCTCATCCGCCGCGAGATGCAGGAGCAGCTCATCGAGCTGCAGCAGGAGCTCGGCCGCACCATCGTCTTCATCACCCACGACCTCAACGAGGCCATGTTCCTCGGCGACCGCATCGCGGTGATGCGCGACGGTCGCATCGTGCAGAACGGCACGCCAGAAGAGATCCTCACCGACCCGGCCAACGACTACGTCGCGCAGTTCGTGCAGGATGTCGACCGCACGCGCGTGCTCACCGCGGCGTCGGTGATGGAGCCCCCGGTCGCCGTCACGCCGCTGCACGCCGGCGCCCGCGGTGCACTGCGCATCATGCGCGACCTGCAGGTCGGGGCCGTGTCGGTCGTGGAGAGCCGCAGCAAGTTCATCGGCTCGGTGACCGACCGCGACGTCATCCGCGCCGTGAAGAACGGCGACACCGACCTGCGCGGCATCTTGCGCCAGGATCAGCCGGTCGTCCACCCCGACGAGCCGCTCGCCGAGATCGTGGAGCGCGCCGTCGAGAGCCCCGCCCCGATCGCGGTCGTCGACGACAAGAACCGCCTCATGGGTGTCATCCCGCGTGTCACCCTCCTCGCCGCCCTCGGGAACGTGCCCGCGGTCACGCGGGAGAACCCGATCATCGACGTGCCGGTCTCGGTGCCCGCGAGCGAGCTCGACAGCACGCTCGCGACCGTGGAGGCTGCCCCGGCGGCGTCCGCACCGACGGAAGGAGGCGTGTGATGGACACTTTCCGCCTTCCCTTCGGCGAGTGGGTCGAGGCGATCGTCGACTTCATCGGCGTGGTCTTCGGATGGCTCTTCGACGCCATCTCCGTGGTTCTCGGCGTGGTCTACGAGGCGCTCGACTGGGTGCTGATCACCCCTCCCTTCTGGGTGATCATCCTTGTCTTCGCCGCGCTCGCGTGGTGGATCAAGGGATGGAAGCTCGCCGTCGGCACCGCCCTCGGACTGCTGTTCATCGTGCTCGTCGACCAGTGGGACAACGCGATGGACACCCTGGCCCTCGTGCTGGTCGCCTCCGCGATCGCGGTCATCATCAGCGTGCCGACGGGCATCTGGGCCGCTCGCAACGACACGGTTTCCCGGCTCGTGCGCCCGGTGCTCGACTTCCTGCAGACGATGCCCGCGTTCGTCTACCTCATCCCCGCCATCATCTTCTTCGGCGTCGGTGTGGTGCCCGGCATGATCGCGACGATCCTCTTCGCCCTCGCTCCCGGCGTGCGGCTGACAGAGCTCGGCATCCGTGGCGTCGACGCCGAAGTCGTCGAGGCGGGCCAGGCGTTCGGTGCGACCAGAGGCCGCATCTTGCGCCAGATCCAGCTGCCCCTCGCTCTGCCGAGCATCATGGCCGGCGTCAACCAGGTGATCATGCTCAGCCTGTCGATGGTCGTCATCGCGGGCATCGTCGGCGCCGGCGGCCTGGGCGGCGAGATCACGCGTGCCATCGGCCGCATCAACGTCGGTCTCGGGTTCGAAGCCGGTGTGGCGATCGTCATCCTCGCGATGATGCTCGACCGCATGACATCGGCCCTCGCCGACACGGGTGGGGCGCGTGCGAAGCGTCGCAAGAAGACGTCGCCCGACAACTCGACAAAGGATACCCAGGCTTCCGCCGAGACCGCCCAGCCGGCCGGCGCGCAGGCCTGATCGACTCGCGGGCGCCACAGCGACCGCGACCCAAGACCAGGCGGGTTCATCGCCCGCCGGAGGCGTCCGAGACACGGACGCCTGACAACACGACCAGTCCGCGAACAGCACGCGGATGGAGAGGGAGTCAACATGATGACCAAGAGAAAGCACCTCGCAACCGGAATCGCCCTCGCGGGCGCCTCGGCCCTCGTGCTCGCGGGCTGCAGCTCGGACTCGGGCGACAGCGGCTCCGACGCGGGCGGCGACACCTCGGGTGCCGACCGCGCCATCGAGCTGGCCGTCTTCAACGGCTGGGATGAGGGCATCGCGGCGTCGTACCTGTGGGAGGCCATCCTCACCGAGCAGGGTTACGACGTCGAGCTCACCTATGCCGACGTGGCCCCGGTCTACGCCGGTCTCGCCGGCGGCGACTTCGACCTCGTGCTCGACACGTGGCTGCCGGTCACCCACGCCGACTACATGGAGGAGTACGGCGACGACCTCGAGGACCTCGGCGCGTGGAACGACGAGGCTGCCCTCACCATCGCGGTGAACGAGGACGCCCCGATCGACTCGCTGACCGAGCTCGCCGAGAACGCCGATGCGTTCGGCAACGAGATCGTCGGCATCGAGCCCGGCTCGGGCCTCATGCGCATCACGAGCGAAGAGGTCGTTCCGGGTTACGGCCTCGAGGACATGAACCTCATCGAGTCGTCGACCCCGGCCATGCTCGCCGAGCTGCAGTCGGCCACCGACGCTGGCGAGAACATCGTCGTGACGCTGTGGCGTCCGCACTGGGCCTACGACGCCTTCCCGATCAAGGACCTCGAAGACCCCGAGGGCCTGCTCGGTGACGCCGAGGGCATCCACTCGGTCGCCGCGTCGTCGTTCGGCGACGACTTCCCCGAGGTTCACGAGTGGATCTCGAACTTCGAGATGGACAGCGAAACGCTCTACTCGCTCGAGAACGCCATGTTCAACGAGTACGACGGTGACGACTACGGTCCCATCGTCGAAGAGTGGATCGCGGACAACCAGGAGTGGGTCGACTCGCTGACCTCCTGATCCCGTTCCTCCTCGAGGACCCCGCGGGGCGTCCGGCTTCGGCCGGGCGCCCCGTTCTCGTGCGCTGGACGAAAGAGCCGGGTTGCGCGGGTCAGGGGGACGAAGCGTCGGGTTTCGTGGGCGGGGGCGTGCCGGGTGTGATCTCCAGCGCCACCTTCTTCTCGAGGCGGTCGACGGCGTCGTCGGACAGCGAGATGAGGCCGTCGAGCTCTTCCCGCACCCGCTTGTACGCCACCTGGCGCTCCGCCGGTGTCGCCGCCTGGTCGACCGCGACCGCGAGCAGCTGCTGGGCCGTGTCGAGACGCTTGCGCTCGGCCGTCGAGAACGTCGAGTCCTTGAGTCGCCGTGCGTCGCGTTCGGCGAGGTCGAACGCGACCTCGTAGTCCGTCACCGCATCCCGGTATTCGGTGAGCTCCTCGCGGCTGACCTTCGCGGATGCCGCTGCCGGCCGAGCGTTGTCGGCAACGCGCTTGGCACGGAGGAAGGCCGCCGTCAGCGGCTGGCGCCCGTCGCTCATCGCGGGGAAGGCGATGAGCTTCGCGACATCCAGCTCGTATTCGAGCCACCGGTGGGTGACGTCGTCGTGGGCGGCGAAGAGCTTCTCGAGCTGCTTGGCGGTCGACTCCTCCGCTGCGGGCTCATCGGATGCGCCGGGCGCAGACGCGATCGGCACAGCGCGCGTGGCGGCCTTCACCTCGCCCTTCGCCTTGATGATCTCGAGCCGTCGCTTGTGGCGGCGACGGGCGCCGCGTTCCCAGGCGCTGCCGGCCGAGGCCAGCACACCGAACAGCGGGAACGCCAGCCACCAGTAGCTCCCGAGGAAGGTGAAGAACGGCTCCACCCTGCCATCGTATCCGCGGGGGTCGGTGCGGCTAGGTGCGGGGTGGCTCGACCGGCGGCGGGCCTTCGCGGCGCGCGGTGCGCCACGCATCCTGCTCGGCCACGCGGAACGCGGCTTCGGCGGCGGCGACGGCCTCCCGGTAGGCGACGAAGTCCTCCGGGGCGACCTTGGCACGAGGGTCGGCGGGGCGCAGCGCCCGGGCATGGTGCTCCGCGGCGACGAACTCCGCCGTGACGGGGTGTCGGGCATCCGACATCTGCGGGATGGCGATGGCGCGCGCGGCGTCGGTCTCGTACTGCATCCAGCGCGAGGTCAGCATGTCGTGGCGGGCCATGAGCCGCGCGAGCGGGAGGCGGGTGTCGTCACTCTTGCCCGGCGACGCGGAGACCGCGCGCAGCTGTGCACGAGCGGCCTTGACGCCGGTGCGCTTGGCCCGCAGGGTCATCCACGCGACGCGGTGCGCGTGCTTCGCGCGCTGGAGCTCGTCACGCGCGACCGGCACACTGATCGCGCCCGGCGCGCCCGGGTTGGCGCGGGCGGTCTGCAGCGCGGCACGGGCGGTGCGCATGTCGGCTCGAGCCGACATCAGCGCCGTATACGCACGTGACATCTCGTGGCGCGCGGCGTCGAGCTCGAGCCGTCGCGCCCGCCGGCGACCGCTCGTGGCGACGCCGTACCCGGCCGCGCCCGCACCGATCGCGGTGGGTGCGACCCACCACCAGGCGCCGAGCAGCTCGAACCAGAGGTCCACACTGCCATGCTAATCAGCGGGCGAGCGCGGCGCTCGGATGCTGGACGGCCGCGGATTCAGGCGAACAGCAGGGTGAAGATGGTGGAGCCGCCGGCCACGAGGATCAGCGACACGATGGTCACCCACGCGACGATCTTCATGCGCCGCTGGCGGGCCTCGCCGTAGCCGGCGTATTCGTCGTCGTCGGACATGGTTCCTCCTACGCGGTCGGTTCGGCGATCGTCGCGCCGAACGCGGCGGGCAGTGTCGCGGCGGAGCGCTCGCGGAGCTCGGACACGGCGACGGTGAAGACATCCTGCACCTCGAGGGCGGCCTCGCCGTCTGCCGGCACGTCGGTCACGCCGATGCGCAGCACCGGGTAGCCGCGGCCCTCGCAGAGCCCCCGGAACTTCACGTCCTCCTCGCGCGGCACCGACACGATCACACGTCCGGTCGACTCGCCGAACAGCGCGGTCGCCGCATCCACCCCGTCGCGCTCGCTGATCTCACGCAGCCACACGCGGGCGCCGACACCGAA
Source organism: Microbacterium sp. MTN4-26 (assembly GCF_042846595.1). Taxonomy (NCBI): domain Bacteria; kingdom Bacillati; phylum Actinomycetota; class Actinomycetes; order Micrococcales; family Microbacteriaceae; genus Microbacterium; species Microbacterium sp. MTN4-26. Next base: position 61,148 of record NZ_BTGO01000016.1, read on the forward strand.
CCGCATCGTCGCCTCGGCCAGGGCCTGCGCGAGCCCGCCCGAAGACAGGTCGTGGGCGCTCGAGACGAGACCCTGCTGCGACGCCGCGTGGATGAGCTCCGCGAGCTTCTTCTCGCCGGCCAGATCGACCGCCGGCGGCAGGCCGCCGAGGTGGCCGTGGATCGTTCCCGCCCACTGCGAGCCGCTCAGCTCGGTCGCGGTGACGCCGAGCAGATAGATGTTCTCGCCCGCATCCTGCCAGCCCGAGGGGATCCGGCGGGCGACGTCGTCGATGATGCCCATCACGCCGACGACCGGGGTCGGGAAGATCGGCTGGTCGCCGGTCTGGTTGTAGAACGAGACGTTGCCGCCTGTGACGGGGATGCCGAGCTCGAGGCATCCGTCGGCGAGGCCTGCGACCGCCTGCGAGAACTGCCACATGACCTCGGGGTTCTCGGGTGAGCCGAAGTTCAGGCAGTCGGTGACGGCGGCGGGCACCGCGCCGGTGACGGCGACGTTGCGGTATGCCTCCGCGAGCGCGAGCTTGGCGCCCTCGTAGGGGTCGAGCTGGCAGTAGCGGCCGTTGCAGTCGGTGGCGATCGCGAAGCCGAGGCCCGATTCCTCGTCGACGCGGATCATGCCGGCGTCGTCGGGGAAGCTCAGGGCGGTGTTCCCCAGCACGTAGTAGTCGTATTGGTTGGTGATCCACGACGTGTCGGCGAGGTTCGGGCTGGCGACGAGCGTCAGGAACTGCTCGCGGAGCACCTCCGGGTCGATGCTGCGGGGGAGGGCCGCGGCCGACTCCTCGCGCAGGCTGTCGATCCATGTCGGGTAGGCGACCGGACGCTCGTAGACCGGGCCGTCGACGGCCACGGTCGAGGGGTCGACGTCGACGATCTGCTCGCCGTGCCAGAAGATCTGCAGGCGGCCGTCTCCGGTGACCTCGCCCAGCACGCTGGTCTCCACATCCCACTTGCCCACGACGGCGAGGAACGCGTCGAGCTTCTCCGGGGCGACGATGGCCATCATGCGCTCCTGCGACTCGCTCATGAGGATCTCCTCCGGCGTGAGCGACGGGTCGCGCAACAGCACGTTCTCGAGGTCGACGCGCATCCCCGAACCGCCGTTGGCGGCGAGCTCGCTCGTCGCGCACGAGATGCCGGCGGCGCCGAGGTCCTGGATCGCCTCGACGAGCTCGCCCTGGTAGAGCTCCAGGCAGCACTCGATGAGCACCTTCTCGGCGAACGGGTCACCGACCTGCACGGCGGGGCGCTTGGTCGGGCCGCCATCGGCGAAGGTGTCGGAGGCGAGGATGGATGCGCCGCCGATGCCGTCGCCGCCGGTGCGGGCGCCGAAGAGCACGACCTTGTTGCCGGCGCCGGTGGCGTTGGCGAGCTTGACGTCTTCGTGGCGCATGACGCCCACCGCGAGCGCGTTCACGAGCGGGTTGCCCTGGTACACCGGGTCGAACACCGTCTCGCCGCCGATGTTCGGAAGGCCGAGGCAGTTGCCGTAGAAGGAGATGCCCGACGTGACGCCGTGCACGACGCGGGCGGTGTCGGGGTTGTCGATCGCGCCGAACCGCAGCTGGTCCATGACGGCCACGGGGCGTGCGCCCATCGAGATGATGTCGCGCACGATGCCGCCGACGCCGGTCGCAGCGCCCTGGAACGGCTCGATGTAGCTGGGGTGATTGTGCGACTCGACCTTGAAGGTCACGGCCCACCCCTCGCCGATGTCGACGACGCCGGCGTTCTGGCCCATGCCGACCATGAGCTTCTCGCGCATCTGGTCGCTGACCTTCTGGCCGAACTGACGCAGGTAGATCTTGCTCGACTTGTAGGAGCAGTGCTCGCTCCACATCACCGAGTACATCGCCAGCTCGCCCGAGGTCGGGCGGCGGCCGAGGATCTCCCGGATGCGGTCGTACTCGTCGGGCTTGAGTCCGAGCGCGCCGTAGGGCTGCTCCTTCTCAGGCGTCGACTGGGCGTTCTCGACGGTGTCGGCGACGGGGCGCGACGACGCGGAGGTGTCGGAAGGAGAGGTCATGCGGCTGAGCTCCAGGAATCACGGGCGCCGGACGATCCCATCCTAGATGGCGGCGATGATCCCTTGGTGCCGGGCACGTCATCGCCCGGCACGGCGGGCGGCGGGTCAGAAGCTGCCGACGCCCTTGCCGATCAGCGTGACTCCCAGCACAAGGAGGAGGATCGCCATGATGACGGCGTTCTCGCGCTGAAGCCAGGACCGCAGGGCGGTCAGGGCAGGGGTAAGTCGGTCGGCGGCGACGAGGTATCCGACGACGGGGACGATCACGGTGATCGCCGCGATCACCGTGTAGACCGCGATCGCGGCCGCCGCTGCAGCGACCTCCAGGCCGGCGCCGCCGATCGCGACCCCCGCTGCGGCGCCCAGCAGCAGGTTCTTCGGGTTGACGCCTGACAGCAGGAACGCCAGCCCGACGGCCTTGACGAAGGTGAACGAATCGATCGCCTTCATCCAGGGCGGGAGAGCCGCTTCCTCGCCCGCCTTCGGACGCTGCCGCCAGCTTCGTACCGCCAGCAGGAGCAGAAGGGCGCCCAGCAGCAGCTTGATCGTTCCGCTCACGGGGCGCGATGCCCCCGCGTCGTCTTCGGGAATGATGCCGGCGAGCAGCGTGAAGACCGTCGCGGCGACGACGATGCCGAGGACCCATCCGAGGAGGAAGCCGGTGCTGGTGACCCGCGCCCGCGGGGAGAGCAGCATCAGGATCGCGGCGATGATCGGAATGGGACTGATCGCGACTCCCAGGGCGAGCGGGAGGATGTCGCCGACAACCGCGTTCATGCCCGATCCCTTGCTCTCGCTCCGTCGTGCCCGAACCTGGTCGCACGTCGTATCGCGCGATCGAGCGCCCGTCCGCTCTATTCCGGAGCCTAGGGCGTCCCGCGGCGGTGCGGAAGAGTCCTTGCGGGCGCCACTACTCAGTGTTACTTTGTACCGGTATTCAACGTTACTGAGTAGGGGCGGCGATGGGACGACACGACACCGAGATGCTCAAGGGCGTGCTGGAGGGCGTGGTGCTCGCGACCTTGGCGGACCGCCCGGCCTACGGATACGAGATCACGGCGACTCTGCGCGAGCGCGGTTTCGCCGATATCGCCGAGGGAACCGTCTACGCGCTCCTCGTGCGCATCGAGCAGCGCGGGTTCGTCGACATCGAGAAGGTCTCCTCGGAGAAGGGGCCGCCGCGCAAGGTCTACTCGCTCAACGCGGCCGGACGTTCGCGGCTGGACGAGTTCTGGGAGACATGGAGCGACCTCGCAGAGCGCATCGAATCGCTCCGGACCGGAAAGGAATGATCATGGCGTCGAAATGGATCGAGGTGCTCACCGGGTCCCTCGAGGAGAAGAAGCAGTATCGCGAGGCGGTCGCACGACTGGACGCGCTGCCCGAACCCCACCGCGAGGCTGCTCGCGCCGTGCACCGGTATCTGCTGCGCTACGGCGGGCTGATCGACGGGGAGCATGTCGCGCAGATGGCCGTCGATCTCGCAGACCTCTGGGAGGGGTCGGTCGCCTCGGGGGCCACCGTGCACCAGATCGTCGGCGACGAGCCGGTGGAGTTCGCCGAGACGCTTGCCCTCGCGTACGGCGGCAAGGGGTGGATCGACGCGGAGCGCGCACGGTTGCGCTCGGCGATCGCTGCAGCAACGGAGGGCGAGTCGTCATGAGCGCCGCCACCGCCCCGGCGATCCTGGTGGAGGATCTGACGAAGTCGTTCGGCTCCGTGGATGTGCTGCGCGGCGTCGACCTGCAGATCCCGGCCGGCAGCGTATACGCCCTGCTGGGGTCGAACGGGGCCGGCAAGACCACCGCCATCCGCATCCTCGCGACGCTGACCGAGCCCGACGGGGGCTCGGCCGCGGTCGCCGGCTACGACGTCGTCACCGACGCGGAGCGGGTGCGTCAGGCGATCAGCCTCACCGGCCAGTTCACCGCCGTCGATGACGTTCTCACCGGGCGCGAGAACCTCGCGCTGGTGGCCCGCCTCCGCCACCTTCCCGATCCCTCGCGGATCGCCGACGACCTGCTCGCGCGATTCTCCCTCACGGATGCGGGAAGTCGGCGCGCGGGAACCTACTCCGGAGGCATGCGCCGGCGGCTCGACATCGCGATGAGCCTGGTCGGTTCCCCATCCGTCGTCTTCCTCGACGAGCCGACCACCGGGCTGGATCCCGAAGCGCGCGCCGAAGTGTGGCGCGCGGTGGAACAGCTCGCCGCAGGCGGGACGACCGTCGTGCTGACCACGCAGTACCTCGAGGAAGCCGAGCGTCTCGCGGATCGCATCGCGATCCTGCACGGCGGACGGATCATCGTCGAAGGCACCCTCGAAGAGCTCGGCAGGCTGTTGCCGCCGACGCGCGTCGAGTACGTCGAGAAGCGGCCGACGCTCGAGGAGATCTTCCTCGCCGTCGTCGGCGGCGCCGAACTGGAGGAGAACTGATCATGACCACTCACGTGCTCTCGGACACCGGCGCGCTCACAGGCAGATCGCTGCGACACATCCTGCGCAGCCCCGACACCATCATCACCACCGCTGTGATGCCGATCGCCATTCTGCTGCTGTTCGTCTTCGTCTTCGGCGGAGCGATCGAGATCGGCGACGCGACGGGCAGCTACATCGACTACCTGCTTCCGGGGATCCTGCTGATCACGGTCGCCTCGGGGGTCGCCTACACGTCGTATCGGCTGTTCCTGGATGTGCAGGGCGGAATCGTCGAGCGCTTCCGATCGATGCCCATCGCCCGCTCGAGCGTGCTGTGGGCGCACGTGCTGACCTCGCTCGTCGCGAACTCGGTGTCGATGGCGATCGTCGTGGCGGCGGCCCTGCTGCTCGGATTCCGCAGCGGCGCCGGGGTCGGCGCGTGGCTGGCTGTCGCCGGCATCCTTCTGCTGTTCACGTTCGCCCTGACGTGGATCGCCGTGCTCTCTGGTCTTGCCGCACACTCGACCGACGGCGCGGCTGCCTTCTCCTACCCGCTCATCTTCCTGCCGTTCCTCAGTTCCGCGTTCGTGCCCACCGAGACGATGCCGGCGCCCGTGGCCTGGTTCGCCGAGCATCAGCCGGTGACGCCGATCGTCGACAGCATCCGGGCCCTGCTTGCTCAGCAGCCGGTCTCGTCCGACCTCTGGATCGCTCTGGCCTGGTGCGCGGGGATCGTCGTCGCGGCGTTCATCGGCGCGATCGCGCTGTATCGGCGCCGGTTCCGCTGAGGAGGCTGAGACGCGCGGCGACGAGAGGCGCGGTCAGAGACGAACCTTGCCGATCAGCCGGAGCAGCTTGCTCATCCCCGGGCGGATCTCGTAGCGGTTCCTCTGCACGCCCCGGATCATGTGCGTCACCACGTCGGCGATCGGCATCATCGGGATGCGGTCCACCTGCTGGTTGTCCGCGTCGGATCCGCTGAACATCGGCTTCGTGGTCCTCGGCGGAGCAAGCTCGAAGACCTTGACCGACGTGCCGGTGAGCTGCGTGCGAAGAGACTGCGTGTAGGAGTGCAGACCGAGCTTCGAGGCGCTGTAGAGCGGTGCCTTGTCGAAGGGGATGTAGGCGATGCCCGACGTGACGTTCAGAATCGCGGCCTCGGGCTGCGCGAGGAGATGCGGCAAGAAGACCTGGGTGACCATGACCGGACCGGCGAGGTTGACCCCCACCTCGTCGGCGACGTGATCGGCAGCGGCTTCGGGAAAACGGATGGCCTGCATCAGGCCGGCATTGTTGATGACGACATTGAGGCGCGGGAACGCCGCGGTCACCTGGAGGTGCAGCTCCTCGATGGATGCGAGGTCCGTCACCTCGACGGTGAACGCGTGGAGCGACGGGTGCGTGCGCCGGAAGTCGGCGAGTCGCCCCTCATCACGCCCCGTGACGATCACGGTGTTCCCGCGAGCCGCCAGCTGGGTCGCCATCTCGAGCCCGATGCCCGAGGTTCCACCCGTGATGAGGATCGTGTCCTGCCGCAGTTGCACGTCAATCTCCTGTCGTCGTGGGATTCATCCTCATCCTGACGCGACCGACCTGGAAGATCCCCCGGGGTCCTGGGAGTGGCGGGACCAGGAAGGCGCGACGCCTCACGCGGTCATGCCGCGCATCCCCTCTGCGACGGTGAGGCGCGGGTGGTAGCCGAGGTCGGCGCGAGCCGCGCTGATGTCGTAGGCCCGGTCGCGACCCATGTTGGCGACCAGCCAGTTCGTGAGCGGGGGCGCCGTGGGTCGGCGCAGCAGACGCGCTGCACCATCGAGCGCCGCTGCGACCGGAGAGGCGACCCACAGCGGGATGCTGCGGGCTCGCGAGAGATCGACACCCTGCGTGGCGAACAGGGCGCCGAAGAACTCGCGCACCGACGTCGGGGCGCCGTCGGTGACGTAGTAGAGGGCGCCATCGCGACCGTGAGTGAGCGAGTCGACGATCGCGTCGGCGAGGTTGAGGACGTGCACGAAGTCCATCGTGTGCCGGCCGTGGTCGATCCACACCCACCGACCCTTTCGGGCGGCGGCGACGGCGTCGGACATGGTCGTGAGTCCCGGGCCCCAGATGAAGGGCGGACGCAGGATCACGAGGGCCATGCCGGGGGTCGGCGCGTCTCGCAACGCGTTCTCGGTCGCCAGTTTCACGCGGCCGTAGGCGGTCATCGAGACGCCGTCGTCCGTGCCCTCGTCGACGACGCGCGCACGCTGGGTCCCCGTGGATATCCCGGCCGCGCTGATCAGCACGAACCGCGAGACTCCTGCCTTCGCGGCGGCCGCGTGCAGGGCGATGGTCGGCTCGTGATTGTCGGTGCGGAAACCCTCGTCGGGTCCCCAGAACTCCATCCGGGCGGCAGCGTGCACAACGGCGTCGACGGTGCTCAGTTCCCCGACCCAGGCCGGGTCCCGAGTCACGTCGCCCGTGGCGGTGAGATCGTCGAGGTCGCCGCTCACGGCATCCGCTCCTGCGCCCCGGACGATGTCTGCGCTGCGCTCGGAGCGAGCGAGTGCGATGGGGGTGTGGCCTTCTTCGCGGAGCCGACGGATCAGGTGCTGACCGACGAAACCGCTTCCTCCGGTGACGAACACGCGCATGGGCGGGATCTCCTCACATAGATGCATCGATACCAATGTATTGATGTCGATAGATTGACACAGATGTAAGTTGGTGTCAACGACGGAGGAGGCGACGATGGGTGCAGTCGATGATGAGGACAGTGTCGAGCAGCCGAGCGCGGTCGACCTCGCGGACGGCTTCGGCCGCGCGGCGAAGATCCTCGCCCGTCGCTTCGATGACCGACTCGGCGAGGCGGGGGTGTCATTCGCTCGTGCGCGTGTTCTCGTCGAGGTCGTGCGGCTCGGCCCGATCCGGGTCACCGGCGTGAGCCAAGCGGTGGGCATCTCGCAGGGCACGGCCTCGGCTCTCCTGGACGCCCTCACCCGAGAGGGGCTGGTCACGCGCACGACGGATCCCGCCGACCGACGTGTGACACGCGTCGTCGCGACCGCGGAGGGGCGGCAGCGTGCGGAGCTGTGGATGCGGGCGTATGACTCTGCGGCGGAGGAGCTGTTCTCGCCCCTTCCGCGTTCGCGCTGGCCGGAGCTGCTCGACATCGTTCGAGTCCTTGTAGCGGATCACGAGATGCCGGCTGCCGAGGGAGAGGGTGAATCGACGCTCGACGGCTGAAGGCGCGGTTTCCGTGGCGCCGTGTGCGGGGCGAGAAGCCTTTGTCGGGAACGCGGTGAGATGACACCGAGTGTCACGTGGCTGGGGCGCCTCGCGCGCTGGCGATCCGACTTTGTGATGACACTTTCCTGCGCTGCACATATTTCGTCATCCTTGTGCCTCTGCTCCGCGACGGGTCGGCGGAAACGAGGCGAGCGGACACTGACGAGCTCGATCAGCTCGTGAGCTTACTGTCCAGGCAGTCGAACATGCGTTGCGTGGTCAGTGCTCGAGTCAGTGGTTCGCAGTGCCCTGCGGCGCCTTCGGCTGCGGTGAAGGCGCTGCAACCTCACGGACAGACCCGGTCTAATCGGCGATGCGGTCCAGGCCCGCGTGGACGGTGTGGCTCGCCGCGATGAGCTGCTCGACCGTCTGGTCGGGTGCCTTGATGTAGCGGTAGATGAAGTCGGGGTCGAAATGCCCGAAGCGGTCCACGGGACGCACCACGCCATCCGGGGTGCGGAGAATGCCGTCGAGTGGCGCGAAGTCGAACAGTGCCGGATGCGCCTCGCTGAACACGGCGCGCGCGGCTTTGGCGGATTCCCCACGGCCATTCAGGTGGGAGAGCACCGCGCAGAGACGGAACTGGCCCTCTTGGTACTGCCAGCCCGCCTGGATGACGTGCCCGGCCACCCTCAACTCCCTGCGCCAGCCGACGAGCGGCTGCCCGTGACTGATGGCGGACTCGGTCCATCCTGAGGTTGGTCCTGCCGCATCGAGTGCGCCCTGCACTCTGCGGGCACGGAGCTTGCGCAGACCGATGCGAGTCTGGGGTGAGTCGATCTCCGACAGTTGTCGCTCATCCACCCACGCGGACTCGGCGTGCGAGCGGACCATCGTGGTCGCGAGGAGGGACTCGAGCAGGCGGATGACTCGCGAGTAGCGGCGCAGGGTCTCGACCTCATAGCTGTGGTCGTTCTCGGGGAGCGCAGTGTCGATGCGGTCGGCGAGCTCCTGGTAGTTCAGGTATCGCCAGTCGGGGAGTGGCGTCCGCGGAGGGCTCATGCTCAGCAGCACATGCTCCGCGGGCGACCCCTTCCACCGCGCGGTCTTGGCGCGGTAGGCATCGAGCTGATCTTGGTCGGGAAGGGAGAAGACCTTGTTCTCGATGACGAGCGGAGCTGCGCCCGGCCACCGCATGACCAGGTCGAGGTTCTCCTGTTCCCGGTCCACCCGGCGCACGCTCGCGTTGCCGTCACCGGTAAGGTCGCGGAATACGGCGTCGGCGAGGTCGGGGATCTCATCGAAGAACCAGGCGAGGAAGTTGCTGTGGAACAGCTCCCGCTGGCCGTACATGATGCGGGCGAGCGGCTCGCGGTTCAGCTCGTGCGCGAGGAGCGATATCGGGCCCCGCTCGCGTGGCTCCGGGTTGACGGAGGGGTTAGCGGATGGGGGCGCCGAGGTGTTGCGCTCCGGCGTGGGTTCCGAAGCCGCGCCCGCAGGCGGTGTGCTCTGCGGTACGCCGTCGAGAAACCGGCGGACCGGGTTCGCGGCACCCGACCGCGGGGCGAGGTGGACGACGGTCTTGCCGACGGCGTCCAACTCGGGTGCGGGCGTTCCGTTGAAGCGCCACCGTCCGCTCTCCCGGCCCGGCTGCCAGTCGTCGATTCGGTATGCCCCGCGAACGACGTTCCCCGCGATGCCGAGTGCGATTCGTGCCCTTTCACGAGTGGAAGCTGCGACTTCGACGAGTACGAAGTCGACACCCCGCACAATCAAGCGCTCAAGTCGGTGATCATCCTTCTCCTGCGCCACGGTGAGGTGAAGGAGCCGCGCCGCGACGCGCTCCGGCGCGTGCTTCCGTATCTCGACGAGGTGACACTCATCTCTCCGCGGTCGATCCGGTGGGATGCGTTGACCTACCATCGCTCGAACGCGTCGTATCGGCTGCTGATTGGGGTCTGCGAGCTCATCGTCCGGGGGCTCCTTCCCACCGAGGACACCGGTGCGGCCCGGCTGTCGGAGTGGATGTCGGACGATGCGATGAGCAGGCTCTACGAGCGTTTCCTCCGGCAGTACTACGCGTTTCATCACCCCGAGCTGTCTCCGGGAGCACCGACCATCGCCTGGGATCTCGATTCGCCGAGTCTCTTCAGCGGTCAGCTGCCCGCGATGCAGACTGATGTGACCCTGCGACGCGGCGGACGCGCGCTCATTGTCGATGCGAAGTACTACAAGCAGAACCTCCAGGAGAGTCAGTACGGCAAGGAGACGATCCACTCGGGGAACCTGTACCAGATGCTCGCGTACGTGAAGAACGAGGACACGGAGCACGACGGTTCCGTCGCCGGGCTCCTCCTCTACGCGCGGACGGATGCCGGCGCCCAGCCCGACCTCGACGTCGTCATCCAGGGCAACCGGATCGGCGCGCAGACGCTCGACCTCAACCAGCCGTGGGCGTCGATCGCCGCGCGTCTCGAGGAGGTGCTCGACTGGCTCCACCCCGTGCCGGAGGCGGTCGCATCATGAACCGAGACGGATCCAGATCGTGCGCGGGCAACCTTGGGTGCCTTTGGTGGCGTCGCGGGCCGAGGCGCCCGGCGCGCCGCTTGCCAGTCTGCCGATTGCAGGTGCAGCCTGCCTCCCTACGAGGCCGGTGGGAGCGAATCCTCGTCCACTCGGGACACGGTGGCGTTCTCATCTGTAGCCACCTCACGGACACCGACGTCCACACGAGATGGCTCGAGTTCTACGACCGATACGCAAACCGTCGGCTCGCGACCACGAGTGAGGCTGCGGGCCCAGTCGCGCCCCCGCAGGAGCGGTGGACTCCCTGAACCTGGGCAGACGCGTTCCGCTGGGTACATTCAGTCCATGACCAGACGCCGTGGAGCAGCTGTTTCGGATTCGACGCTGACGGCGCGTAAGCGACGATCCAAAGCGCAGTGGGGTGTCGCTTCGACCGCATTGGCGCTGGGTATTGGGATCGCCCTCGCGTCGCCAACAATCGCGAGTGCAGTCCATTGGATCCAGTTCGGCGTCCCCGTTGGCGCCTTTCTGATCGGCATCGCCGTTGGAGTCATTGCGCTTCCACTGGAGGTGACGAATAGTCCCTCAGACTTTGCCGACCGCCCTTCGCGCTTCCTCGAGGAAGCACGACAACGAATCAGCCAGGATGACGCCGACTTCCTCGCGGCGCTGGCACCTGGACTTAGGGGGTCGGCATACGACCAAGCAATGCATGATCTCGAGGAGCTAATTGGTGAACGCCGGCAAGTTGCTCGTGCGGTCATCGGCGCCTCAGATTCGTCAATTGTTCTTGACGCAGTGGCATCGTTCTATGACGGTTGGCTGAAGTTTGTGGATGCTCACTATGAGCAGAGGCAACGCGAGGAGGCCCAGGAGAGAGCGTTCGAGGAGGTTGACTACCAGCAATCTCGTGCTCTGGAGGCCCAAGTGGTCAGGTTGCGCTCGGATGCCATCTCCGCGATCTCTACCTACGCAGGTGGGCGTGATGCGGGAACCGAAACCGCGTCCATCACCACGTAGCTGGTTGCGCGGCGTGTCCGGGATCCGCGGGAGTCGCCCCCGTCATCGCGGGAACTAAGCGACCGCGATCGGCTTCGCCGTTTCCCGCACTCGTGGTTGGCAGCGGTACCTTGGCGCTAAGCCTGCCGCGTACTCCACGTGTCGAAGGCAAGGTCCCCACGACAGAATGAGGCCGCGGTGAATCAGGAACGCCCAAACGAACTCGTCGCAAAGCAGGTCGTCGAGGACACGCTCGGGGTACTGCTCGTACACGCTGACACGCACGGTGGCGTGGACTATAAGTCGACCGATGTGAATCGCCCTGGGTTTCGTTCCGTTCTTCAAGCAAGGATGGAATCGATGAATCAGAAGTACTCGGTGGAGATGCGCGAGCGCGCGTTGCGGATGCTGGATGAGGCCAAGCCCGACCACCCGAACCTGATGGCCGCGGTGCGGCATGTGGCGGGCCTGCTGGGGATGAGCCCGGAGACATTGCGGGTGTGGCATCGGCGTCGCGAGGTCGACGCCGGCGTCCGTCCCGGTGTGCCGACGGACGTCGCGGCGGAGAACGCGCAGTTGCGTCGCGAGAACGCGGAGCTGCGGAAGGCGAACGAGGTCCTCAAGGCCGCGAGCGTGTTTTTCGCGAAGGAGCTCGACCGCCCCTCGACGAGATGATCCGGTTCATCGACATGCACCGGGATCAGTTCGGGGTCGAGCTCATCTGCCGCGTCCTCAAGGATGCGGTGCGAGGGTTCCTCACCTCCCGCGGCTACCGGGCCGCGAAGAGCCGCCCTGCCTCGGCGCGGCAGCTGAAGGACGAGCTGCTGGTCGGGGAGATCAGGCGGCTGCACGCGGAGAACTACGGCGTGTACGGGGTACGGAAGATGCATGCGCTGCTGCGCCGGCAGGGGTGGGATGTCGGCCGCGACCAGACCGCCCGCCTGATGCGGCTGGCCGGGGTGCGTGGGGTGAAGCGGTCGAAGAAGGTGTTCACTACGAAACCGGACCCGACAATCCCGCAGCCGAAGGACCTCGTGAAGCGGAACTTCACCGCCCCCGCGCCTCGCAGACTCTGGGTCGCGGACATCACCTATGTCGCAACATGGGCGGGATTCGCCTACGTCGCGTTCGTGATCGACGTGTTCTCTCGCATGATCGTCGGCTGGAACGTCGCGTCGACATTGAAGGCCGACGTGCTGCCGTTGCAGGCGTTGAACATGGCCGCTTTCAACGCCACGGGAGCGCTGGACGAGCTCGTCCATCACGCCGACCACGGCTCGAACTACCTCTCGATCGTCTACACCGATCGGATCGTCGAGCTCGGAGCGAAGCCGTCCACCGGGACCGTGGGCGACTCGTTCGACAATGCCCTCGCCGAGGCGGTGAACGGGCTCTACAAGACCGAGCTCATCCGCCGCCAGGGCCCGTGGCGGACCATCGAGCAGGTCGAGCTCGCGACGCTCGAGTACGTGTGGTGGTGGAACAACCAACGCCTCCACGGCGAGCTCGACTACCGTCCACCCGTCGAGGTCGAGGACGCGTACTACGCTGACCTGGAATCAGCCCAGCCGGTGATCGCCGGACAGGGAACCGATAGGAACGAAACCCAGGGCGATTCACCTGCAAGCCGGCCTGCAGCATCCGACGGAACACGTCGGAATGGGCCAGGTCGGGATCGGCGAGGACTTCGCCGATCAGGGTCGTCAGGGCAGACTGGTTCTGGGTCATCGTGGGATCACTCTTCTTGTCTCTTGGCGGAAACAGCTGGGCTCCCACGATGGCCCATCAACGTCTACGACGACGAGGACCCCGCGGGAAGTGACACCACGCTATGGGACTCACCCGGGATGGTGAAACGTGGCAGGCACTTGGCCCCGAGCCTAGGGCGTGTCTGACAAAGGCTGAGGCTGTCGGCTGAGAGCCTGATTTCGTGTCGCGGTTTCAAGTGCTCTCGGATGCTCAGTGGTCGCTGATCGAGGGGATGCTGCCGCGTCCGACGGGCAGGCCGGGGCGGAAGTTCTCTGACGCGAGGACGATGGTCGAGGGCATCGTCTACCGCTACCGGACGGGAGTCGCGTGGAGGGATCTGCCAGAAGTGTTCGGCCCGTGGCAGACGGTGTGGACGTGGAATAACCGGATCGCGACGGACGGCACCTGGGATCGCGTGCTCGCGAAGCTCACCGCCGTCGCAGACGCGGAAGGGATGATCGACTGGTCGTTGTCGGTGGACTCCACGATCGCCCGCGCGCATCAGCACGCGACGAACACGACCCGGCTCACAGGGGGCTGGATCGAATTACACGAATCCGGCCGTCGAGCCGCCTGACCACGGCATCGGCCGCTCGCGCGGCGGACTGTCGACGAAGATCCACCAGCTCGTCGACGGCAACGGGTTGCCTCTGGTCACGCTTGTGACCGCGGGGCAGGCCGGTGACTCGCCGATGTTCCTCCCGCTGATGGCGCAGCTGAAGGTGGGGCGCGATGTGGGTCGGCCGCGGACTCGCCCAGACTCGATCCGTGGCGACAAGGCGTACTCTTCCCGCGCGATCCGCGGCCACCTCCGCTCCCGCGGGATCAAGGCCGTCATACCGGAGCCAGCGGATCAGAAAGGGCACCGCAGGCGGCGTAGTTCACACGGCGGCAGGCCCGTCGCGCTCGATGCCGCCGACTACAAGAACCGCAACGTGATCGAGCGTCGCTACTGCCACATCAAGCAGTGGCGCGGGCTCGCGACCCGCTACGACAAGCATGCAGTGATCTATCGTGCGGCCGTCGTCCTCAACGCTGTCATTGCTTGGGCCAAGGCGCTGTCCAGCAGACGCTGATGCGGGTATCGTCTTTCGCCTCATGATGCGGAACTGGTTCAATCCGTCGCGCACCGCCCGCCTTGGAAGGCGCGGGCGACGGCGTCGTTGGATTGCCGTTGCAGGTCTCGGGCTGGCCATTGCGGCCGCGTTCTTGGTGCGGCGGCGCGAAGCTTCCGGTGCTGGCAGCGGAGTGCTGGACGCCGAAGCCGTGCGCGGGCTCTACGACCGGGTCGCTCCTGTCTACGACGTACTGTCCTGTCCATACCGGCTCATCGACGGTCGCCGTCTTGTCCGACGGGGAATCCGCGATCTGGAGTTGCGGCCGGGCGACACGGTCGTGGATCTCGGCACCGGCACCGGCTGGGCGCTGCCACGGCTGGCCGACGCGGTCGGACCGTCCGGACGCGTGATCGGAGTCGATATCTCCCTCGGCATGCTGGAGCGCGCCCGCCGCCGCGTGAAGGGCCGCGACAACATCAATCTCGTCCACGCCGACATCGCGGATTACCACCTTCCTCGCGGAACCCGAGGAGTGCTCGCCGCGTTTGCGATCGAGATGCTGCCCGACTACGACGCCGTGATCGCCCGGCTCGTACGAGAGCTGCCTGCCGAGGCTTCCATCGCCGTGACCGGTCTTCGCGATCCTGATCGGTGGCCGGAATGGCTCG
>NZ_BTGO01000017.1:0-75098 GCF_042846595.1 Microbacterium sp. MTN4-26
GAGGGCCCACCATGAGCACAGAAGGCAACCATTCATCGTCAGTCTTTGAGACGGCGCCGCCACCGCTGCAAGTCATCGCACCGGCCACCATCGACGACGAGCTCGATGAGATCGCTAAGGAACACTCATTCGCATCGGCGGACGCACCGCCCGGCAGCCGCGCCGTCGTCTACCTTCGTGTCTCCAGCAAGGGCCAGCTGAACACCGACTACGACCCGGAAGGCATCTCGATCCCCGCCCAGCGCGTGGCCTGTACCCGCAAGGCAGAGCAGCTTGGGCTGACGGTCGTCGGCGAGTACGTCGAACCCGGACGATCCGGAACCGAGATGACCAAGCGCGTCGCCTTCCAGCAGATGCTCGAACGCATCCGCCGCGAGCGTGACGTCGACTACGTGATCGTCCACAAGCTCAGTCGGTTCACCCGAAACCGCCTCGACGACGCTATCGTCATGGCCGACCTCCAGAAACGCGGCGTCACGCTCATCTCAGCGACAGAACAGATCGACAACACCCCTGAAGGCCAGCTAATGCACGGCATCTTGGCTACCTTCAACCAGTACCGCTCAGCGGCGGACGGCGCCGACATCGCCTACAAGATGGGGCAGAAGGCCAAGAGCGGTGGCACGCTCGGCCGCGCACCAATCGGGTACCTGAACACGCTCGAGCGCATCGACGGGCGCGAGATCCGTTCTGTTGCCGTCGACCCGGAACGCGCCCCGTTTGTCAAGCTCGCATTTGAGCTGTATGCCGCGGGTAAGCACACGCTGGAAGACATCGCGACCGAGCTGGCGGATCGCGGGCTGACTTCCCGGCCGACGGCGGCTCGCCCGGCTGCACCGATCGCGGTGTCGAAGGTGCAGCGGATGCTCCGCGACCGTTACTACCTCGGCGAGATCGAATATAAGGGCGAAATCTACGACGGGCGGCATGAGCCGCTGATCGATCCTGAGCTGTTTGAGCAGGTTCAGACGCTCCTCGACGCGCGCAACAAGTCCGGTGAACGGCGCATCAAGAACGACCACTACCTGAAGGGCACCATCTGGTGCGGCCGTTGCCGGCTGGAGGACCGCGCCATTAAGCGCATGATCATCATGCGCGCCACCGGACGCAACGGAGGCGAGTACGCCTACTCCTTCTGCCGGGGCGTACAAGATCACGTCTGCGATGCCCCATACTCCAACATGGAGCGCGTTGAGCGCGCCATCGAAGTCCACTACAAATCGATCCGCCTCAACGCCGACTTCATCGCCGCAGTGCGGGCGCGCCTCGAAGAGGCCGTTGCCGACAAGGCTCGGGCTCAACAGCTTCTCCGCCAACAGCTCGAAGCGCAGCTCCGCCAGTTGGCCGTGAAGGAAGAGAACCTCATCGATCTCGCTGCAGACGGCGAGCTCCCGACCGCGCGGATCAAGGTGAAGCTGCACGAGATCACACGGGCCCGAGACAAGCTCACCGTCCAGCTCGGGGCCGTCGAGCAAGACCTCAGTGGAGCCCTGGCATTCATCGATGCCCACCTCGACCTACTCGCCAATCCCTACGAGCTCTACCGATACGCCTCAGATGACACACGCCGTCAACTCAACCAGGCGATCTTCAATCGTATCTACGTCGTGAATGACGAGGTGGTCGGAGACGAGGTCACCTCGCCCTTGGTCGAGCTCCTAGCTGCTGAACGCGGCTGGACCGCGCTGGAGCGTGGTCGGTCCCTCAAGTCGGCTACCAAAACGGCTGAAGCCGAACTTGCCCGCAGAAGCCTTTTGAACGCAGAACAGGCCACCCCGAAGGGTGACCTGTTCTCTGACGTTTCCGTAGGTGACCTGCTGTCTGCCCTGCAAGTTCGGGGCGATTGCAGTAAGCCTCCTATGGTGCGCGAGGGGGGACTTGAACCCCCACGCCCTTGCGGGCACTGGCACCTGAAGCCAGCGCGTCTACCTATTCCGCCACTCGCGCGAAGCGCTCGAATACACATCGAGCGCGTCAACCAACCGAGAATAACACGAGGGAACGCGGCCCGACGCATCGGGCGACCCGCCACGGGATGACACCACCATGGTGCATTCAGCGTGTGCAATTAGCATGTACCGAACCGTCTGCCTGCCTGAGGAGCCCCGTGGGACTACTGGACAGCTTCGAGAAGGGACTCGAACGCGCTGTGAACAGCGCCTTCGCGAAGACCTTCCGCAGCGGAATTCAGCCTGTCGAAATCGCCTCGGCGCTGCGGTCCGAGCTCGACAAGAAGGCCGCCGTCGTGAGCCGCGACCGCATCCTCGCGCCGAACACCTTCACCGTGCGGCTGTCTCCCGCCGATGAGGAGAAGATGGCCGCGGTCGGACCCGCGCTGCTCGACGAGCTCGACGGCCTCGTCAAGAAGCACGCGCGTGCGCAGGGCTACAGCTTCGCGGGCGCGGTGACCATCGAGCTCCGCCGGGACGAATCGGTCTCGACCGGCACGCTCCGCGTCGATTCCGAGACGGCGCAGGGGCGCGTGTCGTGGCGCGCGGTCGTCGACGTCGAGGGTAGACGTCACCCGCTCACCGCGTCGCGCACCGTGATCGGGCGCGGCAGCGACGCCGACATCACGATCTCCGACAGCGGCACCAGCCGCAAGCACGTCGAGATCCTATGGGACGGCGAGCGCGCGATGGTGCGCGACCTCGGCTCGACCAACGGCACCAAGCTCAACGGTGTGAAGGTCGGCGAAGCCTCCCTCGCCCCGGATTCCACCATCACCATCGGCCGCACCGATATCGTGTTCCATGTCGTCGCACACGCGGCGCCGTCACGCCCGTCGCGTCCCGTGAGCGACGCGACCCGGGTATTCGACCAGCGCGAGGGACTGTCGTGAGCGAACTGACCCTGCTCCTCCTGCGCATCGGATTCCTGGTGCTGATGTGGTTCTTCGTGTTCGCGGTGGTCTACTCCCTGCGCGCCGACCTGTTCGGGGTCAAGGTGCGCCGCATGCCGGAACCGGCTGCGGCGGGCGCCGCGACGAAGGCTCCCGCGTCGTCGCCCGACGCGCCGACCGCCGCCGTCGCCCGTTCCACGGCGCCGTCCAAGGCGGGTGGCATGGCCACGCGCGACGCCGTGTCGCGCATCGTCATCACCAGCGGCCCGAAGGCCGGTCTGGAGGTGCCTCTCGGCGACGACACCGTCACGATCGGCCGCTCCAGCGAATCGGGTCTCGTGATCCGCGACGACTACACCTCCAGCCACCACGCGCGTCTCGTTCAGCGCGGGGAGCAGTGGATGATCCAAGACCTCGACTCGACCAACGGCACGTGGCACGACGGCACGCGGGTCAGCGCCCCGGTGCCCATCAAGATCGGCGCGCCCATCAAGGTCGGGGCGACGACCTTCGAGCTGCGGAAGTAAGCAGCGGAGTCGACACGGATGGTCTTTCAGGGCTCGAGCGCGGCGATCTCCCACACCGGGAAGGTCCGCTCCAACAACCAGGATTCCGGATACTCCGGGTCGAACCTGTTCGTCGTCGCCGACGGCATGGGCGGGCACGCGGGCGGCGACGTCGCCTCGGCACTGGTCATCCATCGCCTGAAGCACCTCGACGACGACCCGTTCGATTCGCCGACCGACGCGGAGCGGGCCCTGCGCGATGCGATCGCCGACAGCGCTACCGAACTGATCGACACCGTCGGCCGCCGTCCTGAGCTGGCCGGGATGGGCACCACGGTCAGTGCCCTGGTGATGGTCGACGATCTCGCGGTGATCGCGCACATCGGCGATTCCCGCATCTATCTCTACCGCGACGGCTCGCTCACCCAGATCACCACCGACCACACGTTCGTGCAGCGCCTCGTCGAGTCTGGTCGCATCACCCCTGAGGAAGCCCGCTACCACCCGCGCCGCTCGGTCCTCATGCGCGTGCTCGGCGACATGGATCCCGATCCCGAGATCGACACGTTCATCATGCCCACCCAGCCCGGCGACCGCTGGCTGCTGTGCTCCGACGGACTCTCGGGAGTCGTGGACGACGCGCACACCGAGAAGGCCCTCGCCGCCGGCAACGCGCCCGGGCGAACCGCCGACGCGCTGCTCAAGCAGGCACTCGACGGCGGAGCGCCCGACAACGTCACGATCGTGATCGTCGACGTGGGCGGGGCGCATCCGATCTTCACCGGCACCGCGACGATCGTCGGATCGGCCTCCACACCGGCCGGTATCGAGGTGCCTGCGGCTCGCCCCGGCCGGTCGAGCTGGCTGCATCCGAACCGTCAGGCGGCGAACGAGCCGACGCACTTCGAGCCCGACGCCGACTTCCTCGAAGAGCTCATCGAAGAGGATCGCCGGCGTGCGCGCCGGCGGCGCATCGGCTGGATCGTCGGTCTCGTGCTCGTCCTCGGGTTGCTGGCCACGGCCGGTGTCGTGGCCTATCAGTGGACGCAGACGCGGTACTTCATCGGCGCTGACGAGGACACCGTGGTGATCTACCGCGGCATCCAGCAGGACATCGGTCCGATCTCGCTGTCCACCGTCTACCGGGACACCGGGATCGATCTCGACGATCTGCCGTCGTTCACCCGCAGCACCGTCGAGCGCACGATCTCGGCCGATTCGCTCGAGGCGGCCGACGTGATCGTCGATCGCCTGCGCGACACCGCGGAGGCCTACGGATGAGCGCGCCCACCGACCAGACCGGCCAGGTCTCCACCGACACCGCCGTCGTGCGGGCGCTGCGCAAGATCCGCGTTCCGCAGACCCGACGCAACCGCGAGCTGGCCCTGATCCTCTTCGCCACCCTCATCAACGGCTCCGCGGTCGCCCTGGTGCAGCTGGGCGCGCTCGGGGCGATCGACGGCACCTTCCTCATCTACACCGGCGCGGTCACCCTGCTGGTGCTCGCACTCCACGTGGTGCTGCGGTTCGTCGCGCTGTCGGCCGACCCGTTCGTCGTGCCCATCGCGACGCTGCTGACCGGTCTCGGCCTCGCGATGATCTACCGCATCGACCTCGCCAAGGACGCGACGGGGTGGGATGCCTTCTCGACCCGTCAGCTCGCGTGGGCGGCGATCGCCCTGGCCGGCGCCATCGCTCTCGTCCTGGTGCTGCGCAACTACCGCGTGCTGTTCCGCTACACGTATCTGTCGGGCCTGATCGGTCTGCTCCTCCTTCTCCTCCCGTTCATCCCGGGCCTCGGAACCGACGCCAACGCCGACGTGTGGGTCTCGCTCGGTTTCGTGTCGTTCCAGCCCGGTGAGCTCGCCAAGATCGCCCTGGCGATCTTCTTCGCCGGCTATCTCGTGCGCACCCGCGAGTCGCTCACCTCCACCGGCACCCGCTTCCTCTGGATGACATGGCCGCGCGCGCGCGAACTCGGCCCCGTGCTCGTGGTCTGGGTCGTCTCCCTCGGCATCATCGTGATGCAGCGCGACCTCGGCACCGGCATCCTGATCTTCGGCATGTTCATCGCGATGCTCTACGTCGCCACCGGCAAGACCAGCTGGGCCCTCATCGGGGTGGCCCTCGCCGCACTCGGGGCCTTCCTCGCCTCGCGCGTGCTGCCCTACGTCGGCGAGCGCTTCTCGAACTGGCTCGACGCCTTCAACCCCGACACGATCGAGGGCCCGAGCTATCAGCTCGTGCAGGGCATCTTCGGCCTCGCGCAGGGCGGCCTCATCGGCACGGGCCTCGGTCAGGGCCGGCCCCAGCTGACCCCGGTGGCCGAAAGCGACTACATCCTGCCGAGCCTCGGCGAAGAGCTCGGCCTCGTCGGCGTCTTCGCGATCCTCTGCCTGTACATGGTCTTCATCAGCCGCGGCATCCGCATCGGACTCGCCGGACAGGATGACTTCGGCAAGCTGCTCGCGACCGGACTCGCCTTCACCATCGGCCTCCAGGTGTTCATCATGGTGGGCGGTGTCACCCGGGTCATCCCGCTGACGGGTCTGACCACGCCGTTCCTCGCGGCGGGCGGATCCTCCCTCGTGGCCAACTGGCTCATCGTGGCCCTCCTCCTGCGCATCTCCGACGCCGTCCGCAACAAGCCCCGGGTGGTGATCGGATGACCCGCGAACTGCGCCGCCTCAGCATCGTGCTGCTGGCGATGTTCCTCGCCCTGTTCACGTCGGTGAGCGTCATCCAGGTCGTGCAGGCCGATGCGTTGGCGGAGAATCCCGCCAACACGCGCGCGCTCTACGACTCCTACGAGGTGCAGCGCGGATCCATCATCGCCAGCGGCGCGGCGATCGCGTCATCGGTGCCGTCCGACGATGTCTACTCCTGGCAGCGGGTCTATCAGAACGCCAACGTCTGGGCGCCGGTCACCGGATACATCAATCCCGTCCTCGGATCGGCGACGGGCATCGAGCAGGCGATGAACGCGGAGCTCAGCGGCACCGGCAGCACGCAGTTCCTCTCGCGCATCGAGCGGATCATCACGGGGCAGCCGGCGGCGGGCTCGAACGTCGTGCTCTCGCTCGACGCGACGGCCCAGCAGGCCGCTTACGACGCACTCGGCGACCTGACCGGTGCCGTCCTCGCCATCGAGCCGGAGACCGGCCGCATCCTCGCCATGGTCACGAGCCCCGACTACGATCCGAACGCGCTCGCCTCGCACGACACCTCGGCGGTGCTCGACCTCTACGACCAGCTCGAGTCCGACCCGGCGCAGCCGCTGTCCAACCGGGCGATCGGCGGCGACCTCAACCCACCGGGATCGACCTTCAAACTCGTGACCGCCTCGGCCGCCCTCGCGACGGGGGACTGGACCCCCGAGTCCGAGCTGCCGAACCCGTCGACGTACACGCTCCCCGGCTCGTCCAGTGTGATCCGCAACGCCTCCGGCGGCGCGTGCGGATCGGGCGACACGGTCACGATCGCCGATGCTCTGCGCCTCAGCTGCAACATCCCCTTCGCCGAACTGGCCGTGGAACTCGGCGACCAGACGATCCTCGAAGAGGCGGAGAAGTACGGCTTCAACGTCGCCTTCGAGACGCCGCTCGCCTCGACACCCTCCAGCTATCCCCGCGGCCTCGACGACGCGCAGACCGCGCTCAGCGGCTTCGGCCAGGGGCAGGTCACCGCGACGCCGCTGCAGATGGCGATGGTGTCTGCCGGGATCGCCAACGACGGCATCGTCATGAATCCGCGCATGGTCGACCGCGTCATCGGTCCCGACCTCTCGGTGCAGCAGACGTTCGACGACACCGAGTTCGGTCGCGCCCTGGAGTCCGACCTCGCCGCGGAGATGGTGACGATGATGGTCGACAACGTCGAAAGCGGCGTTGCGGGCGGTGCAAGAATAGACGGAGTGGATGTGGCCGGGAAGACCGGCACCGCAGAGAACGGGACGGATGACCCGTATACGCTCTGGTTCACAGGCTTCGCCCCCGCAGAAGATCCGGAGATCGCCGTAGCGGTCGTGGTCGAAGACGGTGGCGGTCAAGGGCAATCCGGGAGTGGCGACACGATCGCCGCGCCCATCGCGAAGCAGGTCATGGAGGCGGTGCTGGGACAATGAGACCGACGCAGGGTGCGACCTTCGGCGGGCGCTACGAACTGGATTCGCGGATCGCCGTCGGCGGTATGGGCGAAGTGTGGGAGGCCACCGATCACGTCATCGGGCGTACCGTCGCGATCAAGATCCTCAAGGACGAGTACATGGGGGACCCCGGGTTCCTCGAGCGCTTCCGCGCCGAGGCCCGGCACGCCGCGCTCGTGAACCACGAGGGGATCGCGAGCGTCTTCGACTACGGCGAGGAGAACGGCAGCGCCTTCCTCGTGATGGAGCTCGTTCCCGGCGAGGCCCTCTCGACGATCCTCGAGCGTGAGACGTCCCTCTCGACCGACAAGACCCTCGACATCGTCGCCCAGACCTCGGCCGCCCTGCAGGCCGCACACGCCGCCGGTCTCGTGCACCGTGACATCAAGCCGGGCAACCTGCTGATCACCCCCGACGGCCGGGTCAAGATCACCGATTTCGGCATCGCCCGCATCGCCGACCAGGTGCCGCTGACCGCGACCGGCCAGGTCATGGGCACGGTGCAGTACCTCTCTCCCGAGCAGGCCTCGGGTCACCCGGCGTCGCCCGCGACCGACATCTACTCGCTCGGGATCGTCGCCTACGAGTCGCTCGCCGGCAAGCGTCCCTTCACGGGCGAGTCGCAGGTCGCCATCGCGATGGCGCAGATCAACGAGCAGGCGCCGCCGCTTCCGGCGACCGTGGCGCAGCCCGTGCAGAACTTCGTCGCGGCGATGATCGCGAAGAAGCCCGAGGAGCGTCCCGGCTCGGCCGCGACGGTGGCCCGCGCGGCGACGGCGCTGCGCCGCGGCGACCTCGCCGCGGCGGCATCCGCCGTACCCGCCATCGCGGGCGGCGAGGCCGGTGACGACGTCACTCAGCTGCTCACCGCCGGGGGCTCGACCGCCGCGGCGACGCAGCTGCTGCCGACCGATACCGCCGCGGCACCGCTCGCCGACGGCGAGGAGGAGCCGGAGAAGAAGAAGCGCAGCCCCTGGACGTGGCCGCTGATCGCCCTGATCATCCTCCTCGTGCTGGTGCTGGGCGGCACGCTCTGGGCGCTCTTCTTCGCCGGGGATCCGGAACCGGAGCCGACCACCACGACGTCGTCGGCCACCCCCACCCCGACGCAGACCACGCCGACCCCCACGCCCACCGAGGACCGGGTCGACGTGAGCGCACTGGGCTTGACGGGCCAGACCTGCGACGCCGCGCGCGGCGTGCTCGAGGAGAACGACCTCGTGGCCGACTGCCAGACCGGCAATGCCGCCGGCACCGCCGACCAGGTCGGGATCATCTACGAGGTGAACCCCACCGGCCGCGTGGAGCCCGGGACCACGATCACCCTGACCGCCTACGGCGACCAGGTGGAGATGCCCACGCCCGCGACGCCGTCACTCGACGCGCAGACCGTCGCACCCGGCGACACCCTCACCGTCACGTGGGAGGGATACAGCTGTCCGGCCGGCGAGGGATCGCCGAGCTCCTACAACCTCACGGCGACCAACGGGACCTTCTCCAACGGGCAGTCCGAGTCCTCCTTCGGTCAGAGCGAGCGCAACGCGCAGCTGACCGTGCCGAACAACGCGACGGGCACGGTCATCGTGACCTACACCGTCACGTGCAGCGGCGGTGAGGCCGGTCAGCGCGAGTCGCCCGGTTCCGGCGAAGCCACCGCGACGATCGAGCCGGCACCGACGGCTTCCCCCACACCCTGACGCCACCTGGCGGACCGCTGGCCCGGGATCGAGGTCGACTAGGCTGGGGACGGAAACACCGGGGGAGTGAACGTGACTGCTGAACCACGCGTGCTTTCGGGACGCTACCGCGTCGACGAGAACATCGGACGTGGCGGCATGGCCACCGTCTTCCGCGGGTACGATCTGACGCTGGGCCGTGAGGTCGCCATCAAGATCCTCGATCGCGAACTCGCCGACGACAACTCCTTCCGCACGCGGTTCCGGCTGGAAGCACAGGCCGCATCCCGCATGTCCCACCCGGCTATCGTGCGCGTCTACGACGCCGGCGAAGACACCGAACGCAATCCCGACGGGTCCACCCGCGCCGTGCCGTTCATCGTCATGGAGCTCGTCAAGGGTCGCCTGCTCAAGGATGTGATCGCCGACGGTCCGGTACCCGTCGATGACGCCGTGCGATATGTCGACGGCATCCTCGAAGCTCTCGAGTACTCCCATCGCGCCGGTGTCGTGCACCGCGACATCAAGCCCGGGAACGTCATGATCACCGAGGCCGGTCAGATCAAGGTCATGGACTTCGGAATCGCCCGCGCCGTTTCGGATTCGTCGTCCACCGTCGCCGAGACGACGCAGATCCTCGGCACCGCCGCGTACTTCTCGCCGGAGCAGGCCAAGGGCGACCCGGTCGACGCACGCGCCGATCTCTATTCGACGGGTGTCGTGCTCTACGAGCTGCTGTCGGGCAAGCAGCCTTTCCGCGGTGAGACGCCGGTGGCCATCGCCTACCAGCACGTCAGTGAGACCCCGGTCGCGCCGAGCGAGATCAACGAGTCGGTTCCGCGCTCGCTCGACGCGATCGCGCTCCGCGCTCTCGCGAAGGACCCCTACCAGCGCTATCAGGATGCTGCCGGCTTCCGTGAAGCCCTCGACGCCACCGTCGACGGAAAGGCCCCGTCCAAGCGGCAGGTCGGCGCTCTCACGAGCGAGCTCTACGGTCCGAACCCGCGCCAAGCCGCCGAGACCGCCCGGTCGCTGCGTCAGCTCAGCACGGACACCACGATGAAGCGAACCCAGCCGGGTCCGCCGATCGCCTGGATCTGGGCGGGCGTCGCGATCATCGCGGTGCTGCTGATCTCGGTGCTGTTCTGGGCACTCTCGGTGCGGCCCACCACCGAGGCGCCGTCGACGGCTCGCGTCGTTCCGGATGTCTCCGGCATGACCTTCGAACGCGCCGAGGAGTCCCTGGCCGCGCTCGATCTGGTTGCCGTGGAGCAGTCCGAATCGAGTGCCGATGTCACCGAGGGCAATGTCATCCGCACCGAGCCGGCGGCGGAGACCTCCGTCAATCCGGGGCAGGAGGTCGACGTGTTCGTCTCGACCGGGCAGGAGCTGGCCGAAGTCCCGGTTCTCGAGGGACTCGGTCAGGATGCGGCCGTGCAGGCGCTCGAGGACGCCGGTCTCGCCGTGGGCACGATCAATCGCACGAATGATCCCGACCTCGCCGAGGGCATCGTGATCTCGGCTGATGAGACGGCCGGCGACGAGGTTCCGGTCGGGACGACCGTCGACCTCACGGTCGCGAGCGGTCGCGTCGTCATCAACGACGTCACCGGCTACACCGTCGAAGCCGCGACGCGTGAGCTCGAAGACGTCGGGCTGTCGGTCCTCACTCAGGAGGATCAGTCGTGCGCAGCATCCGCACCTCCGGTGGTGCGGTCGCAGTCACTCGCTCCCGGTGAGGTGCCCGTGCATTCCGAGATCACCCTGACCTACTGCTCCGGCTCCTCCTGATCCGGTGGCGGCGGCTACTCGACGGTGACTTCCTGCGGATTGACGAACTCGCTGATCCACGGGAACGCGTAGAAGAACAGCCCGTACAGCACGGCGGCCAGCAGCACGAGGACCAGCAACAGACGGATCCACCACGGACCGGGGAGGATCCGCCACAGCGCGGCATACATCAGGCGGGCACTCCTTCGGTCAGGGCTTCGGGGAGGGCCGCAGGATCATCCGCGTCGCGAGGCGTGAACGATTCGAAGACGCCGTACGCGACGATGCGCTCCGCGAGCGAGTACATCGGACTGCAGCTGGTCATGGTGATGTACTTGCCGTTCGCCTCGGCGCTCGGCACCTGCGGCACGGCGGCGAGCACATCGACCTCGGTGGGCGTGACGTACTCGAGCGTTCGGAAGCGGTAGGTGTACCAGCCCTCTTCCACTTCGACCACGATGGCGTCGCCGACCTGCAGATCGGCGATGCGATTGAAGGGCTTGCCGTACGTGGTGCGGTGGGCGGCGACGGCGAAGTTCCCCGTCTCGCCGGGCATGGGCGATCCCGGATAGTGCCCGATTCCGATCGGGTCCAGGGTTCCCGCCCGCGAGGTCCCGCCGGCCATCTCGACGGCGTAGTCGTCGCCGAAGCGCGGGATGTGCATGACACCGAAGATCTCGGTGTCGGCCGGTTCTGGGAGGACGGGAATCTCCATCTCCTGCGCCACATCCTCTTCGACGTCGTCCTCGGGCGAAGCGGACGGCTCGGGGATGAGGGGGGGCGCCTGCTGCGCCCACTGCTCGGACAGTTCTGCGCCGGCGGCATTGCGTTGCGCCCCGTAGATGAAGTCCCCGATCCACAGCTGCCACGCGACATAGAGCATCGCGACGATGCCGGCGGTGATCAGCAGCTCGCCGATCACTCCGGTCACAGAGGTGCGGCGACGCGGGCGCCGGCGTCGGGAACGGTCGCGCACAGCAGGGTTTGCCTGCTGCTGCTCGGCACTGGTCTGCTCGCCCACACGGCGAGTCTAATGACCGCATGCTGTGGCAGGCCTGGCAGTTAGACTGTCGGCATGGCACGACCCGGACGAGAAGACGATGCGATGGCGGAACGCCCCGAGGGCGAGCCGGCACCGAACCCGGTGTGGTTCAAGCCGATCATGCTCGGCCTCATGCTGCTCGGTCTCGCATGGGTTCTGGTCTTCTACCTGAGCGGCACCCAGTTCCCGATCCCCGGCATCGGTGCGTGGAATCTCGTGATCGGGTTCGGCATCGCCTTCGTGGGATTCCTCATGACGACGCGGTGGCGCTGACCGCCCGGTCCGACGAACGACACCGTCCCCGATGGGGCGGTGTTTTTCTTTTCCCTCGACGGTAATTACACGCGTGTGATTCATCCCCACCTGTGGATGAAACTGTGGATAACTTCCGTCGTCAGAAGAAGAGAACCGGCGGAAGGAGGAGCAGCGCGACCAGGCCCAGCGCCACGGCGGCGAGCAGCGCGATCTGCAGAGCGCGCCGACGGGGGGACCGCGTCACCGAGAAGATCAGTCCGACGAGTGCCCCCACGACGAGCCCGCCGACGTGGGCCTGCCACGAGACGTTGAAGCCCGGGATGAACCCGATGACGAGATTCAATCCGAGGATGATGGCGATGCCGGTGACGTTCGCACCGAGGTGGCGTCCGATGACGAGCAGGGCACCGAACAGTCCGAAGATCGCGCCCGATGCGCCGACGACCTGGGTCGGGAACGACAGGAGTGCGACCGCGACCGAACCGCCCAGCGTGCTGAGCAGGTACAGCGTCAGAAACCGCCAGCGACCGAGAAGGGGTTCGAGGCTGCGGCCGATCAGCCACAGTGCCAGCATGTTCAGGCCGATGTGCCAGAAGCTCGAGTGCACGAGTGCGACGGTGAGGAGCGTCCAGGGCTGGAACGGCACCGGGAGCGTCGGATAGATGCTCGGCGCCCAGAACAGCAGCGAACCCCGGACGAGATCGCCGAAGCCGGGGATCAGCCCCAGCAGGAAGGCGAACGCGGTGATCGCGATGATCGCGTAGGTGACCACCGGACGGCCGCCGTAGGTGGCGACCGCCCGGGGTCGGGACCAGCGCCGCTCGGCCTTGCGCTGAGCGGGAGTCTGCTTCTTCCGCTGCTCGGCCATGCATTCCGGACAGATGACACCGACCGCCCCCTGGGTCTGGCACTCGGGACAGATCGTCCGCAGGCACCGCTGGCAGAGCACGAAGCTCTGCCGGTCCGGGTGGCGATAGCAGTAGTTGTCGGTGTTCCGCTGGAAGTCGGCCGAGGTCATGGAGGATCGCGGCGAGGCGTCAGGCTGCGACGATGTCGACCGACTCGAGCACGACCGGCTCGATGGGGCGGTCACCGGCGGCCGTGGGGACCTTGCTGATCGCATCGACGACCTTCTTCGACTCCTCGTCGGCAACCTCACCGAAGATGGTGTGCTTGCCCTGCAGCCACGGGGTCGGGTCGGTGGTGATGAAGAACTGCGAGCCGTTGGTGCCCTCGGGCTTGCCCGTGAGGGCGTTGCGGCGCAGACCCGCGTTGGCCATCGCGAGCTTGTAGGGCTCGTTGAAGTTCAGGTCGCCGTTGATCTCGTCGTCGAAGGTGTAGCCGGGGCCGCCGACTCCCTGTCCGAGAGGGTCACCACCCTGGATCATGAAGCCGGGGATGATGCGGTGGAAGACGACGTCCTTGTACAGCGGACCTTCTCCGGGCTGGCCCGTGGAGGGGTGAGTCCAGGAGCCGGTCCCGTCGGCGAGCCCGGTGAAGTTCTTCACCGTGCGCGGGGCGTGGTCTCCGAAGAGGTTGACGACGATGTCGCCGTGGTTGGTGTGCAGTGTGGCGACGGCGGTGTGCTGAGGCATGTCTATATTCTCTCAGAGTTGCGTGCAAGGCCCTCCGTCCACGGGATGCGTCTGGCAAGATGGGGACGAACTGACAGTCCCGGATTTAGGGAGGGCCCCGTGAGCCTGAGCCGCAAGCGCAAGAAGGAACTCCGCAAGCTCCAGAAGCACGCGAACAAGGTGTGGGATTCGCAGCAGGTG
Organism: Microbacterium sp. MTN4-26; assembly: GCF_042846595.1. NCBI lineage: Bacteria > Bacillati > Actinomycetota > Actinomycetes > Micrococcales > Microbacteriaceae > Microbacterium > Microbacterium sp. MTN4-26. The sequence continues at coordinate 14,011 of NZ_BTGO01000017.1, forward strand.
CTGGTGGACGAGGCTGCGGGCATCGCCCGCGAGGCCGGTCGTCAGCTCGGCAACTACAACCGTGAGCAGATCGTTCCTCAGGTGCAGCAGGCCTACGGCAAGTACGCGGCGCCGTACGTCGACAAGAGCCTGACCTACTCCAAGAATGTGTTGAGCGACAAGGTCGTGCCGGCCACCGGTGCCCTGGTGGGCTCGGCGCTCTCGGTATGGGATGCCGCCAACGACACCCGCGGCCGGCTCAAGGCCGGCAAGGGATTCGGCGAGATCGACTCGAAGAAGTACGCCAAGAAGGCCGACAAGTACGGCAAGGACGTGCAGAAGAAGCTCGCCAAGAAGCTCGCCGCTCTGGAGCCGCAGCGCAAGGGCATCGGTGCGGGTGGGGTGATCGCCATCATCCTCGGCGTCGCCGCCGCGGCCGGTGTGCTCTACGCTGCGTGGCAGACTCTTCGCGCAGATGACGAGCTGTGGGTCGCCGACGACCCGCTGCGCGCTCCCGACGCGTGATCGAGACGCCGCCTTCACTTCATCGAGCCCGTGACGCCGCCCAGGCGCGCGGGCTCGATGTGTCTTTCCGCGAACGCCCGGCCGCCAACAGTCTCGCGGAGGCTGCGGAGCTTCTCGGCATCCCGCCACGCGGGATCGTGAAAACCCTGGTGGTGAAGCGCTCGGATGACACGTACCTCTTCGCGCTGGTACCCGGGGACCGGGCAATCTCGTGGCCGAAGCTGCGTGCGCTGGTCGGCGTGAACCGGCTCCAGCTGGCTCCGCCGGAGCAGGCGCTCGCGGCGACGGGGTACGAGCGCGGCACGATCGTGCCGGTCGGGAGCAGCACGGCGCTGCCGATCTTCGTCGATGAGACCATCGTGGGGAAGCGCATCGCGATGGGAGCAGGCGCTCACGGATACAGCATGTTCGTCGAGGCCGACGAGCTCATCGCCGCCTACGATGCGATCGTCGCCGACATCACGAAGCCGCTCGAGAGCGCGTGATCATCCCTCGCCCGCCATCCGCAGGGCGATGTCGACCAGACGCACGCGCTGCAGGTTGCGCACGGTCCTCATCGGAAACCATTCGGCTCGGTCCGTCGAGCCGTCGACCTCGTTCCGCAGTCGACCGCCCGTGACATGGGCGCGGTAGACGATGCGCAACGTGTGCAGCGGGCCGCGCGCAGCGTCTGCGAGGCGCCGCCCCTCGGGGATGACACGGGAGTGGATACCGAGCAGCTCGTCGATGTCGACGCGATAGCCGGTCTCTTCCCGCACCTCGCGGCGTGCGGCTCGTTCGGGGTCTTCACCGGGTTCGAGACCGCCCCCGGGCATCGTCCAGGCTGCTCGTCGTCCCTCGATCCAGTGGGCCAGCAGCAGGCGACCGTCATCGACGATCACCGCGTAAGCCGCGACCCGCATGTCCATGACGACAGACTATCCGTCTGCATGGAGAGGGAATCGGACACGAAGACGGCCCGGCCGGAGCCGGGGCGTTTCATTGTGGAGCCTAGGAGATTCGAACTCCTGACATCCTGCTTGCAAAGCAGGCGCTCTACCAACTGAGCTAAGGCCCCGGGACCGTGAGTGGGGCTACCAGGACTTGAACCTGGGACCTCTTCATTATCAGTGAAGCGCTCTAACCGCCTGAGCTATAGCCCCGTGTGGAGTGACGACCGGGGCCGTCAACCTCCAAGACTTTACCCGATGTGCGCGATATTCACGAAATCGGGTGGACGCGGGTCAGTTCGAGGTGAACCCGACGAGGAGGCCGCCGGTGACCTTGACCGCGAGGTTGTAGACGCCGGCGACGACCGCACCCATCACCGTGACGACGACGAGGTTGAGGATCGCGACGACCGACGAGAACGCGAGCACCTGCGGGAAGCCGACGAACGCGCGGATCGACACCCCGCCGTCGGAGAAGCTGGTGAAGAACTCATCGACCTGGTCGATGATCCCCGTCGTCTGCACGATGGCGAAGACCAGGAGGTACGCCACGACCGTGGCGATCGAGATCGCGACCGCTGCCAGGAACGAGAGCTTCACGGCGGACCAGAAGTCCACGTAGACCAGACGCAGGCGTACCTGCTTCGCGCTGGCCTTGGAACTCGATTTCTTCGCGAGCTTGTCGGCTACCGTGCTCATGCGTCCATACTCTTCTCAGTCGACTGGGAATCGTCCGAGGGGGCAGACGGGTTCTCTTCCTCGGCGGCTTCTTCGGCCACGGCCCGCTCGATGTTTCGCGCGATCGCGAGGATCTTGTCATCCTCGCTGAGGCGGGCGAACACCACACCCATGGTGTCGCGACCCTTGGCGGGCACCTCGGCCACGGCAGAGCGTACCACCTTGCCGCTGGCAAGGACCACCAAGACCTCGTCGTCGCTGTGCACCAGCAGCCCGCCGGCGAGAACGCCCCGGTCATCGTGGAGTTTGGCGACCTTGATGCCGAGACCGCCCCGACTCTGAGTGCGGTACTGAGCCACTTCCGTGCGCTTGGCGTAGCCGCCGTCGGTCACCACGAACACGAACTCGTCGTCCTTGGCGACCGACGCCGAGAGCAGGCTGTCACGGTCGCGGAACGTCATTCCCTTCACGCCTTCCGTCGCGCGCCCCATCGGGCGAAGCGCATCGTCGGTGGCGGTGAAGCGCAACGACATGCCGTTCCGGCTGATGAGGAGGATGTCCTCGCCCTCGTCGATGAGAAGGGCGCTCACCAGTTCGTCCTCGTCGCGCAGCCGGATCGCGATGACCCCACCCTGGCGGTTGGTGTCGTAGTCGGTCAGACGCGTCTTCTTCACCAGCCCGCTGCGGGTCGCGAGCACGAGGTAGTCGGCGACGTTGTAATCGCGGATGTCCCGGATCTGCGCGATCTCCTCGTCGGGCTGCAGCGCAAGCAGATTCGCGACGTGCTGCCCCTTCGCGTCACGCCCTCCCTCGGGCACCTCGTACGCCTTGGCGCGATACACCCGTCCCTTGTTCGTGAAGAACAGCAGCCAGTGGTGCGTGGTGGTCACGAAGAAGTGCTCGACGACGTCGTCGGCTCGCAGCTGGGCGCCGCGTACGCCGCGTCCGCCCCGGTGCTGTGAGCGGTAATTGTCGCTGCGGGTGCGCTTGATGTATCCCGCACGGGTGACGGTGACGACCATCTCCTCCTCGGGGATGAGGTCTTCGACGGACATGTCTCCGTCGAACCCGTGCAGAATGTGCGTGCGACGGTCGTCGCCGAACTTGTCGACGATCGCCCCGAGCTCGTCGCGCACGATTCCTCGCTGGCGCGTGGGGTCGGCGAGGATCTCCTGATAGTCCGCGATCTGAGCTTCCAGCTCCGAAGCCTCATCGATGATCTTCTGGCGCTCCATCGCAGCCAGGCGTCGCAGCTGCATCGCGAGGATGGCGTCCGCCTGGATGTCGTCGATCTCGAGCAGCGATTTCAAGCCTTCGCGCGCGTCGTCGACCGTGGGCGAACGACGGATGAGTGCGATGACCTCGTCGAGCGCGTCGAGCGCCTTGAGATACCCGCGCAGGATGTGCATGCGCTCTTCGGCCTTGCGCAGCCGATACCGGGTCCGTCGCACGATGACATCGATCTGGTGTTCGATCCAGTAGCTGATGAACCCGTCGAGTGCGAGCGTGCGGGGAACGCCGTCGACGATCGCGAGCATGTTCGCCCCGAAGTTCTCCTGCAGCTGGGTGTGCTTGTAGAGGTTGTTGAGCACGACCTTCGCCACGGCGTCGCGCTTGAGGACGACGACCAGCCGCTGGCCGGTGCGGTCACTGCTCTCATCACGGATGTCGGCGATGCCCGTGATCTTCCCGTCGCGGGCCAGGTCGCCGATCTTCACGGCGAGGTTGTCCGGGTTCACCTGGTAGGGCAGCTCGGTGATCACCAGGCAGGTGCGGCCCTGGATCTCTTCGATCGCCACGACCGCCCGCATCGTGATGGAGCCGCGCCCGGTGCGATAGGCATCGCGGATGCCCCGGGTTCCGAGGATCTGCGCACCGGTCGGAAAGTCCGGCCCCGGAATGCGCTCGATGAGCGCCTCGAGGAGCTCTTCCCGAGTCGCTTCGGAATTGTCGAGCGCCCACAACGCTCCCGCCGCGACCTCACGAAGGTTGTGCGGGGGGATGTTGGTGGCCATTCCGACCGCGATGCCGACCGACCCGTTGACGAGCAGGTTCGGGAAGCGCGACGGAAGAACCGCGGGCTCCTGAGTCTGACCGTCGTAGTTGTCCTGGAAGTCGACGGTCTCCTCTTCGATGTCGCGGACCATCTCGAGGGCGATGGTCGCCATCTTGGTCTCGGTGTATCGCGGAGCGGCGGCGCCCATGTTGCCGGGCGAGCCGAAGTTGCCCTGCCCCTGTGCGAGCGGGTAGCGCATCGACCACGGTTGCACGAGACGCACGAGGGCGTCGTAGATCGCGGTGTCACCGTGCGGGTGGTACTGACCCATGACCTCGCCGACGACACGAGCGCACTTCGAGAAGGACTTGTCGGGGCGGAACCCGCCGTCGTACATGCCGTAGATCACGCGGCGGTGCACCGGCTTCAGGCCATCCCGCACGTCGGGAAGCGCACGGCCCACGATGACCGCCATCGCGTAGTCGAGGTAGCTGCGCTGCATCTCCAGCTGCAGATCGACCTGATCGATCTTGCCGTGATCATGTTCGGGGACGGGACGTTCTTCGTCAGCCATCGTTCATCTTCCGTTTCGTGCGTTTCGTCTCGTCGCTTCGCTCCTCGCTCGAAGAGCGAGGCTTCCCGGTCGTTGAGCGAGCGAAGCGAGACGAAACGCCAACGACCATGCTGTGTCTAGATGTCGAGGAAGCGGACGTCTTTGGCGTTTCGCTGGATGAACCCGCGACGCGACTCGACGTCTTCTCCCATGAGCACGGAGAAGATCTCGTCGGCTGCCGCGGCATCGTCGATCGTCACCTGCTTGAGGGTGCGGGTCGTGACATCCATCGTCGTCTCCCACAGCTCCTTGGCGTTCATCTCGCCGAGACCCTTGTACCGCTGCACGCCGCTATCCTTAGGGATGCGCTTGCCGCTGGCGAGGCCGTCGGCGAGGAGGGCATCGCGCTCGCGGTCGCTGAAGACGTACTCGTGCGGCGAGTTCGACCACTTCAGGCGATAGAGCGGAGGCTGTGCCAGATAGACGAAGCCCGCCTCGATCAGGCCGCGCATGTAGCGGAACAGCAGGGTCAGCAGGAGCGTCGTGATGTGCTGTCCGTCGACATCGGCATCGGCCATCAGCACGATCTTGTGATAGCGGGCCTTGGAGATGTCGAAGTCCTCGCCGATACCGGCGCCGAACGCCTGGATCATCGCCTGCACTTCCTTGTTCGACAGCGCCTTGTCCAAGCGTGCGCGCTCGACGTTGAGGATCTTGCCGCGCAGCGCGAGGATCGCCTGCGTGTGCGGATCCCGGCCCTGCACGGCAGAACCACCGGCGGAGTCGCCCTCCACGAGGAAGATCTCGCTGACCGAGGGGTCTTTGCTCGTGCAGTCCTTGAGCTTGTCGGGCATCGCAGCCGACTCGAAGACGCTCTTGCGGCGCGCAGTCTCACGAGCTTTGCGCGCTGCCATGCGGGCGCTGGCGGCGTCGATCGCCTTGCGGACGACGTTCTTCGCCTGCTGCGGATACCGGTCGAACCAGTCGCCGAGCTGGTCACCCACGACCTTCTGCACGAACGCCCGCGCTTCCGTGTTGCCGAGCTTGGTCTTGGTCTGGCCCTCGAACTGCGGCTCGGACAGCTTCACGGAGATGACGGCGGTGAGTCCCTCACGGATGTCCTCACCGGTGAGGTTGTCATCCTTCTCCTTCAGCATGTTCTGCGCACGCGCGTAGCGGTTGACCAGCGCGGTCAGAGCCGACCGGAAGCCTTCCTCGTGCGTGCCGCCCTCGTGCGTGTTGATCGTGTTGGCGAAGGTGAAGACGTTCTCGGTGTAGCTCGTCGTCCACTGCATCGCCATCTCCATGGCGATCTTGCGGTCGGTGTCCTCCGACTCGAAATCGATGATCTCGTCGTTGACGACCTCGGCGTGACGCACCTTGTTGAGGTACTCCACGTAGTCGACCAGGCCCCGCTCGTAGAGGAAGCTGTCGTGACGCGCATCCGGCGTCTCGGTTCCGGTGCTGGGCTCGACGTCTTCGACGTAGGCCTGAGCGCGCTCGTCGCGCAGGTCGATGCGGAGACCCTTGTTCAGGAAGGCCATCTGCTGGAACCGGGTGCGCAGCGTGTCGTAGTCGAACTCGACCGTGTCGAAGATGTCGGGATCGGGCCAGAACGTGATGGTGGTTCCGGTCAGCTCGCTGTCTTCGCCCTTCTCCAGCGGGGCGATGGGCTGTCCGCCGTCGCGATAGGACTGTCGCCATACCGATCCCTGCCGGTGCACCTCGACCTCGAGACGGTAGGACAGCGCATTGACGACGGATGAACCGACGCCGTGGAGTCCGCCGGAGACCGCGTACCCGCCCCCACCGAACTTGCCGCCGGCATGCAGCACGGTGAGGACGACCTCGACCGTCGACTTGCCCTCGGTGCGGTGCATGTCCACGGGGATTCCACGACCGTTGTCCACCACGCGGACGGCGCCGTCCTCGAGGATCGTGACCTGGATCGTGTCGCAATGACCGGCCAGGGCCTCATCGACGGAGTTGTCGACGATCTCATACACCAGGTGGTGGAGTCCGCGCTCCCCCGTCGAACCGATGTACATGCCGGGGCGCTTGCGCACCGCCTCCAGGCCTTCGAGCACCTGAATGGCGTCTGCCCCGTACTCGGTGGGTGTCCCCGTGGGGATGGGTGCGGCGTCGTCGGCCGCGTCCTCGGGAACGCTGTCGGGGTTCTGGGACGTCATGGGTGAAGGCGCTCCACATCTGTCGGAGGGATCGGCTCCACTCTACCAAGTTCGTCGCGCTCAGATCGGTTATACGGCCCTGTGGCGCGATGAAATCGGCACAGATATGGCGGGACGTGGGTCATCCGTAGGTATCGCGAGGGCCCCGCCCTGGAACGGCTCTGGTGCCCCATTTCCACGAGGGGACGTCCGGCCCGATGAATCGCACGGTCACGACCCCCGCCTCGGGATACCGACGCACGATCTCGGTGAGGATCTGCGCCCGCATCAGCTGAAGCTGCTTCGCCCAGGCCGTCGAATCGGCCTGGATGGTCAGCGTGCCGTCGTGGAACGACACCGGACGCGTGCGCTCGGCGGTGTCGGATCCGGCGACCTCGGCCCACGTGCGCACCACGTCCTCGCGCGCCAGCTGGCCCTCCCAACCCGCCTGGCGCGTGAGCTCCGTGAGCACGTCGGCCACACCGCGCGGGTCGCGCCCCGCTGTGAACGGCTGGTTCTCGTCGTCGCGCACCCGGCGCCGCCGGCGCCATGACTTCGACGACGGCTTCAGCCCGCGCAGCCGGAGGTAAGTCGCGACCGTCTCCGGCACCTGCTCCGACGAGACGTCATCCATCGTGCGGCTCCTCCTCCGGGAGGATACGACCCGCATCCACCCGCACCACCTGGGTGCGCAGCGGCGGCGGCACATCCTGCTCCACCGCCGCGGTGACCACGACCTGCTCGTATCCCCGGGCGACCTCGGCGAGGCGCACTCGTCGATCGGCATCGAGCTCCGCGAACACGTCGTCGAGGATCAGCACCGGATCACCGAGCAGCGAATCGGCGCGAAGGAGCTCCGCTGACGCGAGGCGAAGCGACAACGCGACCGACCAGGATTCCCCGTGCGATGCGTAGCCCTTGACCGGGAGCCCTCGCACCTTCAGCACCAGGTCGTCACGGTGGGGACCGACCAGTGTGACGCCGCGCTCGAGCTCCGCCGTGCGTCGCGCGGCCAGGGCGTTGCGGAACTGGTCTGCGATGGGCGTCGCCGACACCGCGCTCTCGCTTCCGGTCTCGTCTTCCTCCGGATCACCGCCTTCGACCGACAGCGCCCACTGCAGCCGAGGCCGATGGTCTGCGCCCGCGATGGCCGTATAAGCGTCGGCGACGGGGGTCGCGAGGTCATCGGCGAGGCGCAGGCGCGCCTCGATCACCTGGGCGCCGAGCGTCACGAGCTTGTCATCCCACACATCCAGCGTCGACAGACCGTCGCCCTTCACGCCGCGGGCACGCGCGGACTTCAGCAGTGCGTTTCGCTGCTTGAGCACGCGATCGTAATCCTGCAGCACCGAAGCCATGCGCGGTGCGCGCTGGATGAGGAGCTGATCGGCGAACCGGCGGCGAGCCGAGGGGTCACCCCGCACGATCTGCAGGTCTTCGGGAGCGAAGAGGACGACCTGCGCATATCGGGGAAGCTCGGCGGTCTTCACCGGTGAGCCGTTCACGCGCGCCTTGTTGGACCCCTGCCGGTTGACCTGCAGTTCGAGGGTGACGCGTCGCTCGCCGTGACCGAGTCGGGTGCGGATGAACGCCGACTCCTTGCCCTCCCGCACCATCGGGGCATCCTGCGACACCCGGTGAGAGCCGAGTGTGGCGAAGTAGGCGATCGCCTCGGCGAGGTTCGTCTTGCCCTGGCCGTTCCGACCCACGAACACGTTCGGACCGGGTCGCAGCGCCACATCGGCAGCCGCATAGTTGCGGAAGTCGACGAGTGAGAGCTGCTCCACGATCACCGGTACAGCCTAATGATCGCCTCGGACGTCACCCGGATGCGCTCACCTCAGCAGCAGGTTCGGCTGGAGCAGGTACTTGAACGTGTCCTCTCCGCCCTTGTCCACCGAGGTCTGGGGCGTGATCAGCACGGGGCTGAGCTTGTTCGCGTTCTCGCTCGAGGTGAAGGTCACGCGCGCGAACTCGCTGCGCACCGCACCGAGCGACTCGAGGAGGTACTGCGGATTCAGCCCGAGCGTGACATCGTCGCCGCCGGACAGGGTCGCGTCGACGGATTCGCTGGCCCGCGCCTGCTCGGTGCCGGAGGCATCCATCGAGACGCTGTCGGCTGCGAACGTGAACCGGAGCGGGGCGGAGCGGTCGAGAACCAGCGCCACACGACGCACGGCCTCGGCGAGATCGGCGGTGTTCACGACAGCGTGGTGCTCGGTCTGCTCCGGGAACAGACGGCGGACCGGCGGGAAGTTGCCCTTGATGAGGAGCGAGGTGACGGTCTTGTTCCCCGCGGTGAAGGCGATGATCTCGCGGTCGCCGCTGCCCGAGAAGGCGATCGAGATGTCACCCGAGTGCGCGAAGGTCTTGCCGACCTCGGTCAGCGTGCGCGCGGGCACGAGTGCCGTGGCGTCGGAACCGGTCGTTCCGCCGTCCCACGGGATCTCGCGGAGCGCGACGCGATAGCGATCCGTCGCCACCAGGCTCAGGCGACTCCCGGTCACTTCCAGCTGCACGCCGGTGAGAACGGGGGTGACGTCGTCACGGGACGCGGCGAAGGCGACCTGCGCGATGGCGGTCGCGAACTCCTCCCCGGGAACCAGCCCCGATTCACCCGACACCTCGGGAATCGCCGGGTACTCCTCGACGGGCATGGAGGACAGGGTGAAGCGTGCGGAACCGCACGTGAGCACGACGCCGTCTTCGGGATCGACCGAGATCTGAATCGGCGCGTTCGGCAGACGACTGGCGATGTCTGACAGGAGACGGCCGTGAACCAGGATCGTGCCCGGGTCGTCGACCGTCGCGTCGATGGTCGTTCGGGCCGAGGCCTCGTAGTCGAACGCCGACAGCGACAGCCCTTCGTCCGACGTCTCGATCAGCACGCCCGCGAGAATCGGCTGCGGGTTGCGCTGAGGAAGGAGCTTGACGACGAATGAGACGGCTTCGCTGAAGACATCGCGATTGACCTGGAATCTCACGTACGCTCCCTCGACCTCGGGCATGGGGTTTCTCATGCTACTGCCCTGTGCGGCCCATGCTAGTGCCCGACCGGCGCTCGTCCGCATCCGTGCCGGCGCATCCGATCCCTCGAGCTCGAACCCTTGAGGTCATCGAATCGCCCTCTGCTTAAGTTCTTGTTCTTCATCTTGTTAACAACTGTGGAAACTGTGGATAAGTCGGTGGATCCCAGTGCGCTCTAGAGAACTACAAACGTGTGAGATGTGGAATCGATGCGGAATCACGCGGGAAGCCGTCTGTGGGGAAACAGCGGGGTCACGGCGTCTTCCACAGGTGGATGCCGTTTCGTTCACATGTCGAGGCGATGCATCCCCAGTTATCCACAGGTTTTCCACACTGTGAAGAACGCACATGATGGCGTGGCTATGCGTCCGCTGTCAAGTGCGGATGTGAGGTGAGGGAACCCTCAGCGCATTCGGCCGAGCTGCGCGGTGATCTCGGTCACCTGGTTGTAGATCGAGCGACGCTCCTTCATGAGGTCGCTGATCTTCTTGTATGCGTACATGACGGTCGTGTGGTCGCGGTTGCCGAACAGCTGACCGATCTTCGGAAGCGACAGGTTCGTGCGCTCACGGCACAGGTACATGGCGATCTGCCGGGCGATGGCCACGGCCTGCGAACGGCTGGAGCCGTAGAGGTCGTCGACGGTGAGCTTGAAGTACTGAGCGGTCGCCTGGATGATGTCGGTCGGCGAGATGACGTTCGCGTCGTCCTGATCGACGATGTCGCGGAGCACCGTCTGTGCCAGCGACATGTCGAGGTTCGACCGGTTCAGACTGGCGAAGGCCGAGACGCGGATGAGGGCGCCCTCCAGCTCCCGGATGTTCGAGGACACGACCGTCGCGATGTACTCCAGCACCTCGTCCGGGATGTGCAGTCGCTCGCTCTGCGCCTTCTTGCGCAGGATCGCGATGCGGGTCTCGAGATCGGGAGCCTGCACATCCGTGATCAGTCCCCACTCGAAGCGGGAGCGCATCCGATCCTCGAAGCCGGTGAGGTGCTTCGGAGGCACGTCGCTCGTGATCACGACCTGCTTGTCGTGATCGTGCAGCGTGTTGAAGGTGTGGAAGAAGGCCTCCTGCGTCTCGGCGCGACCCTGGAGGAACTGGATGTCGTCGATGAGGAGGATGTCGACGTCGCGGTAGCGCGCCTGGAACGCCGAGCCGCGGTTGTTCGCGATCGAGTTGATGAAGTCGTTCGTGAACTCTTCGCTCGAGACGTATCGCACGCGAATGCCCGAGTACAGACTCATCGCGTAGTCGCCGATGGCGTGCAAAAGATGCGTCTTGCCGAGCCCCGAGTCGCCGTAGATGAACAGCGGGTTGTAGGCCTTCGCGGGGGCTTCGGCGACGGCGACCGCCGCTGCGTGGGCGAAGCGGTTGGACTGGCCGATGACGAAGTTGTCGAAGGTGTACTTCGGGTTGAGGCGGGTGTCGTTGCGAGATGTGCTTCCCGAAGACTCGACCGGTTCCTCGAAGACCTGTCGCGCGGCCGGCATGGGCGACATCGACGGCGCCGGGACCGCCAGCTCCTGGATCGGGACGGGAGCCGTCAGGTGGGCGTCGATGATGTCGGGATTGACGACGACACGGAAGGTCGCCGCCGGCGGGTCGTAGGCGCCGTTCTGCTCGACGTGGGCGAGCGCCTCCATGATGGGAGCTCGCAGACGCTTGTTCAGCTGAGCGGCGGTGAGGTCGTTGGGCACGTCGAGATAGAGGGTGCCGCCCATGACACCCTGAGGGACGGCGAGGTTCAGAAAGCCGTGGAGCTGAGGAGTGACACGGTCGTCGACGGCGAGGGCCTCCAGAACACGCCCCCAGACGGGGACATCTGGAATCTCGTGCTGCGACATGTAGCCCCCGGGGAAAGTAGATGTTCCACGCCCGCGAGATGACACCGCGCAACCTGTGGATAACTGACCGTGCCACGCTAGTCAGCGGCAGGGCTGCGAGCAAACTCCACTGTAGTTCCGGGCCGCGTGTCCTGACCAGCGGCTTCCCAGCCTTTGTGGATAATGTCGCTTTCGCGCGCGCAGGTTTGAGTCCTGAACGCTGTCGACGTATCCTTACTCAGTTGACTTATGCCCTCGCGGCAGTACTGATACCCCGTCCCCGGAAGAGCGTCCCGAGGACACCCCATCCGGAAGAGATCTCATGAGCAAGCGCACTTTCCAGCCCAACAACCGTCGTCGTGCCAAGAAGCACGGCTTCCGCGCCCGCATGCGCACCCGTGCCGGCCGTGCCATCCTCTCGGCTCGTCGCGCCAAGGGCCGCGACGCCCTCTCGGCCTGATCACACGGTGCTCGCGAGGCAGAACCGACTGACCCGCGGAGCGGAATACAAGGCCGTCGTCCGCCGGGGTGCGCGGTGCGCCGGGGCGAATTCCATCACCTACGTGGTCCAGTCGGGAGACGACAGGGCTGCGCGTTTCGGTTTCATCGTGAGCAAGCAGGTCGGTTCAGCCGTCGTCCGAAACACCGTGCGGCGACGGCTGAAGGCTGTCTGCGCGGGGGCGCTGACCGATGTCCGGCCCGGTGCTGACGTGGTCATCCGTGCGCTCCCGGGCTCGGCGAAGGCCGACTTCGCACAACTGCGTGACGAGGTCGCACGGTGCCTGGCGAGGCGGGCGGCATGAGTGTTCTGCCCTCGTATGCCGTCGGTGCCGGCCGTTGGACCGCATCCGATTCACTTCGTGCGATACCGCTTCTGCCCCGGAACGCCGCTCTGGCGTTGCTTCACGGCTACCGGGCGACCATCTCGCACACGTACGGTGACGTGTGCAAGTACTACCCCTCATGCACCGCCTACTCGGTGGCCGCGGTACAGCAGTACGGCGCCGTGGTGGGAAGTGCGATGACCGCCGCGCGCCTCGCGCGGTGCCACCCCTGGGCGAAGGGCGGCGTCGACGACGTGCCGCTTCGTGAGGACTTCCGTCACGACATCACCCCGCAGGGTTTCGTCGTTCCTGGCTCCACCGGAAAGGACTGATCCCGCGCATGGATCTTCTGAGCTTCGCTTCGTCGGCGACCGAGACATCGGGCGGCGGTGGTTTCGATCTGATCGGCACCATCCTCTGGCCCCTGAAGTGGCTGGTCGAGCTCGTGCTCGTCGCCTGGCACTGGCTGTTCACCGCGATGGGCCTGCCGGCAGCCGAGGGTCTCACGTGGGTGCTCTCGATCGTCGGTCTCGTGATCGTCGTGCGCTCGGCGATGATTCCGCTGTTCGTGCGGCAGATCAAGAGCCAGCGGAAGATGATGGAAATCGCCCCTGAACTGCGAAAAGTTCAGGAGAAGTACAAGGGAAAGCGCGATCAGCTCTCGCGGGAGGCGATGAGCCGGGAGACGATGGCGCTGTACAAGAAGCACGGCACCACTCCGGTGTCGAGCTGTCTGCCGCTCCTGGTGCAGATGCCGGTGTTCTTCGCGCTGTTCAGCGTGCTGAACGACGTCACACGGCACGCACAGGCCGGCATCGGCGGTGTGGGCCTGCTCAATGCGGAGCTGACACAGGAGTTCTACGACGCGAAGCTCTTCGGCGTCGCATCGCTCCACGAGACCCTGATCGACGCCATCAACTCGGGCAACACCACGGCGATCATCATCCTGGTGACCCTCGTGGTGCTCATGATCGCCTCGCAGTTCTTCACACAGCTCCAGATCATCTCGAAGAACCTCTCCCCCGAAGCCAAGACCGGCCAGGCGTACCAGATGCAGAAGATCATGCTGTACGTGCTGCCGTTCGCGTTCGTCTTCTCGGGCGTGTTCTTCCCGCTCGGTGTCGTCATCTACTGGTTCGTGTCGAACCTGTGGACGATGGGGCAGCAGTTCCTCGTCATCCGAGAGATGCCCACCCCCGGGTCGGACGCGGCGAAGGCCCGCGAGGAGCGGCTGGCCCGCAAGGGCAAGGCCATCGACTCCTCCGGCAAGGTGGTGTCGATGGAGAAGTACCAGGCGGAGCAGCAGCGTCTCGTCGAGGAGGCCGAGCGGGCCAAGGCCGCACAGCCCAAGCGGCAGCAGCCGGTCGGCAAGCAGCGGGCGAAGAAGCAGGCGCAGAAGCAGTCCGGACCGTCGGGCGGCAACGGCCCATCGGGTAACGCGAAGTCCTGATCACGGAACGACCCAGAGGAATGATGAGCAGCAACTCCGACACCGCCACCACGTCCGCTCCGGACCGCTCCCCCGCGACGGTCGAGCAGCTCGAGCAGGAGGGTGACGTCGCCGCAGACTTCATCGAGGAGCTCCTCGACATCGCCGACATCGACGGCGACCTCGGACTCGACGTACGGGCCGGGCGAGCATACGTCTCTGTCGAGGCTGAGGAAGAGGATGCCGTGCGCGTTCTGTCTGCGCCGGACACGGTGCAGGCTCTTCAGGAGCTGACGCGCATCGCGGTACAGAACAAGACAGGTCGGTTCTCCCGTCTCATCCTCGACATCGGCGGCTCCCGCGACGCGCGCCAGACGCAGCTGGAGCAGCTCGTGGATCGCGCTGTCGAGCGCCTGGATGAAGGTGCCTCACAGGCGTCCCTTCCCTCGATGTCCAGCTACGAGCGCAAGCTGGTGCACGACATCGTCGCGGAGCGCGGGCTGGTCTCGGAGTCGTACGGTGAGGGAGCGGACCGTCATACGGTCATCCGTCGCCACTGACGGTCGCCGTTTCACGTGAAACATCCATGACCGAACTGGAACCCGAACCGTCGGCTGCCGAGCCCTTGTTCGGCGATCGCATCGGCGCCGCCCGCGCCTTCACTGCCGCACTCGCTGTCCACGGCGAGGAGCGAGGGCTCATCGGACCGCTGGAACTGCCGCGCCTGTGGACGCGTCACATCCTGAACAGCGTGGTCGCCGCACCGCTGTTCTCCGGTCGCGTGGGAGACGTGGGCTCCGGGGCAGGCCTGCCCGGAGTTGTACTGGCGATCGCCCGCCCTGACGTGAAATGGGTGCTGATCGAGCCCATGGAGCGTCGCGTCGCGTGGCTGAACGAGCAGGTGGCAGCGCTGGGCCTCGACAACGTCGAGGTCGTTCGTGGTCGTGCGGAGGAGTGGGCGGATGGTCCGGTGCTCGACCAGGTGACGGCCCGCGCCGTGAGCGCCTTCCGTACACTGATCCCTCTCACCGCTCCCCTCGTCCGTGACGGTGGCGAGTTGATTCTGCTCAAGGGCGCGAACGCGTCGAACGAGATTGCGGCGGCTGAGAAGCAGATTCGTCGCTTCAAGCTGCGCGATGTGCGCGTGGAGACGGTGGGCGAGGGTGTCATCTCCGAACCGACGCGTGTGCTTCGCGCCACGGTCTCCCGCTGACACTCCGCGCCCGCCGATCGAGTAGCGCGCGCCGCGCGCGTATCGAGATCCCGGCCCCACCGGGTGCCGGTGTCGATACGCCGGCTCCACCGCCTACTCGACCACCGCACCGGAATCATCCCGCCGATCGAGTAGCGCACGAAGTGCGCGTACCGAGATCCCGCACAACCGGGTGCCGGTCTCGATACGCCGGCTCCACCGCCTACTCGACCACCATGATGCACCACCCGCCGATCGAGTAGCGCACGGAGTGCGCGTATCGAGATCTCGCCCCACCGGGTGCCGGTGTCGATACGCCGGCTCCACCGGCTACTCGACCACCGCACCGGAATCATCCCGCCGATCGAGTAGCGCACGAAGTGCGCGTACCGAGATCCCGCACAACCGCCGTGCCGAGGCCGTCCTCGTTGTCCGTCCCTCCCCGACGGCTTCATTGCGCACTTTCTCAACGGATGCGTGCATGGTCATCCCATCCCACCCCCGGCAGCGTCACGCTGGTGGTATGCCATACATGTACATCCTCGAATGCGCGGATCGCTCCTTCTACGTAGGGAGTACCCGTGACCTCGACCTGCGAGTCGCTCAGCACAACTTCGGGGAAGGCGCGGAGTACACATTCCACCGTCGCCCGGTGCGGTTGGTGTACTTCGAGGAATACGAACGGATGGATGATGCCTTCCTCCGCGAGAAGCAGGTGCAGGGCTGGGGTCGCGCGAAGCGCATCGCCCTGATCACCGGCCACGTGTCAGCGCTTTCTGCGCTGAGCAAGAAGAGTCGGTTCGCGGGTCGAGATGCCGCTGGCGAACAAGAGGTGGCTGGCGCGTGAGCGTTTCACGTGAAACGGATGCTCCGGATCCCGGTACGCGCTGCGCGCTACTCGACCGGCCGGGGGTGGTGCATCCCGGTGGTCGAGCATGCGGCGGAGCCGCCGTATCGAGACCCTCGGGGTTCGGGATCTCGATACGCGCACTGCGTGCGCCACTCGATCGGCGGGTGGCTCCTCCCGGTGGTCGAGTAGGTGGCGGAGCCGCCGTATCGAGACCCTCGCGATGTGGGATCTCGATACGCGCACTAGGTGCGCTACTCGATCACCGGGAAGGCGTTCCCAAAGGGCGTTTCACGTGAAACTAAACCTTGATGGGATGAAGGATCTCGGTACGCGCTGCGCGCTACTCGATCGGCGGGTGGCTCCCTCCGGCGGTCGAGTAGGTGGCGGAGCCGCCGTATCGAGACCCTCGGGGTTCGGGATCTCGGTACGCGCACTGCGTGCGCCACTCGATCACCGGGAAGGCGTTCCCAAACGGTGTTTCACGTGAAACTAAACCTTGATGGGATGAAGGATCTCGGTACGCGCTGCGCGCTACTCGATCGGCGGGTGGCTCCTCCCGGTGGTCGAGTAGGTGGCGGAGCCGCCGTATCGAGACCGGCGCGGTGGGAGGCACGATCTCGATAGGCGCACTCGCGTGCGCTACTCGATCGGCGGGAAGGCGTTCCCAAAGGGCGTTTCACGTGAAACGAGCCCGTGACGGCGGCTCGGATCTCGGTACGCGCTGCGCGCTACTCGATCGGCGGGTGGCTCCTCCCGGTGGTCGAGTAGGTGGCGGAGCCGCCGTATCGAGACCCTCGGGATTCGGGATCGGTACGCGCACTGCGTGCGCTACTCGATCGGCGGGAAGGTGTTCCCCGCTGGGCCGTTTCACGTGAAACGAGCCCGTGACGGCGGCTTGGATCTCGGTACGCGCTGCGCGCTACTCGATCGGCGGCGTGGCGCTTTCCGGTGGTCGAGTAGGCGGCGGATCCGCCGTATCGAGACCGGCGCGGTGGGAGGCACGATCTCGATAGGCGCACTCGCGTGCGCTACTCGATCGGCGGGAAGGGAGGTGGGCGGGTGGAGTCGGGGGTGCGGGTTAGAGTGGAGTGATGCTCGAAAGAACGCGAAAGAGAGAGCGTTTCACGTGAAACAGCCCGATGAATC
Source organism: Microbacterium sp. MTN4-26 (assembly GCF_042846595.1). Lineage (NCBI taxonomy): Bacteria > Bacillati > Actinomycetota > Actinomycetes > Micrococcales > Microbacteriaceae > Microbacterium > Microbacterium sp. MTN4-26. Next base: position 31,135 of record NZ_BTGO01000017.1, read on the forward strand.
GGCCGCGGAATCCCCTTTCTCGTTCGACGACACTCCTCTCGCGCGCGAACTAGCTGATCTGTCCGCGCGCCGCCGCACTCTCGCGAGCGTCGACATCTCCCTGAGTGGCAACACCCGTGTGATCACGGTGTCGAACCAGAAGGGCGGGGTGGGCAAGACCACCAGCACCGTGAACCTGGCGGCGGCTCTCGCATCTATGGGGGCTCGCGTGCTCGTCATCGACCTCGACCCGCAGGGAAACGCGTCGACAGCTCTCGGCGTTCCCCATGACTCCGACACGCCGAGCGTCTACGACGTGCTCATCGACGACTTCCCCATCGCCGATATCGTGCAGAACAGCCCGGAGTCACCGAACCTCTTCTGCGCCCCCAGCACCATCCATCTCGCGGGCGCCGAGATCGAACTCGTCTCGCAGGTCGCGCGAGAGCATCGTCTCAAGACGGCGCTGGACACGTATCTGGCCGAACTCACCGAGCGACTCGACTTCGTCATCATCGACTGCCCACCGTCGCTCGGTCTGCTCACCATCAACGCCTTCACCGCTGCGCAGGAGCTCCTCATCCCGATCCAGTGCGAGTACTACGCACTCGAGGGTCTCAGCCAGCTGCTCGGCACGGTGCGGATGATCCAGAAGCACCTCAACACGGCGCTGTACCTCTCGACGATCATGCTGACGATGTACGACGGCCGCACACGCCTCGCGCAGCAGGTGGCGGAGGAAGTGCGGGAACACTTTCCCCGCGAGGTCCTGCGGACGATGATCCCGCGCTCGGTGCGCGTCTCGGAGGCGCCGAGCTTCGGCCAGACCGTCATCGCTTACGATGGACAGTCGGCCGGCGCCGTCGCCTACCGCGAAGCCGCGGTCGAGATCATCGGGCGAGACAAAGACAGTTCGGTATCGATCGAAGGGACACCCTGATGCCCAAGCGCACGGGACTCGGACGAGGCATCGGGGCTCTCATCCCCACCATCGAGGCGACGGAGGATCGCCCCTCCGACGTGTTCTTCCCCAAGTCGGCGACAGAGGATGACGCCCCCGCCTCGAGCACGGCCGACGTGGTCGACACAGCGGACGAATCTCACGAACTCGTGGCGGTGCCGGGTGCGCGGCTCGCACACGTGGATCCGCACGCAGTCGTGCCGAATCCGCGCCAGCCCCGCACCCACTTCGATCAGGACGACCTCGACGAACTGATCCACAGCGTTCGGGAATTCGGCGTCCTGCAGCCGGTCGTCGTCCGTGACACCGGGGGCGGAAGCTACGAGCTCATCATGGGTGAGCGCCGCACCCGAGCGGCCCGGGCCGCGGGACTCACCTCGATTCCTGCGATCATCCGGGAGACCGCCGACGAGCACCTGTTGCGGGATGCGCTCCTGGAGAACCTGCACCGGTCGGAGCTCAATCCCCTGGAAGAAGCCTCCGCCTATCAGCAGCTCCTCGACGACTTCGGCATCACCCAGGAGGAGCTCGCCACACGGATCGGTCGTTCCCGTCCGCAGATCAGCAACACGATCCGCCTGCTGAAGCTCCCCGTGCCGGTGCAGCAGCGCGTCGCCGCGGGGGTGCTCAGCGCCGGACATGCTCGCGCGATCCTCTCGCTCGACTCCCCCGAGTCCATGCAGAGGCTCTCCGACAAGATCGTGAACGAAGACCTCTCCGTGCGTGCCGCGGAGGCTGCGGCGAAGACCACGGACGCGACTGCCACCAAGAGCGTCAAGCCGCAGGCCGGTGCCCGCAAGGCCTACCTCGACGAGGTGGCCGAGCGACTGGGTGACCGCCTCAACACGCGCGTCAAAGTCAGCCTTGGTATGCGAAAAGGCCAGATCAGCATCGATTTCGCCAGCATCCAGGACCTGAACCGCATTCTCGATGACCTCGGCGAGAGCGGATACGGCGCGAACTAGAAGCCGATCTGTCCACAGGATGGCACGCACGATGCCCGTGTCGGACGCGCGGCGTACCCTGGATGGGTGACCCACGACGAGAGCACCCCGCGGCGAGCCAGTCTCGAACTGCTGCGCGCGGAGGCAGCGGACGAGTTGTCCGTGCTCGTCGATGAGCGTCTGCACGGCGGCGAAGACCCGTGGGACTTCATGGAAGACCTCCCGACCGTCGACGAACTCGTCGTGCTCACCTTGCGCGCGGAGAACATCGCCGCGAACGGCGGCGTCCGCCCCTCCCAGGCCCGGCACTACCGGGTGCTGCGGCAGATCGCTCTGGACTACCCGCCGCTGACCAAGGCGGTGTGGCGTCTGCTCGGCGAGGAGAAGCACCGACGGTGGGATGCCTCCGCCCACGCCGACGCATCCTGACGACCTTCCCGACCGACAACCCGGAACAGAACGAGACCCCGCCGGCCCGGAGGCCAGCGGGGTCTCGGCGTCTCACGACGCGCAGGTCACCTGAGGAACTCTGCGAGATCCTGCTCGAGAGCGAACTTGGGCTTCGCGCCGATGATGGTCGACTTGACCTCGCCGCCCTGGAAGACCTTCATCGCGGGGATGGACGTGATCTGGTACTTCATCGCGAGGTCGGGGTTCTCGTCGACATTCAGCTTCAGCACGGTGATCTTGTCGGAGTTCTCCGACTGGATCTCGTCGAGCACGGGCGAGACCATGCGACACGGGCCGCACCACTCAGCCCAGAAGTCCACGAGCACGGGGCCGTCGGCCTGCAGGACATCCTGCTCAAAGGTCGCCGACGTGGTCGCCTTGGCGGTCATTTCCACTCTCCTTCTCAGAATTCTTGCGTCTATCGGGTCAACGTGCGACGGCGGGGGAATGTTCCGCGGCCGCGAGGGGCTCCTCGTCATCCGCGCCCGGGCGGTCTTCGATCGGGTCGGCCGTGGCGTCGGGCGCGCCGGCTTCACCGAGCGATGCGAGGTAGTGCTCCACGTCGAGGGCGGCGACCGTTCCGCTGCCGGCCGCGGTGACGGCCTGGCGATAGGTGGGGTCGACGACATCACCGGCGGCGAAGATCCCGGGGACCGACGTGCGAGAGGAGCGACCGTCGACCCAGACGGTGCCAGCCTCGGTGAGGTCGAGCTTGCCGTGCACGAGGTGGGTGCGGGGGTCGTAGCCGATTGCGACGAACAGGCCCTGGAGCGCGAGCTCGCGGCGGCTGCCGTCGACGGTGTCCTCGAGCACGACGCCGGTGACGGCATCCTCGCCCAGCACGTCGACAACCTCGGCGTTCCACACGAACTCGATCTTGTCGTTCCTGAAGGCTCGCTCCTGCATGATCTTGGATGCGCGAAGCTCGTCGCGACGGTGGATGACGTAGACCTTCGACGCGAACTTCGTCAGGAACGTCGCCTCTTCGATTGCCGAGTCACCGCCTCCCACGACCGCGATCTCGCGCTCGCGGAAGAAGAACCCGTCGCACGTCGCGCAGTACGAGACGCCGCGCCCGGAGAGACGCTGCTCACCCTCGATGCCGATCTTGCGCGGGGCGGAGCCGGTCGCGAAGACGATCGAGTCTGCCTCGAAGGACTTTCCGCTGCCGAGCGTGACCTTCTTGCTGCGCCCGGCGACATCGAGGTCGACGACGTCGTCGTACAGCACCTCGGCGCCGAACTTCTCCGCCTGCTCCTGCATCTTCGCCATGAGCTCAGGACCCTGGATGCCTTCCGGGAACCCGGGGAAGTTCTCGACCTCGGTGGTGTTCATGAGCTCGCCACCGGCTTCGACCGAACTGGCGACGACGAGGGGTTCGAGGTTCGCACGCGCGGCATAGATCGCCGCCGTGTAACCCGCGGGACCCGAGCCGATGATGATGACCTGACGCACTGCGCCTCCTTCGTTGTTCTGCCAGCCGTGACAACACATGGTAACGGCCTGGAATTCCCCGCAGGTGAACGGCCCCGCGCCGGACGGGCAGCCGGTCGCGTCAGCGGCCGCCGGGGAGGAATCGCCGCACGAGGCCGAAGGCGCCGTGCAGCTCCGGGGCGCGCAGCACGGCGAGCATCCCCACATAGACGACGAGCACGCCGAGGCCGATGATCCCGGTGCCGACGGCGGCGAGGAGCGGGTTCGACGTCGTCCACCCGACGGGGCCTCCGAGAAGCAGATACACCCCCCACCCCGCGGCCGCCGCCGGGAGCGCGGCGAGAACGAATCGGCCGAGCGAGAGCATCCACTCCCCGACTCGCAGACCACCGAGCCGGCGCTGCAGCAGCCAGGTCGCGAGGATCACCTGCACCACGGAGGCGAGCGACTGCGTGAGGGCGACCGAGGACGCCAGCTGGGGGAGCGCGATCACGTCGGCGTCGACGAGGGCCCCCGAGACGAGCGCTCCCGTGACGACCAGGGCAACCTGCGCGAGGGTGAAAAGGAATGGCGTGCGGGTGTCGTCGTAGGCGTAGAACGTCCGCTGGATCACGAACAGCACGGCCAGCGGCACCAGGCACACGAGGAAGGCCAGAAGCACGGGCGCTGCCTGCAGGGCGCCGGCGGCGTCGGTGGTGAAGATGCGGCTCGCGGGCACCGCCGCGACGGCGAGGGCGGCGGTGGCGAGCACCACGAACAGCCCGAGGGTGCGGATGCTGCTGACGATGTCGTCGCGCACCTCGACATCGCGTCCGGCGGAGGCGTGCTCGCTGAGCCGCGTGTAGTAGGGCGTTCCGATCGACAGGACGATGATCGAATACGGCAGCATGAACAGCAGCCACGCGTTCTGGAAGGCGAAGACCGACGGACCGTCGCTCGAGGCCTCGGACAGCACCCGGGTCTGCACGAGTCCCGCGACCTGTCCGGCGAGCATCATGAGGAAGGTCCACCCGGCGAGGCGGCCGATCTGCGCGAGACCGACGCCCTTCCACCGGAAATCCGGCCGGACCCGCAGCCGGGCGGAGCGCCAGAACACCAGCAGAAGCGCCGCCTGCACCACGATGCCGGTCGTCGCCGTACCGGCCAGCAGTGCGATCATGTCGGGCGTCCAGCCGGCGACCTGTGTGACCGGACCGGAGAACAGAGCGATGAAGGCCAGGAAGCCGGCGATCGAGACGATGTTGTTGACGATCGGGGCCCACGTGAACGGACCGTAGACGCGTCTTGCGTTCAGCGTCTCGCCGACCAGCGCGTAGAGACCGTAGAAGAAGATCTGCGGCAGGCACCAATACGCGAAGGCGGTGGCCAATGCGGTCTGAGCCGGGGTGTAATCCGGCGCGTACAGCTGAACCAGCCACGGTGCGGCGGCGGTGGCGAGGGCCGTGGTGACCAGCAGGCCGACCGTGCCGAGCGTGAACAGCTTCGATACGAAGGCGCTGCCGCCGTCTGTGTGGGCTGCCGCCTTCACGATCTGCGGCACCACGACGGCGCTCAGCAGGCCCGCCGAGATGATCGCGTAGATGTTGTTGGGGAGCTGATTGGCGACGGCGAAGGCGTCGGCCGCAGCACTCGGCACCGAGCCGACGGCGGCGACCAGCACGACCGTGCGCAGGAGGCCGGTCAGTCGCGAGACCACGGTGCCCGCACCGATGAGCACGCTCGCGCGGCCGATGCCGCTCATCGATCGTCCTGCGGTGTCGCGGATGCCGCGTCTTCGGCGTCGTCCTCGTCAGCCTCGAGCGCCTCGCCCTCGCCGTCGCCGTCGGTCGCGGCGCGCCGGCGGTGGCGGATCGTCCGCACGAGGCCGATCACGAGGAGACCCCCGACGAGGAACGCCAGCACCGTGATGCCGATGCCCTCCCATTCGGCACGCACGTAGACCTCGGCGCGTTCGGTGGACCCGATCTGCACCCCCGCGGGACTGCGCAGATCGAGGGTGACATCGACCTCACCGTTGCCGATGCGCGCCTGCACGGGCACCTCGATGCGGGTGTTCGACGCGGGACTGGCCACCACGGTGACGGCGTCTTCCACGTCGAGGCGCAGATCCTCGGGCTGGGAGTAGAGGGTGAGGTTCACCGGGTACGGGAGGTCGTTGCGCACCCAGACGGGCAGTGTCGACGACGAGCCGAGCAGCTGGACGGTGCTCGGCGGGAGCAGCCCGACGGAATCGATCGTCTCGATCGTGCCCTGCCGCTGCGCCGAGACGACGGCGGGCCACGACTCGTCGCCGCGCCAGGCGGTGCCGAGCACCTGGAGGATCTCGTCACGGTTCGGTCCGGTCAGCAGCTCCGGGTCGTCGAGCACCGTGGCGAAGCGAGCGAGAGCGTCTTCGTCCGCGTGCATGTCCGCCGCGGCATATGCCCGATCTTCGTCGGGCACACCGGCGACGAGCTGCACCGGCGCCGGGTCGTGGGCGACCAGTCCGGCGAACGGGGATGCCGCGGTCGACGGCGCCTGCGTGGCGGCGAGAACCGCGGCGCGCAGGGCGAGACGAGAGCGCTCCGTCGACGCGCGGTCCACGGTGACCAGGAGCGGATCCTCCCCGGCGTCTTCGGCGGCGAAGTGCAGGTAGGCGCTCGCGGCGGCCAGCGGCGCCGCTCGGAGGGTGGTGTCGCTCTCGACCGAGGCGGCATTCAGCTCGCGGGAGATGTCGGTGTCGTACACCAGCAGCTGCGTGTCGGTGGCGGATGCGCGGGCCGGCACGGTCGCACCGGTGCCCGTCACGAGCGCGGACTCGGTCAGGATGAGCGCCGACGCGTCGTCGTCTCCGTTCGCCTCAGCCAGCGCATCCGCCACGAGGGAACCGCCGGTGCCGGTTGCGGGCCAGTACACGCGCTCGTGCGAGGCATCCACTGACAGGAGCTCCTCGAGCGAGGGGATCCCGAGGGTCTCCGGGTCGGTGTCGGTGTCGTCGGACGAGGACTCGGTCGGCGTCGGGGTGGCCGCCTCCGACGGCTCGACGGTCTGCTGCTCGACCGGTGCGGTGAAGTCCTCGTCGCGCATGAGAGCGGTGAGAGCGCCGGGTTCGAGGAGTGTCTCGAACCCGGCTTCCATCTGTGCCGCGACGTCGGCGTCGCCGTACTGCAGGGCGAACCGTGCGTTCGGGAGAGCGTCGAGCTCGGTGAGCCACGCGACGGCGGACTCGGGGGCGGAGGTTCCGAGGAGCCGGATCGACGCGAGGATCGCCGGATCGATCGCGAGCACGACCGGGGTGCCGGCCACCGCATCCAGCTGTGATGACAGCGACCCGCCTTCCGCGGTGAGCTCCTCGAGCTGCGCGGCCGTCAGCACCGGCGTGTCGATCGCCGGAGCGGTGATCGGGACCACGACGGTCAACGGGGTCACATCGCCGTCGTCGGGCACGGTCACCGCGCTTCGCACCTCGACCGAGTCGTCGCCCCGTGTGAAGGTCGCGGCGAGCGGGTACACACCCGGTTCGCGGTCGGCGAGAGCATCGTCGTCGGCGTCGATGGTCAGGCGCGCCGTCTGCTCCGCGCCGGAGAGGGTGGCGCCGAACGACGTCGTGCCGATCTCATCGGTCTGCGCCGACGAGTCCCCCGCGAGCCACGACGACAGTGAGGTGCGGCTGGCGAGGGCGTCGTCGGAGAGGCCGAGGGACACGTCGACGCCCTCGGCGGCTTCGAGCGTGCCGTTGTTCACGACGAACGACACCGTGAGGGAATCGCCCTCATCGACGATCCCGTTCCCCGCCGGTGCCATCGCGTAGGTGACCTCGCCGCTGAGCACCGGTGCGTCGGTCGCGTCGGGGTCGGGGTCGACGGGTGCCGCCCACGCGGTCGCCGGTGCGAGTGCGACGGCGCCCGCGAGCGCGGCTGCGGCCGCTGCGCGCAGGGTGCCGCGCCACGGGCGGTGAACGGCGCGCGAGAAGGAAGAGGTGTCGGTCATGGGGAACTCCCGTGCGACGCATGACCGCACGATCGGTGCGATTCTACGGTTCGCCCCTGCAGAGACCTGGGAGCCGAGCCGTGTGACGCCGCCCGCGGCCGCAACGCGGTTGAATGGGCGCGTGCTGCCTGAACCGGATGCCGCCACCTGCGCCGCCCTCGCCGATGACCTCCGCGGGGCCGGGTTCGCCTCGGAGAACCTGCGCGCAGCGTGGGGCGCTACCGCCGACGACGCGACCGGCCGGGAGCTGAGGGCCCCCGCGCTCCGCGCGCTCGGAGCCCGCACCGACCCGCTCGCCGTGCTGGGGCGCCTGCTCGTGCTCGGCGTGGCCCAGCCCGCCCCCGACGTCGCCGCTGCGCTGCCGACGTGCGGCGTCGACGGGCTGCGCCGCCTCGGCCTTGCGTCCGTCGCCGCCGGCCGTGTCTCGCCGGCGGCGCTCATCCGGCCTCATTCCTTCCAGGACGACGCCGGCGAGGGTGAGTGGTGGGTGGCGAGCGACCTCGACGAGATGGCGCTCGGCGGTCCGCTCCCCGAGGATCACGTGCTCGGCGTCGGCGGGGCGTCGCTCACGCTCGCGGCGATCCAGATGCCGACCCCCGCCCGCCGGGTGTTCGACCTCGGCACCGGATGCGGCATCCAGGCGCTGCGTGCCCGTCGCTTCGCGGACGGCGTCGTGGCCACCGACGTGTCCGAACGCGCGGTGCGCTTCACCCGCCTGAACGCGCTGCTGAACGGCTGCGACGGCATCGAGACACGGGTCGGCAGCCTCTTCGAGCCCGTCGTCGGCGAGCGGTTCGACCGGATCGTGTCGAACCCGCCGTTCGTCATCACGCCTCGCGCGGCGGGGGTTCCCTCCTACGACTACCGCGACGGCGGTCTCGTCGGCGACGCCCTCGTCGAGGCGGTCGTCGCCGGAGTCGGCGACGTGCTCGCGCCCGGCGGCGTCGCACAGTTCCTGGGCAACTGGGAGACGCGCGACGGCGTCGACGGGCTCGAGCGGATGCGCGCGTGGGTCGAGGCGTCGCCGGTGCCGCTGGATGCGTGGGTCGTCGAGCGCGAACAGCTCGACCCCCTCGCATACGCCGAGCTGTGGATCCGCGACGGTGGAACGGTGCCGACCAGCGATCGCTTCGGGGAGCTCCTCGCCGCGTGGCTCGACGACTTCGAGCGGCGCGGGGTGACGGCGATCGGCTTCGGATCCGTGCTTCTGCGCCGTGCCGAGGTGCCGACGCTGTCGCGTTACGAGCGCATCGGTACGGCGCCCGGCGGCGGTGGCCTGGGCGGGCACATCGCTGCCTGCCTCGCGGGTCACGACCGCATCGCCGAGCTCGATGACGAAGCCCTCGGCAGCCGGGTGCTGCGCAGCGCATCCGATGTGTCCGAGGCCCGTCATCATCGGCCCGGGGCCGAGGATCCGAGCGTGATCGAACTGCGTCAGGGCGGCGGATACGCGCGCGTGATCGAGGTCGATCCGGGCCTTGCCGCCCTCGTCGGTGCGTGCGACGGCGACCTCGCGGTCGGGGTGCTCATCGATGCGATCGCCCATCTCATGGAGGTGGATGCGCACAGCCTGCGCGATGATCTCCTCCCCCGGGTGCGCGAGCTGGTGCTCGCCGGGCTCCTCACCGTCGTCGACTGATCGGGCCCGCGAGTCGGATCGGTAGGCTCGAGCCCATGCTGAACATGGCCGAGGGTGTCGTGCGCCTCGGCGCGCTCGCCGAATCCCCGATCGTCGCGACGCTCGCCGACGCCTTCGCGAAAGCGGGCCGCGAGCTGGCGATCGTCGGGGGTCCGGTTCGCGACGCGCTGCTCGATCGCCCGGTTCACGACCTGGACTTCACCACCGACGCGCATCCGGACGAGATCCTGAAGATCGTCACGCCGATCAGCACGGCGCAGTGGGACGTCGGGCGTGAGTTCGGCACAATCGGTGCGCGCGTCGGCGGCGAGCAGGTCGAGGTGACCACCTACCGTGCCGACAGCTACGACGGCACCACCCGCAAGCCCGTCGTCGCTTTCGGCGACAGCCTCGAGGGCGACCTCGTGCGTCGCGACTTCACCGTGAACGCCATGGCCATGCGCGTTCCCGAGCGCACCCTGATCGACCCGACCGGTGGCGTCGAGGATCTCGTCGCCGGGCGTCTGCGCACCCCGATCGACCCGCGGGTGAGCTTCGGCGACGATCCGCTGCGCATGCTGCGCGCCGCGCGCTTCGCCTCGCAACTCGAGTTCGAGGTCGACCCCGCCACCACGGAGGCGATCACCGCCCTGCGCGAGACGCTGAGCATCGTCAGCCCCGAGCGCGTTCAGGGCGAGGTCGTGCGGCTGCTCGCAACCGACGACCCGGTGCGCGGCATCCGCCTTCTCGTCGACACCGGGCTCATGGGCGAATTCCTCCCCGAGGTGCCCGCGCTGCGGCTCGAGGTGGATGAGCACCATCACCACAAAGACGTCTACGAGCACTCGCTCACGGTGGTGAACCAGGCGATCGCGCTCGAGAAGACGCGGCGCCCGGATGCGGTCCCCGACGTCGCGCTGCGCCTCGCGGCCCTGCTGCACGACATCGGCAAGCCGGCCACGCGCCGGCTCGAACCCGGCGGCGGGGTGACCTTCCATCATCACGACGTCAAGGGTGCGAGGCTTGCCCGCAAGCGCCTGCGCGCGCTGCGCTTCGACGCGGCGACGACGGATGCGGTGTGCCTGCTCATCGAGCTGCATCTGCGGTTCTTCGGCTATGCCGAGGGGGCATGGACCGACTCCGCCGTGCGCCGCTACGTGCGTGATGCGGGCGATCAGCTGGAGCGGCTGCACATCCTGACGCGGGCGGATGTCACGACGCGGAACAAGCGGAAGGCGAACCGGCTGCGCAGCGCCTACGACGACATCGAGTCGCGGATCGCGGCCCTGCGGGAGCAGGAGCAGCTCGACGCGATCCGGCCGGACCTCGACGGCAACGACATTCAGCGCATCCTCGGCATTCCGCCGGGACGCGACGTGGGCGCCGCCTACCGGTTCCTGCTCGACCTGCGCCTCGACGAGGGCGTTCTCGGCGCGGACGAGGCCGAACGGCGCCTGCGCGCCTGGTGGGACGCGCGCGCCTGACGGCTGCGTTTCGTCTCGCTGCGCTCGCTCGACGACCGGCGGGCGACCGGGGGTGCGACCGGGGTGGGACGCCTCCTCCCGGTCGCCCCGCGAGGGAGCGGAGCGACCGAGACGAAAGGCGGGCGTCAGGAGCCGTTCGGCACGACGACGGCGCGACCGCGGACGGTGCCCTCGTGCAGCTTCGCGTACGCCTCGACGGCGTCGTCGATGCCGAAGCGCTCGACGTGCACGCCGACCGCGCCGGTGCGCGCGAGTTCGAGCACCTCCTTCAGCTCCGATCGCGTGCCCCAATACGGAGCGCGGACGGCGGCGCCCATCGGCGTCGAGAAGAAGCCCGTCGCAAGGGTGCCCCCGCCGATGCCGACGATGTGGATGTAGCCGTCGGTCGCGACGACGTCGCGGGCGAGGTCGAGCGTCGGCTGCGCGCCCACGAAGTCGAACACGGCCGACGCGCCCAGCCCGCCGGTGAGCTCCCGCACGCGCTCCGCGGCGTTCTCGTCCGAGATCACCGTGTGGTGCGCACCGACCTCCTTGGCGAGTTCGAGTTTCTCGTCGCTGACGTCGAGCGCGATCACGTTGGCGCCGCTGATGGCGCGGATGATCTGCACACCGACGTGGCCGAGGCCGCCCACGCCGATCACCACCGCCGTCGAGCCGGGGCGGAGCTTGTGCTCGGCGGCCTTGATCGCGTGATAGGGCGTGAGCCCTGCATCCGTCAGCGAGACCGTCTCGACCGGGTCGAGGTCGCCGAGCGGGGTCAGGTGCCGCTTGTCGTCGACGATGACGTATTCGGCCATGGCGCCGGGAGCGCCGAGGCCGGGAGGAGCGATGCCCATCTCGGCCGCGTGCGGGCAGTAGTTCTCCGCACCCTGGGAGCACGCGTGGCACTGGCCGCACCCCCACGGTCCGTAGATCGCGTACGACCCCCCGACCTCGATCCCCTCGACACCGTCGCCGAGCATGTCGACGACGCCCACGCCCTCGTGACCGAGGGTGAGGGGCAGGCCGTAGGTGTACTGGTCCTCGGGAAGGTCCATCACGAACCAGTCCGAGTGGCACAGACCGGCGGCGGTCACGCGCAGTCGGATCTGCCCGGGGCCGGGCTCGGGCGTGTCGATGTCGACGACTTCCGGTCCTTTTCCGATCTCGCGATATTGCACAGCTTTCATGGGTCCTCCTCATGCTCGGGGTCGAGGGACGGTTTCAGCCTGACACCGCCGGAATCGGCGCACCAGGGGGATGACCGGCGCCGTCATGCGACCTACACTGGCCCTACGCTCCCTCATCGCCGATCGGAGCAGGATGACTTCTGCGTGGTCGCGTCAGCGCGGGGTCTCGCCGGAGACATCCCGTCTGCTCATCGAGCGCGCCCATGAAGAACTCGTCGCCGGCAACCGGGGTGACACACGCCTCGCCGATGTGCGACCGCTCGTGCGGGACTCGTGGGAGCGTTCGCTGGCGAGTCTCGTCGGCGCCGAGGGACTCCCGCCGATGGCGCTGTCCCGCGAAGAGCTCGAGGAGTATCGCCGCGCGCATCCGCTCGCGACCGTGATGGACATGATCCGCGGACTCCTGCTGCCCGGCGAGGCGAGCGAGTCCGGTGTCGTCGTCGCCGTGGGAGACGCATCGGGCCGACTGCTGTGGGTGGAGGGCGACCTCGACATCCGTCGCCGCACCGGCGACATGGGCTTCGTCGAGGGCGCGAACTGGGCTGAGGATGCGGTGGGCACCGCCGCTCCCGGCACCGCCCTGCGGCTGGACCGGTCGGTGCAGATCCATGGTGCCGAGCATTACAACCGGCTCGTGCAGCCGTGGTCGTGCACGGCCGCGCCGTTGCACGACCCCGAGACGCGCCGTCTGCTCGGCGTGATCGACGTGACCGGTGGCGCCGAGGCCGTGACGCCGCAGGCGCAGCTCCTCGTGGACGCCGCCGCCCGCGCCATCGAGAGCGAGCTGCTCGTGGCGCGCCTGCGCCGGCGCGCCGAGGCCCCGAAGCGCCGGGCGAGCCGCCGCGCCCCCGTGCGCGCGACGCTCCGGGTGCTCGGCCGGGACCGCGCGGTGCTCGAGACCGGCGGCGCGAGCGACCCGACCGCATCCGTCCAGCTGAGCGCCCGTCACGCCGAGATCCTCCTGATGCTCGCCACCCACCGTGCGGGGCTGTCCGCCGAGAGGCTCGGCGAGCTCGTCTACGGCGACGGCGCGACCGAGTCGCTGCGCCCCGAGATGGTGCGGCTGCGCAGAGTGCTCGAGTCCGTCGCCCCGGCGCTGGTGCCGGCATCCCGCCCCTATCGACTCACCGTCGACCTCGACACCGACGCGCAGCACGTCGTCTCCCTTCTCGACCGCGGGGCCCACCGCGTCGCGCTCGCCGCCTACGCCGGCGCGGTGCTGCCGGACTCCGTGGCACCCGGAGTCGAGCAGGTGCGGGCGTCGGTGAGTGCGGCGCTGCGTGAGGCGCTCATCGAAGACGCGAGCGTGGATGTGCTGCTCGCCTACGCCGACACCGACGAGGCCGCCGATGACGCGGAGGTGCTGCGGCTGTGCCTGGAGCTCCTGCCGGCCCGCTCTCCCAAACGCGCCGGCCTCGTCGCGCGTCTGGATCGCCTCGCTCCCTGAGGGTGCAACCGGATGCAACGTAGCGCCGCCTAGCGTCGACGGCATCGCGCGACAGTGTTCGTCGCGCAGCCAGTCGAAGGAGACAGGACTATGACCATCGTTGAAGAAGGCGTCTCGAGCGTCTACGCGGCTCCGGGCCAGCGGGGAGCGCTCGCCGACTATCGCGCACGCTACGGCCACTACATCGGCGGGGAGTTCGTCGAGCCGGTCAAGGGGCAGTACTTCGAGAACATCTCGCCGGTCACGGGCAAGCCGTTCTGCGAGGTCGGACGGGGCACCGTCGAAGACGTCGACCGGGCCGTCGAGGTGGCGTGGAAGGCGTTCGAATCCTGGAAGCGCACCACGCCCGCCGACCGGGCCGTCATCCTCAACAAGATCGCCGACCGCATCGAAGAGAACCTCGAGAAGATCGCCGTCGCCGAGACGTGGGAGAACGGCAAGCCGGTGCGCGAGACGCTCGCCGCCGACATCCCGCTCGCTGTCGACCACTTCCGCTACTTCGCCGGTGTGCTGCGCGCTCAGGAGGGATCGCTCAGCCAGCTCGACGATGACACCGTGGCGTATCACTTCCATGAGCCGCTCGGCGTGGTCGGGCAGATCATCCCGTGGAACTTCCCGATCCTCATGGCGACGTGGAAGCTCGCCCCGGCGCTCGCCGCCGGCAACTGCGTCGTGCTGAAGCCCGCCGAGCAGACCCCGGCGAGCATCCTCTTCCTGTTCGAGATCATCGGCGACCTGCTGCCGGCGGGCGTCGTGAACATCGTCAACGGGTTCGGCATCGAAGCCGGTGCCCCCCTCGCGCAGCACAAGCGCATCCGCAAGGTCGCGTTCACGGGCGAGACCACCACCGGGCGCCTCATCATGCAGTACGCCTCGCAGAACCTCATCCCGGTGACCCTCGAGCTCGGGGGGAAGTCGGCGAACGTCTTCTTCGAGGACGTCGCGCGCGAGACCGACGACGCCTACTACGACAAGGCGCTCGAGGGCTTCACGATGTTCGCGCTGAACCAGGGCGAGGTGTGCACGTGCCCGTCGCGCGGGCTCATCCAGCGATCGATCTACGACCGGTTCCTCGGTGACAGCCTGGAGCGGGTCGGCAAGATCAAGCAGGGCAATCCGCTCGACCCAGACACGATGATCGGCGCCCAGGCGTCGAACGATCAGCTGGAGAAGATCCTCAGCTACATCGACATCGGCAAGGCCGGCGGTGCGAAGCTGCTCACCGGCGGCGAGCGGGTGGACCTCGGCGGCGACCTCAGCGAGGGCTACTACGTGGCGCCGACCGTGTTCGAGGGCACCAACGACATGCGGATCTTCCAGGAGGAGATCTTCGGACCGGTCGTCTCGGTCACGTCCTTCGACGACTTCGACGACGCGATCTCGATCGCCAACGACACCCTCTACGGGCTCGGTGCCGGGGTGTGGAGCCGTTCGGGTGACATCGCCTACAAGGCCGGCCGCGCCATCGAGGCCGGACGCGTCTGGACGAACACCTATCACCAGTACCCCGCCCACGCCGCCTTCGGCGGCTACAAGCAGTCGGGGATCGGCCGCGAGAACCACCTGAAGATGCTCGACCACTATCAGCAGACGAAGAACCTGCTCGTGTCGTACGCCGAAGGCGCGATGGGCTTCTTCTGAGCCACCCTCGCCACCCCCGGGTGTGCCCTGACTCAGGCTGAGCGGGCGGTGCGGGCCGCTTCCGGCCCCGTCCAGCCCCCTGGCCCTGAGTTAGGGCGCACCCATCCCCAACACCCGGCCACCGACGGCCGTGGACCGAGCCCGGCGGCACCTTCCGGTCGTTGACCGAGCCCGGCTCCCCCCGGTCGTTGAGCGAGCCGGAGGCGAGACGAAACGCACGAGAGGACGCACCGATGGATGACACGACGTACAGCCGGGTCGCGGTGACGGATGAGGCCGCCGGGTTGCTGCGCGAGCTCACGACCACCCACGGCCCGCTGATGTTCCACCAGTCGGGTGGATGCTGCGACGGCAGCGCACCCATGTGCTACCCCGTCGGGATGTTCCTGACCGGCCCGTCGGACGTGCATCTCGGCTCGCTCGAGGTCGGCCTGGACGACCCCATCGAGGTCTACATCTCGGAGGCGCAGTTCGAGTACTGGAAGTACACGCACATCACGATCGACGTGGTGCCCGGCCGTGGCGCCGGCTTCAGCGTGGAGGGCCCGACGGGCAAGCGGTTCATCATCCGGTCGCGGATGCTCGACGACGCCGAGCTCACCCACTTCGGATTGGGGCCGGCCGCCGCCGTGTGACCCTCTGTTCGGTCGGCTGTCGACCGAATGACCAAGTTTTTCTGTCGGAGTGTTGACGGAAAAATTCGGCGCTGACACGGTTGCTCTCATGTCGACGGCGACCGGTGTCCACGCCCTGGTGCGACGCACCCACGAGGAGCGCGTTCTCAGCGCGCTCCGCACCCACGGTGCGCTCAGCCGCAACGAGCTTGCGCGGCGCACGGGCCTGTCGCGCACGACGTTGTCGGAGATCGGTTCCGAACTCCTGCGTCGCGGCGCGATCGTCGTCGCCGACACCGACGCGGCGACGCGGTCCGGCAGCGGGCGACCGGCGGAGCGCCTCGCCCTTGACCCCGCCTCCGGTCAATTCCTCGGCGTCGACTTCGGCCACCGCCGGGTGCACGTGGCAGCCGCCGATGCGTCGCACGACGTGATCGCGCAGGCCGTCGACCGGTACCCCGAGGACACGCCCTGGGAGGAGCGGATCGAGCGCGCCTTCGCCCTCATCCAGCGCATGAGCGACGAGACCGGGGTGCACTTCGGCGCGCTGCAGGGCATCGGCATCGGTGTGCCCGGGCCGTACACGAATACCAACGGCGAGGTCCCGGCTGTCAGCTGGAAGAAGCTGCCGGCACCCGTCGGGGTCGACGTCGCCTTCTCGACGAGGTTCGGGGCGCCCGTCGTCGTCGACAACAACACGCGCCTAGCCGCCCTCGCCGAGGCGATCGCCGGCCCCGACGCCGTGGACAATCTCGTGTACCTGCGCCTGTCCGACGGCGTCGGCGGCGGGCTGGTCGTCGCGGGAAGGCTGGTCACCGGATCACGCGGCTTCGCCGGCGAGATCGGCCACATCACCGCCGACCCGCAGGGCATCCCGTGCCGGTGCGGCAAGCGGGGATGCCTCGAGACGGTCGCGTCCGCGTCCGCCATCCTGCGTGCGTGCCGCGACGCGGGAGCCGACGTCGACAGCATCGAGGCGCTGGGCCGCGCCGTCGCCAAGGGCGACCCCGTCGTCGACCGCGTGGTGCGCCAGGTGGGCACGACCATCGGGCACGTGCTCGGCGGTGTCGCGATGACCCTCAATCCGCGGGAGGTGGTCATCGGTGGCGAGATCGTCCACGCCGCCCCCGTGATCATCGAGCAGGCGGCGGCCACCCTGCGCTACGAGGTGTACTCGATCCCCACCGACCAGCCTCACATCGTGCGACCCGGGCAGCTTCGCGACACCGATGGAGCGCTCGGTGCGATCGCCGCGATCTTCCACCAGTCCCCGCTTCTCGCCGGCTATCCCGAGCCGTCGGGCCACTCATCCCCTGTGTCACAGCAAAGGAGCGCACCGTGACCCCTTCTCCCCGACCAGACCGAGGCTCCCGATGGAGGCGATGAAGATGACCGATGCGCAGGAGCAGGCCGCCGACCGCGCCGTCGCCTCCGGCGGCAACGCCACCACCGCGCTCGCGGTGCCCACCGGAGCGGGCCGCCCGCAGCGTCGGCGCCTCGGCAAGCGAACGAAGCTGATCATCCTCAACGCGATCTCGATCGTCGGCGGGATCGGCATCTGGTGGGTTCTGGCCCTCTCGGGATTCCAGCTGCCCACCCCGCCCGAGGTCGTCGAGCGCGCCGCGCAGCTGTGGAGTGCGGGCATCCTCCAGGAGGACATCCTCGCGAGCCTCGGCCGCGTGCTCAGCGGGTTCCTGCTCGGATCGGCGGTCGCGATCCCCGTCGGTTTCCTCATGGGCTGGTACACGGTCGCTCGCGGACTGTTCGAGCCGTGGATCCAGTTCTTCCGCACGATCCCGCCGCTCGCGCTGCTGCCCCTCGTGCTGGTGCTGCTCGGAATCGGCGAGATCCCCAAGATCGTGGTGATCTTCCTCGCCGCGTACCTCGCGTGCGTGATCTCCACGTACCAGGGCGTCGTGAGCGTCGACCGCACGCTCATCAACGCCGCCCGCGTGCTGGGCGCCAAGGACGGCACGATCTTCGCCCGCGTCGTCGTGCCCGCCTCGACCCCGTTCATCCTCGTCGGGATGCGCGTCGGGCTCGGATCCGCCTGGGCGACGCTGGTCGCGGCCGAACTGCTCGCGGCGCAGGCCGGTCTCGGCCGCCGCATGCAGGAGGCGCAGATCTACTACGACCTGGCGACGATCTTCGTCGGCATCGTCGTGATCGGAATCCTCGGCTTGGTGATGGACCGTCTGCTCCTGTTCGCCGAGACGAAGCTGACCGGATGGCAGGAGCGACGATGAGCACGGCAACCACGACCGCCAAGATCTCCGTGAGGGAGGTCAGCAAGACCTTCCCGCTCAAGGGCGAGGACTTCGTCGCCCTCGACCGGGTCAGTCTCGACATCGCCGACAACGAGTTCGTCACGGTCGTCGGACCGTCCGGATGCGGCAAGTCGACTCTCATGAACATCCTCGCCGGGCTCGAGGAGCCGAGCGGCGGTGAGGCCCTGGTCGATGGGCGCTCGGTGTCAGGACCCGGGCCTGAACGCGGGGTGATCTTCCAGCAGTACGCGCTCTTCCCGTGGCTGAGCGTGCGCAAGAACGTCGAGTTCGGCCTGAAGGTCGCGGGCGTTCCGAAGCGGGAGCGCCGCGAGCGGGCCGAGCACTTCATCGAGATGGTCGGCCTGCAGCAGTTCGCGGACGCGCTGCCGAAGATGCTCTCCGGGGGCATGAAGCAGCGCTGCGCCATCGCCCGCGCCTATGCGGTGAACCCGTCGATCCTGCTGATGGATGAGCCGTTCGGCGCGCTCGACGCGCTCACCCGGGTGCGCCTTCAGGAGCAGCTCCTCGACACGTGGAGCAAGGAGAAGCGCACGGTCATGTTCATCACGCACGACGTCGACGAGGCCGTCTTCCTCGCCAACCGCGTCATCGTCATGGCGGCGCGACCCGGACGCCTGTTCGACGTCGTCGACGTCGACCTTCCCTATCCGCGAACCGAAGAGGCGCGCCTGAGCCCGGAGTTCGCCGAGCTGCGCAACCGCGTGTGGCACGCCGTCTACCACCAGACCCCCGGTGAGTCCGGGACCTCGTCGACCGCGACCCGGTCGGCCTGACGATCAAGGAGATCACAGCAATGAGAAAGCACACGACACTCGCGGGCACCGTGGCCCTCGGCGTGACCGCTGCTCTGGCACTGGGCGGATGCGCCTCGGGTTCCACGACCGCCGGCTCTGAGCAGGCGGGGGCCGAAGAAGAGGTCATCAGCGTCAACTTCGGCTACATCCCCGACTTCAACGGCACCAGCCTGCTGGCCATCGCCGACGATCAGGGCTACTGGGAGGATCACGGACTCGAGGTCGAGACACCGTCGTTCACCAACGGTCCCCTGCAGATCCAGGCACTCGGCACCGGCGACTTGGACTTCGGCTACATCGGCCCGGGCGCGTTCTGGCTGCCGGCCAGCGGCGAGGCGAAGATCATCGCGATGAACACCCTGGGCCAGTCCGACCGCGTGGTCGCCCAGCCCGGCATCGACAGCATCGAGGAGCTCGCCGGCAAGACCGTCGCGGTGCCGGAGGGCACCTCGGGCGACATGATCCTCACGCTCGCGCTCGCCGAGGCGGGCATGACCAAGGACGACGTGGAGCTCGTGCCGATGGAGCCGTCGGCGATCGTCGCGGCGCTGTCGTCGGGTCAGGTGGATGCGGCGGGCCTGTGGTACCCCGCGCTCGCGACCGTGAAGGAGCAGGTGCCCGATCTTGTCGAGCTCGCCGAGAACTCCGACTTCGAAGACACCGTGGCCTTCCCGACGGCGTTCGTCGCGGGGAACGACGTGCTGGAGAACGAGCCCGAGAAGGTGGAGCGGGTGCTGCAGGCGCTGCGGGATGCGATGGTCTTCCGCTACGAGAACCCCGAAGAGGCCATCGCGCTGACCGCGGCCTACAACGCGCTCGCCGAAGAGGACGTCGCGGCGGACGCATCCAACAACAAGGTGCTCTCGCTCGAGGAGCTCGACTCGCTCACCCTCGACGGCACGGTCGACTCGTGGCTGAACGGCATGGTCGACTACTTCGTGGAGTCGGGCAAGCTCAGCGAACCGGTCGAGCCGGCGGAGTTCTACACGGGTGAGATGTTCGTCGAGGCGGGCGAGTAAGACGAACATGGCGCCGAGAAACATCCTCTTCCTGATGACCGACCAGCATCGGGCCGACACCCTCGGCTCGTACGGCAACGCCCTCGCGGCGACGCCGGTGCTCGATGAGCTCGCCGCGACCGGCACGCGATTCGACAGCTGGTACACACCCACCGCCATCTGCACCCCCGCGCGGGCGAGCCTGCTCACCGGGCAGGCGCCGTTCCGTCACCGCGTGCTCGCCAACCACGAGCGCAACGTGGGATATCTCGAGGACATCACCCCGGGAACGTTCACGTTCGTGGAGGCGCTGCGCGAGAAGGGGTACAACACCGGTCTCGTCGGCAAGTGGCACGCCGGCACGGAGAAGAACGCCGCGGACTTCGGGTTCGACGGTCCGGATCTTCCCGGGTGGCACAATCCGGTCGACAACGAGGACTATCTCGGCTTCCTGCGTGAGCGGAACCTTCCGCCCTACGCGATCAGCGACCGCATCCGCGGCACGCTGCCCAACGGTGGGCCGGGCAACCTGCTGGCTGCCCGGCTCCACCAGCCGGTGGAGGCGACGTTCGAGTACTACCTCGCGACGCGCACGATCGAGCTGCTCGAACGCTATGCGGCCGACGTCGATCGCGACGGCACGCCGTTCTTCCTCGAGCTGAGCTTCTTCGGCCCGCACCTGCCCTACATCGTGCCCGACGAGTTCTTCGACATGTTCGATCCCGCCGACGTCGAGCTGCCCAAGTCCGTGATCGAGACGTTCGAGGGAAAGCCCCCGGTGCAGCGCAACTACAGCGCCCACTGGACCTTCGACACCATGCCCATCGAGGTCACCCGCAAGCTGATCGCGGTCTACTGGGGATACGTCGCCCTCATCGATCAGCAGATCGGGCGGGTGATGGATGCGCTGCGCCGGCTCGGGCTCGTCGACGACACAGCCGTGTTCTTCACGTGCGACCACGGCGAGTTCACGGGTGCGCACCGCCTGCACGACAAGGGTCCGGCGATGTACGAGGACATCTACCGCACGCCGGGAATCGTGCGCGTGCCGGGGGCGCCCGCGGGTCAGGTGCGCGGGGAGTTCGTCTCGCTCGTCGATGCGACGGCGACGATCCTCGACATCGCCGGCATCGATCCGTCGCCCGCGGTGGACTCGCGCAGTCTGCTCCCGCTGGTGCACGGCGAGAGCCCGGAGTGGCCCGAGGAGATCGTGTGCGAGTTCCACGGACACCACTTCCCCTATCCGCAGCGCATGCTGCGCGAGCGCCGCTACAAGCTCGTCGTGAACCCCGACTCGGTCAATGAGCTCTACGACCTGCAGGTCGACCCCGACGAGTTGATCAACGTGTACGCGCATCCGGAGATGGCGGAGGTGCGCGGGCGCATGATGCGGCGGCTCTATGTCGCGCTGCGCGAGCGGGGCGACAACTTCTACCACTGGATGACGACCATGTACGACGTCGGAGAAGTCGACTACGATCCCACTCAGTCCGGTCTGGATGAGACGACGTACCAGGCGCCGTCGGCGGGGGCCCCCGTCTCGTGACGCGCCCCAACATCTGCGTGATCCTCACTGACGACCACGCAGCACACGCGATCGGCGCGTACGGATCGGTGGTCAACCGCACCCCGCGCATCGACGAGTTGGCCGACCACGGCGTCCGGTTCGACAACTGCTTCGCGACGAACTCGCTGTGCTCGCCGAGTCGAGCGTCCATCCTCACGGGCACCTACAGCCACGTCAACGGGGTGACGACGCTGGTGACGCCGATCGACGCGGGCCAGCCGACCTTCGTGTCGACGCTCAAGGCCGCGGGCTACCGCACCGCCATGGTCGGCAAGTGGCACATGGGCGACGGGGAGGGTCACGATCCGCAGGGCTTCGACTACTGGGATGTGCTCATCGAGCAGGGCGAGTACCACGACCCGCGGTTCCTCAGCGAGGACGGACTGCGGATCGAGCCCGGGTATGCGACCGACGTCATCACCGATCTCGCGCTGGGGTGGCTGGAGTCGCTCGAGGGCGACGCACCGTGGTGCGTGCTCATCTGGCACAAGGCACCTCATCGGCCATGGCAGCCTGCGCCGCGCCACGCTGAGCTCTACAGCGACCCCATCCCGGTCCCGGCGACGTGGGACGACGACTACAGCACCCGCACGTCGTCGGCCCGCCGCGCAGCAATGCGGATAGCCGAGCATCTCAACGCCGAAGACCTGAAGGTCGATCCGCCGGTCGGGATGACCTACGAGGAGGAGGCGCTCTGGAAGTACCAGCGCTACATGGAGGATTACCTCCGCTGCGTCGCGGCGGTGGATGAGAACGTCGGTCGCGTGACCGACTGGCTGCGCGCGCGCGGCGCGTTCGACGACACCGTGATGATGTACGCATCCGACCAGGGATTCTTTCTCGGTGATCACGGTTGGTTCGACAAGCGCCTCATGTACGAGGAGTCGATTCGCATGCCGATGATCCTGAGCTATCCCGCGCGCCTGGCGGCGGGATCGTACGACGGCATCGTCACGAACGTCGATGTCGCGCAGACCCTTCTGGACGCCGCCGGCGTGGCGGCGCCCGAGCGGATGCAGGGACGCAGCTTCCTCGAGCGGATGGCGTCGACCTCCGACCGGCCCGACGGGTTCTACTACCGGTACTGGGAACACGACGACGTGTTCCACCGCGCCCCCGCGCACTACGGATACCGAACGGAGCGCTACAAGATCGTCTACTACTACAACGACGGGCTCGGCCTCGCGGGAACCGGACCGTTCACCTACCCCGGGGAGTGGGAGCTGTTCGACCTCGCCGAAGACCCACAGGAGCTTCGCAACGTCGCCCACGATCAGGCTTACGCAGAGGTCTTTGTCGAGATGAGGAGCCGGTTGCGTCACGGGCAGCGCGCCGTTGCGGATGTCCCCCATCCGTCCGAGCCTTCGCTGTGACGATCGGCTGACGGGGCGCTACCGTGTGGGCAGGGCGGGCACACGGGAACCGGTCGGACTTCCGACGGCGGAGCGGCTGAAGGCGTTCACCGATGCGGTCGTGGCCATCGCCATGACCCTCCTCATCCTGCCGCTCATGGAGAGCGTCAGCGATGCCGGCGCGGGATCCGGCTCCGTGGAGACGTGGCTGCGTGAGGAGTGGTCGGCTCTGGTCACCTTCGCGCTGAGCTTCGTGCTGATCGCGAACTTCTGGATCACGCATCACCGGCTGTTCAAGCGCGTGGACAGCGTCGACTCGTCGCTGCTCTGGCTGTCGGTGGCGTGGATGTTCACGATCGTCTGGCTGCCGGTGGCGACGGCGATAACGACGGCCTTCGACGACGATCCGCTCCAGGAGACCATCTACATCGGGTCTCTCGCGGTGACCTCCATCGTGCTGAACCTGACCCGGGTGTATCTGGCGCGGCATCCGATGCTGCACTCGGAGTCGAAGGACGACCTGCGCCGCGGTCTCGTGACGGGTTGGGTGATTACGGCGCTCTTCCTCGTGGCGCTCGCCGTCGCGCTCGTGGTGCCGGTGATCGGCTACTCCGCCCTGTTCCTGCTCTTCCTCACCCAGCCGATCAGCGCGTTCCTTGTCCGCCGCATCGGCGACGCCTGAGTGATCGGTCTGAGTATGCGCGACGATTTGGTCAGCGCCCTGGCCGCCTGCCTACCGTGGCAGACAGGCAACGGAAGGGAGTGGTGTGTTCCTCACCACCGATGACGGCAACCTCGGCGAGAACGTGACCGAGGTCCTCGAAGAGGGCTGGCGCACCTGGACCGGGTTCGGTATGGCCCTGGCGATCGCGGTCGGCATAGCTATCGGTGTCGCCATCGTGGTGGCGATCATCCTGTCCCTCGTCGGCAGGAGAATGCCGTGGGCTCTTGATCTTCATGCTCGTCTGGCGTGGCCGTTCCGCACGACGCTTCTGATCATCGCCGCCATCGTCGCGTGTATCGCCCTCCCCGGGGACGACCTGCGGCGCGGGGTGCAGCACACGCTCGCCATCGCGTTGATCGCCTCCGCCGCCTGGCTGCTGGCGCAGGTCTTCCTCTTCTTCGTCGACAGCGGCACCAAGCGCTACAAGCTCACCGAGAGCGACAGCTTCTCGGCGCGGAAGGCGCGCACGCAGCTGCAGATCATCCGCCGGCTCGTCGTCGCGGTGATCGTGATCTTCGCGCTGGGCGCCATTCTCATGACCTTCGACGAAGTGCGTGCGGTGGGAGCGAGCGTTCTCGCGTCGGCCGGCGTCGCCTCGATCGTCGCCGGTCTTGCCGCGCAGTCGATCCTCGGCAACCTGTTCGCCGGGGTGCAGCTCGCCTTCAGCGAGGCCATCCGCGTGGGCGACGTCGTCGTCGTGCAGGGCGAGTGGGGCAAGATCCGCGAGATCACCCTCAGCTACGTCGTGCTCGAGGTGTGGGATCAGCGCACCCTCGTGCTGCCGTGCACCTACTTCACCACGACCCCGTTCGAGAACTGGACCAAGCTCGGCAAGGCCCTGCTCGGCACGGTCTACTTCGACCTCGACTGGCGGGTCGACGTCGACGGGATGCGCGCGGAGCTCGATCGCGTGCTCGCCGAGACCGACCTGTGGGACGGAGTCGGCAGCGGCGTGGTCGTCACCGACGCGGTCGGCGGGCTCCTGCAGGTGCGCGTGATGGTCAGCGCCGCCGACTCCGACAAGATGTGGTCGCTGCGCTGCCTCGTGCGCGAGAAGCTCGCTGCGTGGGTGCGGCACGAGAATCCCGGGGCTCTCCCGCTTCAGCGGGTGCGGATGGACGAGCCGCCCGAGCCGATCGGCGTCTCCGCGGAGGAGCGCAATGCGCGTGACGCGTCGCGTCCCGGCGCGGCGCTACCGACCGAACAGCAGGGGTAGGACCCCGGTCAGCACCCACCACCCGAGCACGACGCCGACCAGCGCGATCGTCCACCAGCGCACACCCCGGCTGAGGCGGCGGCCGGGTGCGGCGACGCCGGGCGGAGGGCGCAGCATCCCCGTCGGCGCGTCGAACGGCACGGTCGCGGTCGCGCCGCCGGCGGGATCGTCGAAGCCCGCGGCGACGGTCGCCGGCGCATCGGCCGTGGCCGCACGGCTCTCGGCGCGAAGGCGATCGTCACGCCAGCGCTCCCACTGCGCGAGTTTGTCGAGCGTCGCCGCCACGGCACCGAACATCCACGCCCAGCTGGCCGGGTCGAGGGTCACCGCGTCGCGCTTGGTGTAGAGGAAGAGCCAGTCGTCGACGATCTCGACATCGAGGGCGGCGGCATTGTCGATGAACCGCGCCATGATGTCGGGCGTGAAGAGGTAGAGGGCGTCGGTCTCGTAGGCCTCGGGACAATACAGCGAGAAGTACCGGTCGAAGTCCCCTTCCAGGCTCAGCCGCTGCGATCTGGCGAAGGTGGAGGGCAGGTTCGAGCCGAACAGGCCGTTGTTGCTGGTGGCATCGAGCACGATGTGGGGCAGCGGCACATCGAGCTGCCGAAGGTGCCGAGGAAGACCAGCGTCGTCACCGCGAACACGATGGGCGAGCGTCGAACGACATGCGCCCACGCTACTCACGGTGAGACCTGCACCGCGGCAAGGATTCGGCCGGGGGAGCCCGATCGGCTACCATAGGAGGGTTGTCCGCGTGTTGCACCATGCCGCGCGCCGTGACGACGTGCAACACACCCTCCTGCTGATGGGAAATGCCCGTCAGCCGTTCTAGTCCGAAGGAGGTGGGTAAGTGACGCACCAGTACGAACTCATGGTGATTCTGGACCCCGAGGTCGACGAGCGCCAGGTCGCCCCGAACCTCGACAAGTTCCTGAAGGTCATCACGAACGATGGTGGCTCGATCGACAACGTCGACATCTGGGGCCGCCGCCGTCTGGCCTACGAGATCCAGAAGAAGACCGAGGGCATCTACGCCGTGGTCAACTTCACCGCGTCGAGCGAGGCCACTCAGGAGCTCGATCGTCAGCTGAAGCTCGACGAGCGCATCATGCGCACCAAGGTCCTGCGCGCTGAGGAGGCGATCGCTCTGGTCGCCGCCGAGCAGAAGCGCTCCGAGGAGAAGGCGGCCCGCAAGGCCGCTGCTCCCGCGAAGGCCAAGAAGGACGCGTAAGGCTTATGGCCGGTGAGACCGTCATCACCGTCGTCGGCAACCTGACCGCCGACCCGGAGCTGCGCTACACGCAGAACGGACTTCCCGTCGCGAACTTCACGATCGCGTCGACGCCGCGCACCTTCGACCGCCAGGCGAACGAGTGGAAGGACGGCGAAGCGCTGTTCCTCCGCGCGTCCTGCTGGCGCGACTTCGCCGAGCACGTGGCCGGTTCGATGACCAAGGGCATGCGCGTCATCGCCCAGGGTCGTCTGCGCCAGCGGTCCTACCAGGACCGCGAGGGCAACAACCGCACCGCGATCGAGCTCGAGGTCGATGAGATCGGCCCGTCGCTGCGCTACGCGACCGCCCAGGTCACCCGCACGCAGGGTGGCGGCGGCGGAGGCGGCGGCGGACAGTCCCGTCCGCAGGTGTCGGATGAGCCGTGGTCGACCCCCGGGTCGAACCAGGGCGGCGCCGACGCATGGAGCGCTCCCGGTACCTCGTACGGCGACGACACGCCGTTCTGATCGAGTACCGCAACCTGACTCAGATTCACACGTAAAGGAAAACCATGGCTGGAAAGTCGAGCGGCGACCGCCGCAAGACGCGGAAGGGCGCGAAGAACGCCGCTCCCGCGAAGTCGATCCGCGTGGGCGTCATCGATTACAAGGACGTCGCCACGCTTCGCAAGTTCATCTCCGAGCGCGGCAAGATCCGTGCCCGTCGTATCACCGGTGTCTCGGTGCAGGAGCAGCGTCTGATCGCCAAGGCGATCAAGAACGCGCGCGAAATGGCGCTCCTGCCTTACGCCGGCGCTGGCCGCTAAGGAGCATCCGATGGCAAAGCTGATTCTCACGAGCGAGGTCTCCGGGCTGGGTAGCGCCGGTGACGTTGTCGAGGTCAAGAACGGGTACGCCCGCAACTACCTCATTCCCCAGGGTTTCGCAGTGGCATGGAGCCGCGGTGGCGAGAAGCAGGTCGCGTCGATCCGCGCTGCTCGTGACGCCCGCGCGATCCACGACCACGAAGAGGCCGTGGCGCTGAAGACGGCCCTCGAGGCCGCCACCGTCAAGCTGTCGGTCAAGGCCGGCGCTGAGGGCCGCCTGTTCGGTTCGGTGAAGACCACCGACGTGGCCAACGCCGTGAAGGACGCCGGTCTCGGCGAGCTCGACAAGCGCAAGATTCACATCACGTCGCCGATCAAGTCGGTCGGCGAGCACGAGGCCACGGTTCGTCTGCGTGACGACCTGACCGCCGTGATCGCTCTCCAGGTGGTCGCCGCCAAGTAACGCGCCACAGCGCACACGCGAATGCCGCGGTTCATCACGAACCGCGGCATTCGCGTG
The DNA here is from genome assembly GCF_042846595.1 of Microbacterium sp. MTN4-26. Classification (NCBI taxonomy): domain Bacteria; kingdom Bacillati; phylum Actinomycetota; class Actinomycetes; order Micrococcales; family Microbacteriaceae; genus Microbacterium; species Microbacterium sp. MTN4-26. Next base: position 58,343 of record NZ_BTGO01000017.1, read on the forward strand.
TGCGGACTCCGGGATGGCGTCAGCCGCGCGTTCCGGTGAGCGCGAGCACGGCGGCGTCGAAGTCGGCGAGCAGGCGTTGCCGTCGGGTGTCGTCGCACCAGGCCGCTTCGAATCCCGCGCGAGCGATGCGGACGGCCCCGTCGACGTCGACGCCCATCGCGGGCAGCGCCACGGTGTACTCCCGAGCGATGTCGGTGTGGAACAGCGTGGTGTCGTCGGTCGCGAGGGTGACCACCAGCCCCGAACGAATCATCTGCGCGATGCGGTGATTCTCGTCGAAGTCCCACTGCGAGAGCATCCGGGTGGAGTGCGGGGTGCACGTGAAGGCCACACCGGACGCGCGGGCGTAGTCGAGGGTGTCCGGATCGTCGACGACGCGGTAGCCGTGATCGACGCGGTCGACGTGGAGGTGCTCGATCGCCTCATGCACGTGGGATGCCGGAGCCGTCATGGTCTCTCCGACGTGTGCGCTGCGACGCAGCCCGTTCGCTTCGGCCAACGCGTAGGCGGCGCGAAAGCGGAGCGGGTCTTCGGTGAGCTCGGGTGTCAGGTAGTCCTGACCGATGCCGAGCACGGCCGGGTGCGGGTGCGCGAGCATCGTCTGGACCATCTCGACCGCGGTCTGTGCCGGCAGGGAGCGGTTGATGGCGCAGATGATCCCGAAGCCCACACCGTACTCCCGTTCGGCGCGCTCGAAGCCGGAGACCAGGGCTTCGATGAGGTCGGGGTAGGGGATGTCGAGTTCGGCGAAGTTGTCGGGATTGACGAAGTACTCCCGGTACCGCAGATTGCCCGCGCGCACCGCATCCACGACGCTCTCGTAGGCGACCCGTGAGATGGATTCCGTCGTGCGGAGGACCTGCTGCGCGGCGTGGAACACGTCGAGGAAGTCGGGCAGCCCGCGGTACCGCAGCAGGTCGTCCATGTCGGTGGTCCGAAGCGGCACGTCGTGGGCGTCGGCGAGTTCCATCAGCGTCTCGACGCGCATCGTGGCGACGAAATGGCAGTGCAGTTCGGCCTTGGGAAGCAGGCGCAGGAAGTCGTTGTCGTCGAGCATGAGGGGTCGCTTTCCGGGGTCGGGGCGGCTGCTGGGGTCGGCCGCGTGGTCAGGTGGGGGAGACGAGCAGGAACTCCGCGTTCTGCACGGTCGCCCAGCGGTGCGGAATCTCGCTGTCGTACGTCAGGTACTCCCCAGCCGCAAGGGTCACGGGAGGGTGTTCGGGGCGCTGCAGCTCGACGACGCCGATGAGCACCTGGACGAACTCCGGACCGGCGTGGCGGAAGAATCCGCCATCGTCGTCTCCGACACGGCCGGTCACCCGATAGACGTGGAACTGCGCGTCCGCCCCGCCCGAGATGAGCCGCGCCCGGGAGTGCGCCGAGGCGTCGCCGACGCCGAAGTCGAGGGTCTGATCGAGTGAGGCGACCGGGGGCAGCATCCGCGACGCGGGGATCTCCAACGCGGCTGCCAGGGCGTAGACGGTCGTGAGGCTCGGCAGGATCTGACCGTTCTCGAGCTTGGACAGCATCGGCTGGGAGATGCCCGCGCGCGCTGCGAGAGCGCGCATCGATTCGCCGCGTGCCGTACGGCCGGCGCGGATGGCTTCGCCGATCGCCGCGGGAAGGTCCGGGGTGGGCGAGGATGCTTGCATCGCGTGATTCCTCTGAGTTATCGTGCTCGTGATTCCTACAAGTTATCACCCGCGACAGGACGGTGCACGTGACCAAGCAGATCATCCTCGGTGCGTTCGAGGAGTTCACGCCCAACTTCATCAGCAACGCGTGGCACCACCCGAAGAGCGACACCCGCGACTTCGCCACGCTTCCCTACTGGCAGCACATGGCCCGCGAGCTGGAGGCGGGAGGGTTCGACTTCCTGTTCCTCGCCGAAGCCCTCGGTTACCCGATGAGCGGTGACGACATTCCCGAGGTCGTCGTGCGCGAGGCGGTGCAGGTGCCCGTTCACGATCCGATGACCCTCGTCAGCGGCCTCGCCGCCACCGTCGACCGCCTCGGTTTCGTCGTCACCGCCTCGACGACCGCGCAGCAGCCCTACCTGAACGCGCGGACCTACACCTCGCTCGATCACCTCACCGCGGGACGCATCGCCTGGAACATCGTCACGAGCGACAACCAGGTCGCCCTCACGCGTCTGCTGGGCCTGCACGGCATCACCCCGCACGATGAGCGCTACCGTCGCGCGACCGAGTTCGTCGAGCTCAACCTGAAGCTGTGGGAGGGTGCGTGGGAGGACGACGCGGTCGTCTACGACAAGGCGACCCGGACGTATGCCGACCCCGAGAAGGTGCACCGCATCCGTCACGAGGGCGAGTACTTCCGGTACGACGGGTACTTCCCGGCGATCCCCAGTCCGCAACGGACGCCGCTGCTGCTGCAGGCGGGTACGTCGTCGGCGGGACGCGCCTTCGCCGGCCGATTCGCGGAGTGCGTGTTCATCCAGGATCGCGACCTCGACGTGGCCGCCCGGGTGGTCGCCGACCTGCGCGAGCGCGCCGTGGCCAATGGACGCCGCCCGCAGGACATCAAGGTCATCGATGCCGTCTCGATCATCGTCGGTGAGACGGAGGAGGAAGCCCAGCGGCTGCGCGCGGAACTCGACGCGACACCCTCGATGGAGGCCGCCGCCGCATTGTTCATGGGGTGGAGCGGTGTCGATCTCATGAGCTTCCCCCTCGACGCGACGCTCGCCGAGGTCAGCACCGAGGTGGGCAAGTCGATGCTGGGACTGTTCCAGCGCGGAGACGAGAGCCCGACCGTTCGGGAGATCCTGCAGCAGATCACGACGTCGATCGGCGGTATGCGGGTGACCGGAACCGCGCAGAGCGTGGCCGATCAGTTGCAGGAGATCGTCGACCGCACCGACATCGACGGATTCCTCATCGAGTACACCTACGGCGGCATCGCGACCTACCGCGACGTGATCGATCAGGTGGTGCCGCTGCTGCGTCAACGCGGGATGGTGCCGGAGGTGCCCCGCTCGGGCACCATGCGGGAACGGATCGTGGGGACGGGGCCGCGCCTGCCCGAATCCCACCCGGGCGCCGCGTACCGCTCGGTGCCCGCGCAGGCCTGAATCCGGTGGGTGTCGGAGCGAACGGCCCGACACCCACCGGATGGGTTCACGCGCGGGTCAGCCGATCGTCGCCCGGCGGCGTGCCAGCAGCAGACCGCCGAGGAGCATCAGCAGGCCGAGACCCGCAGCCCACGGCGTGACTCCCCCGCCCGTGGCGGCCAGCGCCACGGCGGTGCCCGTCGAGGCCGGCATCGCCGTGACCGTCACCGGGTCACCCGACGACGCCGGGGTCACCGGAGTCGAGGGGATGGCCGGATCGATGGGCGTGCTGGGGTCGGTGGGCGTGCCCGGGTCCGTCGGGTCGACTGGGTCCGTGGGGTCGACCGGGTCGGTCGGGTCGGTCGGGTCACCGGAGTTCCCCGGCGTGGAAGGCGACGTCGTCTCCGAGTCGCCGATGACCGAGATCGCGTTCCCGCCCACGGTGATCGGCAGTGAGATCGGCAGCAGCACCTGCGTGCCCCCGAGGATCGAGTCCGATCCGCCGGTGACCGCCTCGCCCCCGTTCGATCCCCCACCGGTGCCGGTGGTGGCGTTGGTGGACTGGCTGTCGCCGATGACGGAGATGGCGTTGCCGCCGACGGTCACGGGGATGTCGATGGGTGCGGTGACCTGAGTTCCACCGGCGACGCTGTCGTCTCCCGACGTGCTCGCCGCGGTGTGGTCCCCGCCGTTGCCGTTTTCGGTGGCGCCGGTGGACGCATCCGTCGACTCGCTGTCACCGAGCACCGAGATCGCGTTTCCGCCAACGGTGACCGGGAGGTCGAGCGGTGCGATGACCTGGGTGCCGCCGAGGAGGCTGTCGTCTCCGTTGGTGGTGCCTGCCGTGTCGCCGCTGCCGTTGCCGGTGGTGCCGGTGGTGGCGTCGGTGGATTCGCTGTCGCCGATGACGGAGATGGCGTTTTCGCCCACCGTCACGGGAACGTCCACCGGTGCGACGACCTGCGTGCCCCCGGTGACACTGTCGTCACCCGAGGTCATTGCCGCGGTGTGATCTCCGCTGGTGTCGTCGCCGGTGGTGCCGGCGGACGCATCCGTCGACTCGCTGTCACCGAGCACCGAGATCGCGTTTCCGCTTACCGTGACCGGCGCATCGACCGAGATGACACCCTGCGTGCCGCCCGCGACACTGTCATCCCCCGAGGTGGAGGCTTCGGGCGCCGGCTCCGACGAGCCGCCCGACGACGTCTCTGCGCCGTTGGAGTGGCTGTCACCGGCGACGGAGACGGCGTTGCCCGAGACGGTGACCGGCACCTCGACGGTGACGATCGCCTGCGCCCCGGCTGCGGCCCCGTCGTCTCCGGAGGTCGAAGCCGCCGGGGCGGGCGCAGGTGCCGCTGCGGGAGCCTGGGTGTCGGCGTCATCCGAGTGGGAATCACCGAGAACCGAGATGGCGTTGCCGGCCACGGTGACCGGTGCCTCCACGTCGAGGATGGCTTGGGTGCCCGAGAGCAGCCCGTCCTCTCCGGATGTGTCGGCGGCCTGGGCGACCCCGGCTCCGAGGAGGGAGATTCCCCCTCCGATGAGCACACCCCACAGGGCGCGCTTGATGATCGTGTGCATGACTATGACTCCTTGATTGAGGTATCGACAGCACGCCGGATGGCGTGCCGGATCGTCTGCCGCACGCGAAGAGGTGCGGCTCGATACCGTCAGTCAGGAGTCGAGTCGGTGGCGTAGATCGGCGCCCCGGGCAGAGCGTCGTCGACGAGCGTTCGCGGAGGGCCCGCGAGAAGTAGGCTGCGCCAGGTATCCCCGAGCATGCCCGCGATCGGCTGGGCACCCGACGCGGAAGCGACGCCTCCGTTGCCGCCGGCGGACACGGGCGAGCCGTACGGTGCCGTCGGAGAGGTCAGCAGACGCGCGGCGGCGGCACCGGCGACCGCGGCGGTACCCATCGCGGTGGCGATCGCAGAAGCCGCCCAGGAGCCGTCCTGGGCCCACCAGGCCGCTGTCATCGCGGCGGCGACACTCGCCACCGCCGCCACCGTAGACGCCTCCGCCGTGGCGGTGCCGACCGCGATCAGCTCAGAGACGGGCACCGCGGGAGCAGGCACCACGGGAGCCTCGAGATCGGGGATGGTGACGACCAGCGGCGGAGCAGGAGGTGCGACGGCGTCGCCGACGACCACGGTTCCGACGGTCGTGTCGATCGCGGTGGTGGTGTCGGTGATCGCTCCGGCGAGGCCAACCCCTTCGGCGACCTCACCGACGATCGGCACCTCGGAGACGAGGTCGACGACCGGGCTCGTGACGCCGGATACCGGGCCGGAGTTGACGACGGTCTCGACGGTTCCGGTGACCGCGCCGGTACCGGTGTCGACGACCTCGGTGGTGGCGGTCACGGTCTGCTTCACGGACTCGACGACCGGGGTCACGACCTCGGGAACGGCTTCGACGACGTCTGCGACCGGGGCGGGCGCCTGCTTCGCGATGGGTTCGGTGACCGTCTCCATGACCGGTGCCACGACGGTCGCGGCCGTATCGAGCGTCGTCTCCGCGACCTCGTCGACCGCGCCCGTCGCGCCCTCGACGACCGACGTGGCCGTGCCGAGCAGGCCTCCGTCGTCGTCTTCTGCGGCGCCCGCAGCGGGGATGTGCAGGAAGAATGCGGCGGCGGTCCAGAGAAGACCGAGCCCGAGGGCGAGCAGGAGGAGGCGCTGTGCGTGCGGCAGCATCCGTGCCGTCGATTCACGCATCAAGGTCACCCCCTTCGCGCCATCCCTGCTCCCCCCCCGGAGCGGCGTTGCTTGCGTCGGAGATGCCGCGGTGTGCCAGGCACGGTACTCCTGGGACGCGTACCTGTAAAGACCTTCGACGCGCGAAATCGGCGTGTCGTTCGATTGCGGAAACCACGGATTTGTGCACAGTCGCGCTTTGCGCGGCAACTCTCAACGCCAACTTCAAACACAATCTCTGTCCACAGCCCGTGGATAAAGAAAGACCAGCTCAGAAGCCATAAAAAAGTTTGAACTCACCCAGTGGTTGGGAGTTTTCCACAGGTGTTGTGCACACCCGTGTCCGAGTTGTTCTCACCCTTTCCACAGAGTTATCCACAGGCCGTTTTGCACGGGGGAGAACCTGTCTCTAGCGTGAAGTCCTGCCCATCGGGGGTGGGTGTGGATTCGTCAGCGCCGACGGCCGTGTCGGGGGTTCGTGCTCCCATCGGAACACGGGAACGGGTGCTGATCCGTTCGTCATGCCATCCCAGCGTGCGCGTCGTCCAACGGGCGGTGGTGGGGTGCTGAAGTCAATCTGGAGGGACGCCCGTGTCGATCGCCGACATCTCACCCGACCGACTTGGCGGACCCCGCGAGAACGAGCGCACGCCCCCTCATGACTTCCTCGCCGAGCAGAGCGCCCTGGGGGGCATGCTGCTGTCGAAGGATGCCGTCGCCGACGTCATCGAGACCCTCCGCGGCACCGACTTCTACGTGCCCAAGCATGAGCTGATCTTCGAGGCCATCCTCAGCCTCTACTCGCACGGTGAGCCCACCGATGTGGTCGCCGTCACCGACGAGCTCATCAAGACCGGCGAGCTGCAGCGGGCCGGTGGCGCCGACTACCTGCACACGCTCACCTCGATCGTGCCGACGGCGGCCAACGCCGGCTACTACGCCTCGATCGTCGCCGAGCGCGCCCTGCTCCGCCGACTGGTGGATGCGGGCACCCGCATCGTGCAGATGGGGTACGAGGGGCAGGGTGATCCCCTCGACCTGGTGAACAACGCGCAGGCCGAGATATACAACGTCTCGGGCGATGACACGGCCGAAGACTACGTTCCGCTGACGATCGCCGTCGACGCGGCGGTCGAGGAGATCGAGGCTGCGCGCGGTCGAGACGGTCAGATGACCGGCATCCCGACCGGGTTCTCGGGTCTCGACCAGCTGACCAACGGCCTGCACCCCGGGCAGATGATCATCATCGCCGCCCGCCCCGCGATGGGTAAGTCGACGCTCGCGCTCGACTTCGCCCGCGCCGCGGCGATCAAGCACGATATGCCCACGATCTTCTTCTCGCTCGAAATGGGGCGAAGCGAGATCGCGATGCGTCTCATGAGCGCCGAGGGTGCGATCCCGCTGCAGTCGATGCGCAAGGGAACCCTCGACAACCGCGACTGGACGACCATCGCCGCCACCCGCGGCAAGATCAACGACGCCCCGCTCTACATCGACGACAGCCCCAACATGACCCTCGTCGAGATCCGCGCGAAGTGCCGACGGCTGAAGCAGCGGGCGGGGCTGAAGATGGTCGTCATCGACTACCTGCAGCTGATGACGAGCGGTAAGCGTGTCGAGTCGCGCCAGCAGGAGGTCAGCGAGTTCTCGCGTGCGCTGAAGCTGCTCGCAAAGGAACTCGGTGTACCGGTGATCGCGCTGTCGCAGCTGAACCGTGGTCCGGAGCAGCGTCAAGACAAGAAGCCGGCCCTGAGCGACCTGCGTGAATCGGGATCGATCGAGCAAGACGCCGACATGGTGGTGCTGCTGCACCGCGAGGCCGCCTACGAGAAGGACAGCCCCCGCGCCGGCGAGGCTGACCTGATCGTCGCCAAGCACCGAAACGGCCCCACCGACACCATCACCGTCGCCTTCCAGGGCCACTTCTCCCGCTTTACCGACATGGCCCCCGAGGTCTGACGCAGCTGTAGGGATCTTTCTGAAATGTCCATTTCGCAGTTGAAATGTCCACGCGATGTCCATATGGACATTTCGGACGCCGGCCGACCGTCGCGATCATGTGGGCGGCGGTTTCACAGCGCCTCAGCTTCTCTGCTGGATCGCGGCTACGCGATGTCTCCCCTTTCACGTCTGAGTGGCCATCGGTCTGATCGGGCCATGAGCAGGATCAGTTTCGCGCGTCGCCCCCGCCCTCTGGTTCCGCGCTGCGGGCGTCATCGTCGTGGCAGGCTTCTTCGCGTCGTTGGTTACCGGTGTCTGCTGCCCCGGCGCCCCCGCCAGCGGAACATCGACGTGCGGAACGTTCGAGCGCTTGACCGCCGGGATCGACAGATCACGTGGCTCTGGCTCGCACGGACGGTCATCGTAGGCGCCATCGCGGCGCTCGAGGTGGGCGTCTTCGGTCGAGTCACCCTTGGCCGACTTCCTTGCGGGCATGGCACTGTTCGGGAGCTCGAGCGGACGCAGGGAGGTCATGAAATTGCCTTTCGCGGATAGCGGAGGCGATGAACGCTGCGTTCACCTATGGTTGGGGTCGTGGTCGCATTGCGCCCATACGATGTGCGGCGAACCCGAAAGGTGATCACCGGCTACATGAACTCGCCCCTCAACGAGCCGCCGCTCGGCGGAACCATCGACCACATCCTCTCGATCCTGCCGTCGCTCGTACCGAGCGCGCAGCGCGTCGCCCGCATCTGCGCCGAGCGACCCCACGACGTGGTCGACATGTCGGGCGCCGACCTCGCCGAAGCCGCCAACACGTCGCCGGCCACCGTCAGCCGCACCGCCCAGGCGCTGGGGCTGCGCAGCTTTCAGCACCTGCGCATGCTGCTCGTGCGTGACCTCGCCGCCGACGCCACCGCCGCGCCCGACGCACCCGCCGGCACCGAGGGCTTTCTGCGGTGGCTGGCCGAGGGGCGGGTGGGATGCTGCAGACCGCGCTCGCCTCGATCGACCCGGTCGCGTTCGACGCCGCTGCCGACGCCATCGCCCGCGCGCCGCGCCTGCTGATCTCGGGCACCGGCGCCTCGCACGCCGCCGCCCAGGCGTCGGCCGTCGCGTTCGCCGTCAACGGCCGGCCCTGCGAAGCGCCCGCTGACGGCGTGGTCGCCCACCTCACCGCCCGCGTGCTCGCCCCCGGTGATGTGTGCCTCATCGTCAGCTCGAGTGGCGCCAACTCGGTGACCCTCGCGGTTGCGGACGCCGCCGTCGACGCCGGCGCCACCGTGATCGGGGTCACGAGCTTCGCCCGTACCCCGCTCACCACCCGCGCCGACCACCTGCTCGTCGCCGGTGCGCGCTTCCAGGCGTGGGATCAAGGCATTCTCGGCAGCGGGCTCGTACAGCTGCTCGTGCTCAACGCCCTGCAGATCGCCGTCGCCGACCGCATGAGCGACGCCGCCGACCGCGCGCGCCTCGCGGTGCGCGAAGAGGTGCTCGACATCGTCGCCGACGACGGCTCCGACGCCGAGGCATCCGACGTGCCAGACGTTATCGACCACGGCGATGGGCGTTGACACTCCGTTTGCAGGAAATTCACTTTCCTCGATTGCAATAGCTCTGCAAGCGGATTTCGCGGGAAGGCCCCGGTTCGTCAGGTCGCTTGCAGAAGGCGACTCATGGGAACGATCCAGCTCTCTGGTGTCGGTCGCTCCTTCAAGAGCACCGCCGCCGTCAGTGATATCGACCTGATCATCGAAGACGCCGCCGCGCAGATCACCGAGTCCACCGGTGCCCCCTCGATGAGCGCGTCGTGCGTGATCACCGGCGGCAGCTGGTGCATGCAGGGCCTCTTCCTCTCGAACGGCGCCCAGGTGCTGAGCGATGACCGCACGACGATCGAGTTCGGCTCGGACGCCGCGATCGATACGGTCGCGACCTTCACCGAGATGTACGAGGACGGCGTGCTCACCAACGAGGACTTCACCAGCCAGTACGAGGCGTTCGCGCAGGGGAAGACCGCGATCCACGTCAACAGCTCGGCCCTGCAGGGCGCGTTCATGATGGGCGCCGAGGCCGGTGGCTGGACCCTCGACGCTCACACCCTGCCCGCGTTCGGAGACCAGGCGGTCGTGCCCACCAACTCGGGCTCGTTCCTCGCGATGTTCGCCACCGACCCCGCCAAGCAGGCCGCCGCGTGGGAGCTCATGCAGTTCATGACCAGCCCCCGCGCCTACGAGATCATCTCGACCCAGATCGGGTACCTACCGCTGCGCAGCAGCATGGCCGACGAGGGCGGACCGCTCTATGACTGGGTCGAAGCCAACCCGCTCGTGAAGCCCAACCTCGAGCAGCTCGACGCGCTCGAGCCGTGGGTGTCGTACCCCGGCGACAGCTACGCCCAGGTCGACCAGGTGCTCGCCACCGCCATCGAAGACGCGGTCTTCTACGGCGCCGACCCGGCCGCCACTATGACCGAGGCCGCCGAGCGCGCGCAGGGGCTGATCGAATGACCATCGACCTCGACCTGACGCCTTCGGCGACGGATGCCGCGGCCGCTTCGTCGCCGGATGCCGCGACCGCGGCGCCTCGTGAGCGTCGCCACGCCGTGGCCGGCCTCTACAACCTGCGCGACACCGGCGGCTACCGTGCAGCCGGCGGCACCAGCCGGTGGGGCAAGCTGCTGCGGTCAGATGCTCTGCACCGCATCGACGCGACCGGTCGCGACCGGCTGGCCGAGATCGGCGTCGCCCACATCATCGACCTGCGCGGCGGCGACGAGCGCGCCACAGCGCCGAGCGCGGTCGACGGGCTCGAGGTCACCGTGCACCACCTGCCCGTGTTCGACGACGCCGACCCGGCCGCGCAGGCCACCACGCACGTCGGACTCGTGCCCGTCTACGACCACATCGTCGACGAGCGCGGGGCGCAGCTGGTCGACGCGATCCGGGTGATCATCGCGGCTGACGACGACGACGCGGTGCTCGTGCACTGCACCGCCGGCAAAGACCGCACCGGTCTCGTCGTGGCCTTCGCGCTCGCCGCCGCCGGGGTCGACCGCGACGACGTCGTGGCCGACTACGCCGCCACCGCCGAGAACCTGCGCGGCGAGTGGTCAGACGCGATGACCGCCGTCTTCGAACAGCGCGGCATCGAACTGACCGCGGGAATGGTCGAACTCATCACCGAGAGCCCCGCCGAGGTGCTCGAGGCGCTGCTCGAGCGCATCGACCGCGAGCACGGGTCGATCAGCGCCTACCTCCTCGCCCACGGACTCACCCCCACCGAGCTCGAGCGTCTCACCGCCGTGATCATCGACCCCGCCGCCACCGCGGTCTGATCGGAAGGAACACACACCATGTCGCACATCGCGAGCCAGCATCCCGCTCCCGAGCACTTCATCCTGCATGTCTCTGACACCCACTTCGTGGGCGACGGCGACCTGCTGCACGAGCGCATCGACAGTGACAAGAACCTCGCAGAGCTGTTCGACGGCTTCACCAAGGCCAACGCCCGCCCCGAAGCGATCGTGTTCACCGGCGACCTCGCCGACACCGGCCGCCCCGACGCCTACGAGCGCCTGCGGGCCATCGTCGAGCCCGCCGCCGAGAAGCTCGGTGCCCAGGTGATCTGGGTGATGGGCAATCACGACGAGCGCGTCGCGTTCCGCCGCGGCCTGCTCGACGAGGAGGCCGACCAGTCCGAGCCCGTCGACCGCGTCTACGACGTCAACGGTCTGCGCATCATCGCGCTCGACTCGACGGTGCCCGGGCAGCACCACGGCGAGATCAGCGACGAGCAGTTGGCGTGGCTGCGCCGCGAGCTCGAAGTCCCCGCGCCCGACGGCACCCTCATCGCGCTGCACCACCCGCCCGTGCCGAGCCCGATCGGGCTCATCGCCCTGGTCGAGCTGCGCGACCAGGAGCGCCTCGCCGAGGTCATCCGGGGCACCGACGTGCGCGGCATCCTGGGCGGTCACCTGCACTACTCGACCACCAGCACGTTCGCGGGCGTGCCCGTGTCGGTCGCGTCGGCGACCTGCTACACGCAGGACCTCGCCGTCGCCTACCCCGGTGCCCGCGGCCAGGACGGCGGCCAGTCCTACAACCTCGTGCACGTCTACGGCGACCGGGTGCTGCACTCCGTCGTGCCGATCGGGCAGTTCCCGACCGTCTACGAGATGACTCCCGAGATGCTCGAGGCGTTCATGAACATGACCCCCGACGAGCAGCTCGCCGCCGTCAACGCGTCGGCGGGAGAGTAGTCAGCCCGTGAACAATAATGTCTCGTATCTACATCTCCTCGAACGGAGCAGTTCATGACGGATTCCACGCTCGGCGCAGTCTCTGCGACCGCGATCACGAACACCAGGGTCTTCGACGGACACAGTCTGAGCGCCCCCACGACGGTCGTCGTCCAGCCCGACGGGCGCATCGGTGACGTATCAGCGGATGCGGTCGTCGTCGGTGCCGCTGTCGTCAACGCGGAAGGTACGGTGCTCCTTCCTGGCCTGATCGACTGTCACATGCACCTGAAGGGGCGCGAGTCCCTCGAGACGCTCGCCACGTACGGTGTCACCACCGGCCTGGACATGGCGACATGGCCCGCATCACAGTTCCAGTCGTTGCGGGGACTGAGGGGAGTCGCTGACTTCCGCACCGCCGGCATGGCGGCGACATCTCAGGGCAGCACGCACAGCCGCATTCCGACCTATCCGGACGTCGCGCTGGTCGATTCCCCCGACAAGGCGGAGCGGTTCGTCGAGGTGCAGGTGGCAGACGGGGTGGATTACATCAAGATCATCGCCGATCTGCCCGGTCCCACCCAGGACGTGCTCGATGCACTCGTGGCTGCTGCGCACGCGCGGGGGCTCAAGGTCATCGCGCACGCAGCCCTGTACGAAGCTGTGCGTATGAGCCTCGCTGCGGGGGCCGACATGATCACCCATGCTCCACTCGACCGCGCGCTCGACGATGCGACGGCTGAGACGATGCTCGCCCAGGGCACGGTGTTCATCCCGACCTTGACGATGATGAAAGGCGTCGCCGCGAATCTCACCGCAGCGGGCGTTCCCGGTGTGAGCTATGCACACGCCCACGAGAGCACGCGCGCGATGCATGCCGCGGGCGTTCCGGTCCTGGCCGGCACCGACGCCTACATCGGGTCCTTCACACGGGCATCGCCGCCATACGGCGAGAGCATGCACGACGAAGACGCCTACATCGGGCTCCTCGAACGGGCAATGCCGCCATACGGCGAGAGCATGCACGACGAACTCGCTCTGCTCGTGGACGCCGGCCTGTCAACAGCCGAAGCGCTGCGCGCTGCCACCTCGACGGCCGCGCACGCGTTCTCACTCGACGATCGGGGGGCGATCACCCCCGGATTGCGAGCCGACCTCGTGCTGGTGGACGGCGATCCGCTCACCGACATCGCTGCCGCGCGTCGCGTTCTGCGTGTGTGGTGCGGCGGCATCGAGGTGTGAGGGCGTCCTCTCGACCGCGGTGTCACTCCACGGCGGTGTTCGCGCCGTGGTGCCACGCGAGCACCCGGTTCTCGACGACGATGAGCAGCAGGTTGAACACGTACCCGAAGATCCCGATGAGCACGATGCCCGACCACATGTCCGTGATCGCGAACGACCTCTGCGACTGAAGAACGAAGACGCCGATCCCGTTGCCTCCCGCCATCATCTCGCTCACGACGACCATGATGAGCGCGAGCGAAAGACTCGTGCGCATTCCGGCAAAGATCTGCGGAGCTGCCGCGGGAAGTGCGACCTGCAACTCGTAGCGGAACCAGTGGATGCCGTACACCCGGGCGGTCTCGCGCAGTCCGGGGTCCATTCCTCTGATTGCAGCTTCGGTATTGAGGAGCACGGGCCAGAGGCAGATGAAGGTGATCAGAATCACCTTCGCGGTGTCGTCGAGGCCCAGCACGATGATGACGAGGGGAATCAACGCGACCGCAGGGATCGCGCGCAGGAACTCGAGCACGGGTGCGAACATCGCCTGGAGGCGGTGCGCCTGACCGAGAACGAACCCCACGACCACGCCGATGACCACAGCGCCGATGAACCCGATCATCATCCTGGAAAGACTCGGCAAGACGTCGCTCGCCATCCGCGCGAAGAGCCAGTTCTCCTGGAAAGCGACTAGGGCGTGTCTCCCAAAGGTTTGGGCTGGTCGCTGGAACGCTCGGTGTGTGTCTCGAACGGAGTTGCTGACTGATGCGCAGTGGGAGCTGATTGCTCCGTTGATGCCGTCCTCGCAGGGGCGTCGTGGTCGGCCGTTCGCCGATCATCGCACCGTGGTGGAGGGCATCATCTATCGCTACCGGACCGGGATCGCGTGGCGGGACTTACCCGGGTGCTTCGGGCCGTGGCAGACGGTGTGGAAGCGGCACCGCCGCTTCAGCGGTGATGGGACGTGGGACAAGATCCACAGCGTCCTGCTGGCCCATGCCGACGCCGCCGGGCTGATCGACTGGGAAGTCTCGGTGGACTCCACGATCAACCGCGCCCATCAGCACGCCACCAACCTGCCCCGGGACACAGGGGGACCTGACGAATTACACGAATCTGCGCATCGAGCCGCCTGATCACGCCATCGGCCGCTCCCGCGGCGGCCTGTCGACGAAGATCCACCACCTGTGCGACGGGAACATGCGGCCGCTGGTGATGCTGCTCGGGCCCGGGCAGGGCGGGGACTCCCCGATGTTCGAGCACGTGATGAACGCCCTGCGGGTACCGCGCCTGGGTGGGGGCCGGCCACGCACCAGGCCCGACCGGGCGCTGGGTGACAAGGCTTACTCTTCCCGGGCCAACCGCAAGCTGTTGCGCCGGCGCGGCATCCAGGCCGTCATCCCCGAACGCGATGATCAGATCGCCAACCGCAAGCGCCGCGGCGCCAAGGGTGGTCGCCCGGTCACCTACGACACCGAGGCCTACAAGCGCCGCAACGTCGTCGAGCGCGGATTCAACATCTTCAAGCAATGGCGCGCCTTGGCCACCCGCTACGACAAACTCGCCCTGACCTATCGCGGCGGCGTCGTCCTACGCGCCATCACCATCTGGCTCAAGGCTTTAAGAGACACGCCCTAGCGCCCGGGTATTGTCGGCACGATGCCGTTGCCGCGTATCCGTTGTTGAAGGGGTGAGTATGTCTGCTGTTGTTGCGCGACTTGACGTGGACCTCACGGATATTGAGTGCATTGTGAAGGTCACGCGGCCACTGGTCGGAGTACCGGACTCCGTGAACTGGACGGAGTTGCCGTCGGGCGTCGCGAAGATCTCCGCTGACGCGACGTTGTACATCTTCGATGACGACGACGAGGGGGAGCCGGAGCGTCGTGTCATCGCGCGCGCTACTGCGTACACCGTCGACCTCGACCGGGTGGGTGACGTCGTTGACGTGTTCGATCAAGTAGGCGGCGAAGCATTCGAGATCACCGAGTCGATTCTCGGTGATGAGAACGTCTTCGAGTGGCTCGACTCCCGCGATCCGCTGGTTGGCGAGCAGGTGTCGCAGCTCGTGATCGTCGAGGGCGTCTTTGTGGAGCCACCGTACCGGGGTCAGCGCCTTGGTCCACGTCTGCTCACGACGCTGGTGGAGACGGTGACCGGCACGGGGAGGGAGACTCTCATCGTTCTCCGCGCGCAACCGGTGCCGTGGGAGCACCTGTCCGAGATCGAGTTTCGGCGCTCCCGAAAGAAGGTCGCTGCGTCGTACGAAAGCGTCGGGTTTGCGCACTTCCGGGACAACATCTATTGGCGTCACAACGCGTTCGTCGGGACCGAGAACCTCGAGGCGTGAGTCACGCCCCCGGGTATTTGGGAACCTTCAGGTCGACCTCCCCGGCCAGGTGGCGAGCGTCGTCGGGCGGGTCCAGTTGCGGCGGGCGGTGCGCTCCGTGGTGAGATCGTGCGGAGCGGCAACGATCCACACGGTCGCTTCCCGCGTCGATCAGATCCGACGAGCCCTCACTGACTATCACCACGATGGCTCACCAACGTCTACGACGAAGACAACCCGGCCGGATCCTCCACCACACCAGGGGACAGGACCATCAATCAAGAAGGGTTTCTCATGCAGTCAGCGCCTCGAGGATGAGACCGCGCACGTGATCAAAGTCGAGGTCGGCCGGAAGCTGGAGCCACGCGTTCTTCTGACCCTTGTAGTGTGTCCCGACGCCGGCGTCAACGAGAGCCGCCGTGCGCATTGGGTCAAGCTTCACCACCACCTGCCCGCCGCTGGTCATGGCGCGCACGGCGCCACTGCTGCTTCCCGAGACGATGAGACTGCCGCGGTGGTTCCGTGACACACCGTCAAGCGCAGTCATCTCGTGAGCGATCGTGTCGAACACTTCATCCCCAGTCATCACGGTTCTCCCTTCATGCGCGGTCGACGACCCCAAAGCGATCCCTACAGGTGGCCCTCAGAAGAAGTGTCCCACTCAGGCTCCTTCACGCGGAAGACCACGGCGCGCAACGCTTCGGGCGCAGAGCTGCGGATCAAGGCCGCCGGGTTACCGGCTCGCAAAACGTTGGAGGACTTCGATTGGGATGCGCAGCGGAGGGCGCTCGCAGACCAGTTCTGACGACCGACAGCAGTTCATCGTCAGCCGGTTCCTACAGATGTCACGCTCCGAGTTGTCCATTTCGCAGGGGAGATGTCTACGCGATGTCCATATGGACCTTTCGGGGCATTGGGGCGAGTCGCTTCGGTGGGATTCGCAAAAAACGTCGAGACGCCGACTGACCGGCGCTCGTAGATTCGAAGCGTGTCCTCAGTCGTCCTTCCACTCACCGCTCAGCGGCATGCGGAACGTGTGAGCCGGGCACTTCACTGGATGGAGGAGCGTCTCGAGGAGCCGGTGACCCTCGCCGAGATCGCGGCGGTCGCTGGTCTTTCGCCGCATCACTTTCACCGCGTCTTCCGTGCGGTCGTGGGTGAGAACCCGAAAGCGCACCTGCGCCGGTTGCGGCTTGAGCGAGCGGTCTACCGACTCAAAGTCAGTACGGACACGGTGCTGCACATCGCGTTGGAAT
>NZ_BTGO01000018.1:0-66455 GCF_042846595.1 Microbacterium sp. MTN4-26
GATCTGGCACGAGATGCTCCGCCGCCACGCCGGCCCCTCCGGCATCGCCCTGACCAGGCAGAACATCCCCACCTTCGAGCGCGGTGACGGTGAGGCCAGCGGCGACGTCCTGGCCTCCGCCGACCTCGCCGCGAAGGGCGCATACGTCCTCGCCGAGGCACCGAACGGCACGCCCGACGTGATCATCATCGCAACCGGGTCCGAGGTGCAGCTGGCCGTCGCCGCCCGCGAAGCCCTCGCGGCCGACGGCGTGGGCGTGCGCGTCGTCTCCGCCCCGTCGCTGGAATGGTTCGCCGAGCAGGACGCCGACTACCGCGAGAGCGTCCTTCCCACCGCGATCACCGCCCGCGTCTCCGTCGAAGCCGGACTCGCCCTGGGCTGGCGCGGCATCGTCGGCGACCGCGGCCGGTCCGTCTCGATCGAGCACTACGGCGCCTCCGCCGACTACCAGACCCTGTTCGACAAGTTCGGCATCACCACCGAAGCCGTCATCACCGCCGCCCGCGAAACCCTCGAGGAGAACGCATGAGCACCCCCACCGCACGCCTTGTCGAAGAGGGCGTCAGCATCTGGCTCGACGACCTGTCTCGTCAGCGCATCACCAGCGGCAACCTCGCCGACCTGATCATCACGCGCAACGTGACCGGCGTCACGACCAACCCGACGATCTTCGCGGGGGCGCTCGCCAAGGGCGAGTCCTACGACGGCCAGGTATCCGTGCTCGCCAAGGACGGGGCCGACGTCGAACGGGCGATCTTCGAGATCACCACCGACGACGTGCAGGCCGCCTCGGATGTGTTCCGTCCGGTCTTCGACGCGACCGGCGGCGTCGACGGACGCGTATCGATCGAGGTCTCCCCCGAGCTCGCGCACGATACCGATGCCACCGTCGCGGAAGCCAAGAAGCTCGCGGCGAAGGTGGACCGCCCCAACGTGCTCATCAAGATCCCCGCGACGAAGGCCGGCCTCCCGGCGATCACCGAGGTGATCGGAGCAGGCATCAGCGTCAACGTGACCCTCATCTTCAGCCTCGAGCGTTACGACGAGGTCATCGACGCCTACCTCGCCGGAGTGGAGAAGGCGCAGGCGGCCGGGCACGACATTTCCACCCTCCAGTCGGTGGCGTCGTTCTTCGTCTCCCGCGTGGACACCGAGGTCGACAAGCGCCTCGCGGCCATCGGCACCGAAACGGCCTCGTCCCTGTCGTCGAAGGCCGGACTCGCCAACGCGCGTCTGGCTTACGAGCTGTTCCAGAAGAAGTTCGCCTCGGACCGCGCCAAGGCCCTGCTGGAGGCGGGCGCCACCGTGCAGCGCCCCCTGTGGGCATCGACGGGTGTGAAGGACCCGGCCCTGCCGGACACCCTCTATGTCACGGAGCTCGTGGCCAAGGGAACCGTCAACACGATGCCCGAGAAGACCCTCGAGGCCACCTTCGACCACGCGGAGATCACCGGCGACACCGTGACCGGCTCGTATGCAGAGTCGCACGACTACTTCTCGCAGCTCGAGGCCGCAGGCGTGGACTTCACCGACGTCACGCAGGTCCTGGAGGACGAGGGCGTCGAGAAGTTCGTCGCGTCGTGGCGTGAGCTGCAGGAGACCGTGAAGGCTGCTCTCTCCGAGGCCGCAGAGGCCTGAGGTGAGCTTTCACCTCCACCTTTCCGGACATGTCGAGGAGGCGGTCGAAAGGACCCTTCCCGGTCTCGTCTCGAGCCTCGTCGCCTCGGCCCTGACGGCCGGTGACGACAGCCTGTGGGGTGCCACGGCGCAAGCTGAGGCGTCCCGCCGGCTGGGGTGGGTCCAGGCCGTCAGCACATCGCGTCCGCTCGTCCCCGAGATCCTCGCCCTGCGCGAGGAACTCGTGGCGCACGGGACGACCCGCATCGTGCTCGCCGGCATGGGCGGCTCCTCCCTCGCACCGGAGGTCATCGCGCAGACGGCCGGCGTTCCGCTGACGATCCTCGACTCCACGGCGCCGGGGCAGGTGCTCGCCGCCATCGACGGTGATGCCGAGGCGGGCGGCCTCGACCGAACGGTGCTGGTCGTCTCGAGCAAGTCGGGGTCGACCATCGAGACCGACTCGGCCCTCCGGGCTTTCGACGCGGCCTTTCGAGACGTCGGCATCGATCCGGCGGAGCGCATCGTGGTCGTCACCGACCCCGGCTCGCCCCTCGAGGCGGCAGCCGGCGTCGCGGGCTATCGCACGTTCACGGCCGACCCCACGGTCGGCGGTCGATATTCCGCGTTGACCGCCTTCGGGCTGGTTCCCGCCGGACTGGCCGGGGTCGACATCGTCGAGTTGCTCGATGAAGCCGAGGCCACGCTGCTCGAAGTCGCGATAGACGACCCCGGCAACCCCGCGCTCGTTCTCGCGGCCGCGATCGCCGGCGGCGAGCCGCGCCGGGACAAGCTCGGGCTCGTCACGGACGGGACCCACATCGTCGGGCTGCCCGAGTGGATCGAGCAGCTGATCGCCGAGTCCACCGGAAAGCAGGGGACGGGCATCCTCCCTGTCCCGCTCCTGTCCGTCTCCCCCGAGCTCGAAACCCGGCCGGAGGATCTGCAGGTCGTGAGACTCGTCGATGACGCGGCGGAGTTCCACCTCTTCGAGCACCATCACGGTGAGGTGCTCGTGAGCGGTTCCCTGGGCGCCCAGTTCGTCGTATGGGAATATGCCACCGCGATCGCCGGACGCCTGCTCGGAATCAACCCGTTCGATCAGCCCGACGTCGAATCGGCCAAGGCCGCGGCCCGCGGGCTGCTCGACGAGCGACCCCCGTCGATCGACCCGGCGTTCGTCGTCGACGGCGTCGAGGTTCGCGTGTCCGATCCCGCACTGGCCGCTGCCGGAACGATAGCCGGCGTGCTCGATGCCCTCTGGTCTCGTGTGCCGGACGACGGCTATGTCGCGATACACGCCTACGTCGATCGTCTGGAGTACGCACCGCTCGAGGGGCTGCGCGAACTCGTCGCGGCCGACTCCGGCCGGCCGACGACGTTCGGATGGGGTCCGCGGTTCCTGCACTCGACCGGCCAGTTCCACAAGGGCGGTCCCGCCCGCGGGGTCTTCCTGCAGATCCTCGAGAGCACCGACGTCGACCTCGAGATCCCCGGGCGCCCCTTCACCTTCGGGGAGCTCATCCACGCACAGGCCGCCGGCGACGCCACCGTCCTCGCCGAAGGGCACGGCCGTCCGGTCGTCACCCTGACGCTCACCGATCCCCAGGTCGACGTGATGTCCCTCTTCGAAGCGGCGCAATAGGAGAACAATCGAATGACGGCCCAGATCTCACGCGCGCAGAATCCCCTGCGCGACCCTGAAGATCACCGCTTGAACCGCATCGCCGGTCCGAGCGCGCTCGTGATCTTCGGCGTGACGGGAGACCTCTCCCGCAAGAAGCTCATGCCCGCGGTCTACGACCTCGCCAATCGGGGGCTGCTCCCTCCGGGTTTCGCCCTCGTCGGGTTCGCCCGACGCGACTGGGAGGACCAGGACTTCGCGGAGGTCGTGCACGAGGCCGTTCGCGCTCATGCGCGCACCGAGTTCCGTGAGGAGACCTGGCAGCAGCTGCTGCAGGGCATCCGTTTCGTGCCCGGCGAGTTCGATGACGACGACGCCTTCGTGCGTCTGCGCGAGACGGTCGAGAAGCTGGACATCGAGCGCGGCACGATGGGCAACCACGCGTATTACCTGTCCATCCCGCCCAAGGCGTTCCCGGTCGTCGCCGAACAGCTCAAGAAGTCGGGGCTCGTCGACGACACCGCCGACCGACCCGATCGCTGGCGACGCGTCGTGATCGAGAAGCCGTTCGGCCACGACCAGGATTCCGCCCAGGAGCTCAACGATGCCCTGCGCTCCGCGTTCCCCGCGGACTCGATCTTCCGCATCGATCACTACCTCGGCAAGGAGACCGTCCAGAACATCCTGGCGCTGCGCTTCGCCAACGAGCTCTACGAGCCGATCTGGAATCGCAATTACGTCGACCACGTGCAGATCACGATGGCCGAGGACATCGGCGTCGGCGGCCGGGCCGGCTACTACGACGGGATCGGCGCGGCGCGCGACGTCATCCAGAACCACTTGCTGCAGCTCCTCGCGCTCACCGCGATGGAGGAGCCCATCACCTTCAACGCCGCTGACCTGCGCGCCGAGAAGGAGAAGGTGCTCGCAGCGGTCACCCTCCCGGACAACCTCGCGACGTCCACCGCACGCGGCCAGTACGCCGGAGGCTGGCAGGGCGGCGAGAAGGTGCTCGGCTTCCTCGAGGAAGACGGCATGAATCCGCAGTCGACCACCGAGACCTATGCCGCCATCACCCTCGGCATCAACACGCGACGCTGGGCCGGGGTCCCGTTCTACCTCCGCACGGGCAAGCGTCTCGGCCGCCGCGTCACCGAGATCGCCGTCGTGTTCAAGCGCGCGCCAGAACTGCTCTTCACGCGTTCGCAGACCTCGGGACAGGGCCAGAACGCTCTGGTCATCCGAGTCCAGCCCGACGAGGGCGTCACGATCCGCTTCGGATCGAAGGTGCCCGGCGCCGGCGCGCAGGTGCGCGACGTGACGATGGACTTCGGCTACGGCCACGCGTTCACGGAAGCCAGTCCCGAAGCCTACGAGAGGCTGATCCTCGACGTTCTTCTCGGCGATCCACCCCTGTTCCCCCGCCACGAGGAGGTGGAGCTGTCCTGGAAGATCCTCGACCCCATCGAGGCGTTCTGGGAGTCGCAAGGTGGTCCCGTCGAACAATACGCTCCCGGATCGTGGGGCCCGGCATCGGCCGATGAGCTCCTCGCCCGCCATGGCCGCACTTGGAGGCGCCCGTGATCATCGATCTGCCCGACACCACCGTCAGCAAGATCAGCCGCGCGCTGGTCAGCGTCCGCGAGGAAGGCGGCGCCGTCGCCCTCGGTCGCGTTCTGACGCTCGTGATCGTCACGCGCGAGGCCGCGATGGAAGAGGCCATCGACGCCGCCAACGACGCGTCCCGCGAACACCCGATGCGCGTTATCGTGCTGATGATCAACGCCGATGACGACGAGGAACCGCGCCTCGACGCACAGATCCGGGTCGGCGGCGACGCCGGCGCGAGTGAGGTCGTGACGCTGCACGCACACGGCGAAGCGGGCGATTCCAACCTCGAGAGCCTCGTGACCGGCTTGTTGCTGTCGGATGCGCCCGTCGTCGTCTGGTGGCCGAATCAGACGCCCGAACACGTCTCGGAGACCTCGATCGGCCGCATCGCGCAGCGGCGGATCACCGACGCGGCGACCAAGTCCGACCCTGCGGCGTGGGTCGCGTCGCTGGGCGAGCACTATGCCCCCGGTGACACCGACCTCGCGTGGACACGCCTCACGCGCTGGCGCGAGCAGCTGGCCGCGATCCTGGACCAGCCGCCCTACGAGCCGGTGACGTCCGTCCGGGTCCGTGGCGCCGCCGACTCACCCTCCACGGCGCTGCTCGCCGCCTGGCTCCGGCTCGCCCTCGACGTACCGGTGGATTGGGGCTACCTCGACCCCGACGACTGGCCTCACGGCATCAAGAACGTGACTCTCGTGCGAGAGAGCGGCGAGGTGACGCTCGAGCGTCCCGAGTCCGGCGTGGCTGTCCTGACTCAGCCGGGGCAGCCCACCCACGAGCTCGCGTTCCCGCGTCGCACGCTTCGCGAGTGCCTAGCCGAGGAGCTGCGGCGTCTGGACGCCGATGTGCTGTACGGTCGGGTCATCACCGAAGGGTGGACACGCCTGGACCGACCATCGAAGGGTCTGCATGACTGAGCATCTCGTCGAGAAGAGCGTCGTGATCGCCGCAGATCCCGACGCTCTCGCGCATGCCGTAGCCGACCGATTCCTTCACCGGCTGCGCAAGCGCATCGACGAGGGCGCCACGGCCCACATCTCGCTCACCGGGGGCTCGATGGGCGGGCGGGTCCTCGCCGCCGTCCGGCAGCAGGCGGAGGGGATCGACTGGTCGCGGGTCCATGTCTGGTGGAGCGACGAGCGCTTCCTGCCGCGCGGCGACCCGGAGCGCAACGAGACGCAGGCGCGTGAGGCCCTTCTCGACCACATCGACGTTCCGCTCGAGAACGTGCACGCGATGGCTTCCAGTGACGGTCTGCACGATCTCGAAGGCGCGGCCGCGGCATACGCGGACGATCTCGCGACGTTCGCCGCCGACGGCCAGCTCTGGCCACGCTTCGACATCGCTTTCCTGGGTGTCGGCCCCGACGGTCACATCGCATCGCTGTTCCCGGACAGGCCCGAGATCCTCATCGTGGACCGCGCGGTCGTCGGGGTGACGGACTCCCCCAAGCCGCCTGCGGTCCGCCTGACCATGACGCGCCCGGTCATCAATTCGTCGCAGCGCGTGTGGATGGTGATGGCAGGGCCCGACAAAGCTCCTGCTCTCGGTCTGGCCCTTGCCGGTGCGAGCTACACGAGCGTCCCCGCTGCCGGCGCGAAGGGTCGCGGACGAACCGTGTTCTTCGTGGATCAGGCGGCAGCCGCTCAGGTCCCCCCGGAGCTGATCGACCGGGAGTACTGATCCGACAGAGAGGCGCCGAACCCGCGACGGGCCCGGCGCCTCTTCTGTCGACCCTTCGTCAGGCCTGGCCGCGACGCTCCCGCAGCTGGGTCAGCGCCTCGTCGAGAAGCTGCGCCGCCTCATCGTCGGAGCGACGTTCCTTGACGTACGCAAGATGGGTCTTGTAGGGCTCGGTCTTCGCGACGGCGGGCGGGTTCTCCTTGTCGCGCCCCGCCGGAAGGCCCGAGTGCGGCGAGTCGATCACGTCGGGGATCTCGGCCGGATCGATGTCCGCGACGAAGTAGCGCACCGTCTCGTTCCCCAGCGCATCCCAGTACGAGATCGCGACGCGGTCGGCGTGGTAGCCGTGATCCTGTTCGCCCATGGGGCCGGCACCGACGCGCGTGCCGCGGATGGCGTTTCCTCCCGTAGCCATCAGAAAGCCTGGAATTTCGTGATGAGGCCGAGGGCCACGATCGACACGAACCACGCCAGCGCAAGGATCACGGTGAACCGGTTGAGGTTGCGCTCCGCGAGACCCGACGAGCCCAGGGCGGAGGTCATGCCGCCGCCGAACATGTCGGACAGGCCGCCGCCACGCCCTTTGTGGAGAAGAATGAGGAGGGTGAGCAGGAGACTGGTCACACCCAGCAGCACCTGCAGCACGAACTCGAGGATCTGCACTGGTTCCATACACCTTTCGTCGACCGCGTCGGATCGCACAAGCGTTCAGTATACGCAAGCGATACCCCGACCGCCGATGAGAGGCGGCCGGGGTGTGTCGCTCACACGCCGACGTGCTTCTGGTAGCGGATGATCGAGGAGAACTCGTCGACCAGAAGACTCGCACCGCCGACGAGCGCACCGTCGATATCGGCCTGTCGCATGAAGCCGGCGATGTTCGCCGCCTTGACGGAGCCGCCGTAGAGCACGCGCGTGCGAGCGGCAGCGTCTGCGCCCAGCTCGGACGCGATGACCTCCCGCAGCTTCGCGCAGACATCCTGCGCCTGCTCGGCCGTGGCGGCCTGACCCGATCCGATCGCCCACACCGGTTCGTAGGCGACGACGATGTCGGCGGTCGCCGGCACATCGTGCAGCGCCGCCTTCAGCTGAGCGACCGGAACGGCGCTGGCGCCGTGCTTCTCGAGGTCCTCCGCCGTTTCACCGACACAGATCACCGGCACGAGCTCGTGCTTCAGCGCCGCCTGCACCTTGGCCGCTACGACCTCATCCGACTCCGCGTGGTATTCACGACGCTCGGAGTGTCCGATGATCACGTATCCGCAGTCGAGCTTGCTCAAGAACGCGCCCGAGATCTCGCCGGTGTAGGCACCGGAGTCCTTGACCGAGAGATCCTGCGCGCCGAGCGCGAAGGGGATCTTGTCCGCGTCGAGCAGCGTCTGCACCGTCCGGAGGTCGGTGAACGGCGGGAAGAGGGCGACCTCGACGCTGCCGTCCTCGTGCTTGGCGTCTTTGAGCGTCCAGTGCAGCTTCTGCACGAACGCCACCGCCTGCAGGTGGTCGAGGTTCATCTTCCAGTTACCGGCGATGAGCGGGGTGCGCGCATCGGAGGTGTTCACTGCTGCCATCCGAGGACCTCCAGTCCGGGGAGCTTCTTTCCTTCGAGGAACTCGAGGCTCGCGCCACCACCGGTCGAGATGTGACCGAAGTCGGTGTCAGCGAAGCCGAGCTGTCGCACGGCGGCCGCGGAATCGCCGCCGCCGACGACGCCGAGACCGTCGACCTCCGACAACGCGCGAGCGACGGCCCGCGTGCCCGACTCGAATGCCGGCATCTCGAACACGCCCATGGGCCCGTTCCAGAAGACGGTGCGGCTGTCACGGATGCGCGCCGCGAACTCGTCGGCCGTACGGGGTCCGATGTCCAGTCCCAATCCGGACGCACCGAAGGCGGTCGCTTCGAGCGCGTCTGCCGGAGCGACCTCGTGATCGGCATCCGCTGCGAAGGCCGACGCGACGACCGCGTCGACGGGCAGGACGATCTCGACGCCGCGATCTTCGGCGGAGGCGATGTATCCCTTGACGGTCTCGAGCTGGTCCTCCTCGAGGAGGCTCGAGCCGACCTTGTGTCCCTTGGCCGCCAGGAACGTGAACATCATGCCACCGCCGATCAGAAGCCGATCGACGCGGGGCAGCAGGTGTTCGATCACACCGAGCTTGTCGCTGACCTTGGACCCGCCGAGCACCACGGTGTAGGGCCGTTCGGGCGTCTCGGTGAGTCGATCGAGCACCTCGAGCTCTTTGGCGATGAGGAGACCGGCAGCGGAGGGCAGCAGTTCCGCGAGGTCGTAGACACTCGCCTGCTTGCGGTGCACGACGCCGAAGCCGTCGGACACGAGCGCATCCCCGAGCTCTGCGAGCTGGCCGGCGAATGCGCGGCGCTCGGATTCGTCCTTGGCGGTCTCACCCGCGTTGAAGCGCAGGTTCTCGATCACGGCGATGTCGCCGTCCTCGAGGGAGGAGACCGCATCATGAGCCGACTCGCCGACGGTGTCGCGTGCGAAGGCGACGGGCTTGCCGAGCAGCTCGGACAGGCGCTGCGCGACGGGCGCGAGGCTGTAGGCGGCGTTCGGCTCGCCACCGGGGCGGCCCAGGTGCGAGCACACCACGAGGCGTGCTCCCTGGTTGATGAGAGCGTTGAGCGTCGGCAGGGATGCTCGCACACGACCATCGTCCGTGATGACCCCGTCCCGCAGCGGGACGTTCAGGTCACAACGGACGATGACGCGCTTGCCTGCGAGCGAACCCAGGTTGTCGAGGGTGCGCAGTGCCATGGCGTGGATCAGAGCTTCGAGGCGACGAGCTCGGTGAGGTCGACCAGACGGTTCGAGTAGCCCCACTCGTTGTCGTACCACGACGACACCTTGACGAGGTTTCCGCTGACGTTGGTCAGGCCGGCATCGAAGATCGACGAGTGCGGGTCGTGGACGATGTCGGTCGAGACGATCGGGTCGGCGTTGTAGGCCAGGTAGCCGGCGAGCTCGCCCTCGGCCGCCGCCTTCTCGTACGCGGCGTTGATGGTCTCCTTGGTGAGACCCTCGGTCGGCGTGATCAGCGTGAGGTCGACGATCGAGCCGGTGGGGATCGGCACCCGGTAGGAGGAGCCGCTCAGCTTGCCGTTGAGCTCGGGCAGCACCAGGCCGATGGCCTTTGCCGCGCCGGTCGACGCGGGAACGATGTTCAGGGCAGCCGCACGAGCGCGGTGCAGGTCGCCGTGCGGGCCGTCCTGCAGGTTCTGGTCTGCCGTGTAGGCGTGCGCGGTCATCATGAAGCCGCGCTCGATGCCGAAGTTGTCGTTGAAGACCTTGGCCAGCGGCGCCAGGCAGTTCGTGGTGCACGACGCGTTGGAGATGACGTGCATGGTCGCCGGGTCGTACTCGGCGTCGTTGACGCCCATGACGAAGGTGCCGTCGACGTCGGTGCCGGGTGCGGAGATGAGCACCTTCTTGGCGCCCCCCTGGATGTGCTTCGAGGCGTCGGCCGCCTTCGTGAAGCGTCCGGTCGACTCGATGACGATGTCAACGCCCAGGTCGCCCCAGGGCAGGTTGGCGGGGTCGCGCTCTTCGAAAACCTTGATGCTCTTGCCGCCGACGGTGATGGAGTCGCCGTCGAAGGACACGTCCTCGGCGAGGCGGCCGCCGACGGAGTCGTACTTGAGGAGGTGGGCGAGGGTCTTGTTGTCGGTGAGGTCGTTCACCGCGACGATCTCGAGGTCCGCACCCTGCTCGAGGGCGGCGCGGAGAAAGTTGCGTCCAATGCGGCCGAAGCCGTTGATACCGATCTTGACAGTCACGGAGTTGCTCCTGAGGTGTCGTGCGCGGGTGCGCGATTGTTGCGATTCAGTCGGACAGCGGCGTCCCGGCGAGCGTTCCCGCCGGGACGCCCGCGCTCGCTATGACAGTACCAGCAGGCCCGAGGTCTTCTCACGGGCGGCGTCGAAGCGCTGCGCGACGTTCTGCCAGTTCGCGATGTTCCAGACCGCCTTGACGTAGTCGGCCTTCACGTTGAGGTAGTCGAGGTAGAACGCGTGCTCCCACATGTCCAGCTGGAAGATCGGCACGGTGCCCATAGCCGTGTTCGCCTGCTGGTCGAACAGCTGCTGGATGATGAGCTGCTCGCCGATCGGGTCCCAGCTGAGGACCGCCCATCCGGAACCCTGGATGCCGGTGGCCGCCGCGGTGAAGTGCGCCTGGAACTTCTCGAATCCGCCGAAGAACTCGTCGATCGCGGCGGCGAGCTCGTTCCCCTCCGGACGTCCGCCGCCCTCGGGCGAGAGGTTCGTCCAGAAGATGGAGTGGTTCACGTGGCCGCCGAGGTTGAACGCGAGGTCCTTCTCGAGCTTGTTGACGTTCGCGAGACTGCCCGTCTCGCGGGCCTCCGCGAGCTGCTCGAGCGCCGTGTTGGCACCCGTCACGTAGGTCTGGTGATGCTTGTCGTGGTGCAGCTGCATGATCTTGCCGCTGATGTGCGGCTCGAGTGCCGCGTAGTCGTAGGGGAGGTCGGGCAAGGTGTACGTCGCCATATTCTCTGCTTCCTAGTCGGCGTCGCGCCGAGAGCCCCGGCGCGGCGAGGGTGACCTTCTCATCCTATCGACGGTGAGCAGGGTGGTGAGGGGGTTGCTTCCCCCGCCGAGCGTGTTCTACACGCCGGAGGCCTCAGTCTTCGACGCCGATGGGGACCGCCGACTCGGTGCCAGGAACTCCGTCGACCTCGGCCTTCTTGTCGGCCATCGCCAGGAGCCGACGGATGCGTCCGGCGACGGCGTCCTTGGTCATCGGCGGGTCGGCGTGGTGACCCAGCTCGTCGAGGCTGGCGTCACGATGGGCGAGCCGGAGCTCTCCGGCCTGTTTGAGATGGTCGGGTACCCCGTCACCGAGGATCTCCAGCGCACGCTCGACGCGTGCGCACGCGGCGACCGCCGCCTGAGCGGATCGACGCAGGTTGGCATCGTCGAAGTTGACGAGGCGGTTCACTCCAGCGCGGACTTCGCGGCGCTGCCTCATCTGATCCCAGTCGGCGGCGGCCTTCGATGCTCCCATCTGCGCGAGGGTGAGCCGGATCGCCTCCCCCTCCCGGACGACGACCCGCGGGATGCCGCGGACTTCCCGCGCCTTCGCGGGGATGCTCAGCCGATGGGCGGCCCCGACGAGGGCCATCGCGGCCTCGGAGGACGGGCACGCGACTTCGAGCGAGGCGGATCGACCGGGCTCGCTGAGCGACCCCGATGCGAGAAACGCGCCGCGCCAGACGGCCGCGAGATCTTCCCGTGAGCCGGTGGTGAGCTTGTTGGGCAGGCCACGCACCGGGCGACGCCGCTGATCCAGAAGGCCGGTCTGCCGCGCGAGCGTCTCACCGCCGTCGATGACGCGCACGGCGACGTGGCCGCCGGCACGACCCGCCGAACTCTGCACGTGCGCGAGCTCGGGTCGCACGCCGTAGAGCTCCACCAACTCCCGCGCGACCCGTCGGGCGAGGACATCGGAATCGAGCTCGGCCTCGACCGCGACGCGGTTGGCGATCGAGTGGAGCCCTCCCGAGAAACGGAGCAGTGACGTCAGCTCGGCCACGCGGGCCGTCGGTCGCGGGTCTCGTACGGCGACGAGTTCGGCCTTCACGTCGGCAGTCAGCGACACGTGTCTCCTCGGTCTTTCTGGGGTGGAACGATCCTCCAGCCTACTCGCGACCGAGGTCGCGATGGGTCAGGCGAACGGCCACTCCGGGCGTGCCCGACAGCCGTGAGGCCAGTTCCCGGGCCGTGGCCACCGACCGGTGCTTTCCGCCGGTGCACCCCACGGCGATCACGGAATGTCGCTTGTTCTCCCGCTGATACCCCTCCAGGACCGGCGCGAGAGAGGCGGCGTACGCCTCGATGAACGTCGCCGCGCCGGGCGCGGCGAGCACCACGTCGCGCACGGCGTCGTCCTCCCCGGTCAGCGCGCGCAGCTCTTCGTGCCAGTACGGGTTCGGCAGGAACCGCATGTCGGCCACGTGGTCGGCGTCCGGCGGGAGACCGTACTTGAAGCCGAAGCTCATGATGGTCAGGGTGTGCCGCGCGGCGCCCTCGTCGGCGAAGAGCTCGGCGACACGTGTCGCGAGCTGGTGAATGTTCAGCGCCGACGTGTCGACGATGACGTCGGCGTCCTCGCGGACGGGAGCGAGCCTCGTACGTTCGGCCCGAATGCCGTCGACGATCGTGCCATCGCCCTGAAGAGGATGCGGGCGACGCACGGCCTCGAAGCGACGCACGAGCACGGTGTCCGACGCGTCGAGGAACAGCACCCGGATCGGGCGCCGCGAGCGCAGTGCCCGCATCGCCTCCGGAAGCTCGGAGAAGAGGCCGCGGCCCCGCACGTCGACGACGACGGCCACCCGGGGCAGCGCTCCCCCGGCGATCTCCGTCAGATCCAGCAGCGGCTTGAGCATCTGCGGAGGCAGGTTGTCCACGACGTACCAGCCCAGGTCTTCCAGGGCGTTCGCCGCGGTGGACCTTCCGGCACCGGACATCCCGGTGACGATCAGCATCTCGCCGACCTGCGGGGTCTGATCGTCCTCCGTCATCGCGCCCTCCGTCATCACGTCCAGCCTAGCGAGCGGTGAGGTGGGTATGAATCGACGCCGCGAGCTTCGGACCGACGCCCGGAAGCTCCTGGATCTGCTCGGTCGTCGCTTCGCGGAGGGCCGCGACGGACCCGAAGTGACGCAGAAGAGCCTTGATGCGCGCATCCCCCAGCCCGGGCACCTCGGCCAAGACGGTCTGGATGTCGCGCCGCCGCCGCTTGCGCTGATGCGTGATGGCGAACCGGTGTGCCTCGTCACGCAGACGCTGCAGAAGATACAGCGCTTCGGAGGTGCGCGGCAGGATCACCGGGTAGTCCTCCCCGGGCAGCCAGACCTCCTCCAGCCGCTTGGCGATGCCGCACAGCGCGATCTCGGTGTGTCCGGCCTCATCGAGCGCGCGAGCCGCCGCCTCGACCTGCGGCTTCCCGCCATCGACCACGAGCAGCTGCGGACGGTAGGCGAACCGCGGCTTCTTGCGCTCGGTGACGACCTCGCCCGACGCCAACGGGTCGGCCACGGGATCTGCTTCGGGCTGATCGAGGTAGGCCAGACGCCGACGCAGCACCTGCCGGATCGAGTCGGTGTCGTCGGTGGTCTCGGGGATGCCGAACGAACGGTACTGATCCTTCCGGGGCAGACCGTCTTCGAACACCACCATCGACGCCACCACGTTCGTACCGGCGAGGTGCGAGACGTCGTAGCACTCGATACGGAGAGGAGCCTCGTGCAGGTCGAGCGCCTCCTGCAGGTCGGTCAGCGCCTGCGACCGCGCGACGTAATCGCTCGTGCGACGGGTCTTGTGCAGGTTGAGCGCCTGCTGCGCGTTCAGCGTCGCCGTCGCCAGCAGCTCGGCTTTGCGGCCGCGCCGGGCGACCTGGAGCGACACCGGGCGACCCCGCCGGTCGCGAAGCCATTGTTCGAGCTCCGCGGCGTCCTCGGGCAGCGAGGGGACGAGCACCTGCTTCGGTATGTCGGTGTCGGCCGCCTCGCCGTAGGTGCGCTGCAGCACCTGCTCGACGAGGTCCGCCCCCGAGATGTCGAGTTCCTTCTCGATCGTCGTGGCGTGGACGCCGCGCACACGCCCGCCGCGCACGACGAAGTGCTGCACCGTGGCGGCCAGCTCGTCCTCGGCGATCCCGAACAGGTCGGCGTCGGTGTCTTCGGTCAGCACGAGCGCGCTCTTGCCCAGCACGGCCTCGATGGCCCCGAGTTGATCTCGATAGACCGCTGCGGCTTCGTAATCCATGGCGGCGGACGCCTCGCGCATCCGAGCGGTCAGTTCTCGGGCGAACCGCTGGTCGCCGCCCGACATGAAGGCGACGAAGTCCTGCACGATCGCCCGATGCTCGTCGACGCCGACCCGCATGGAGCACGGCCCCCCGCAGCGCCCGATCTGACCCGGGAAGCACGGCCGGCCGGTCGCCATCGCCTTCTTGTAGCTGGAGTCGCTGCAGGTGCGGATGGGGAACACCTTGATCAGCTGATCGATGGTGTCGTGCACCGCCCAGACCTTCGGGTACGGGCCGAAGTACTTCGCACCCTTGATCCGTCTATTGCGGGTGACGATCACGCGAGGAGCTTCGTCGGCGAGGGTGATCGCCATGAACGGATAGGACTTGTCGTCGCGATACTTGACGTTGAACGGCGGATCGAACTCCTTGATCCACATGTACTCCAACTGCAGGGAGTCCACGTCCGTGGCGACGACTGTCCACTCGACCGACGACGCCGTCGTGACCATCCGCCGCGTGCGCTCGTGGAGCGTGTGCAGCGGCGCGAAGTAGTTCGACAGCCGGGCACGCAGATTCTTCGCCTTGCCGACGTAGAGCACGCGACCGTCCGCGTCCCGGAATCGGTACACACCGGGGTCGGTCGGTATCTCCCCCGGCTTGGGCTTGTAGGGAAGCGGCGACATCGGGTCAGCCGGCCTTGCGCGCCTCGGCACGCTCGGCCGGGAACAGCACCTCGGCGAGAAAGGCGCCCGTGTGACTCTCCGGCACGCGCGCAAGATCCTCCGGGGTGCCGGTCGCGACGAGCGTGCCGCCGCCGGAACCCCCCTCGGGTCCGAGGTCGATGATCCAGTCGGCCGACTTGATCACGTCGAGATTGTGCTCGATGACGATCACCGAGTTCCCCTTGTCGACCAGGCCGTTCAACACCTCGAGCAGTCGCCTGACGTCTTCGAAGTGCAGTCCGGTCGTCGGCTCGTCGAGCACGTAGATGCTGCGCCCGTTCGAGCGCCGCTGCAACTCTGTGGCGAGCTTCACGCGCTGGGCCTCGCCACCCGACAGCGTCGTCGCCGACTGGCCGAGGCGCACATATCCCAAGCCGACGTCGACCAGGGTCTTCAGGTAGCGGTGGATGGCCTGGATCGGCTCGAAGAACTCCGCGGCCTCGGAGATCGGCATCTCGAGCACCTCGGCGATGTTCTTGCCCTTGTAGTGCACCGACAGGGTGTCGCGGTTGTACCGCTTTCCGTGGCACACCTCGCAGTCGACGTAGACGTCGGGGAGGAAGTTCATCTCGATCTTGATGGTGCCGTCTCCGGAGCACGCCTCGCAGCGCCCGCCCTTGACGTTGAAGCTGAATCGCCCCGGCTGGTACCCGCGGGCTTTGGCCTCCGGCGTCTCGCTGAACAGGCCGCGGATGCGATCGAACACTCCGGTGTACGTCGCGGGGTTCGACCGCGGCGTGCGCCCGATCGGCGCCTGATCGACGTGCACGACCTTGTCGAGATTGTCGAGCCCGGTCACTCGCGTGTGCTTGCCCGGGATGTTCCGCGCGCCGTTCAGGCGCTGGGCGAGCACCCGGTACAGGATGTCGTTCACGAGCGACGACTTTCCCGAACCACTCACTCCGGTCACGGCGGTCAGCACGCCGAGGGGGAAGTCGACCGTCACGTTGCGGAGATTGTTCTCGCGGGCACCGACGACGGAGATCTGTCGCTTGCGATCGCGCTTGCGCCGCTTATCCGGCGTCGCGATCTCCCGACGGCCGGCCAGGTAGTCGCCCGTGATCGAGTGCCGGTCGGCGAGCAGCTCCGACAGGGGCCCCGAATGCACGACCTCTCCCCCGTCGACACCGGCCCGCGGCCCGATGTCGACGATCCAGTCAGCAGCGTGGATCGTCTCCTCGTCGTGTTCGACGACGATGAGCGTGTTGCCGAGATCGCGCAGGGTCACGAGCGTCTCGATCAGGCGACGGTTGTCGCGCTGGTGCAGGCCGATCGAGGGCTCATCGAGCACGTACAGAACACCGGTGAGTCCGGAGCCGATCTGCGTCGCGAGGCGGATGCGCTGCGCCTCACCGCCCGAGAGGGAGCCGGCGGACCTGCTGAGGTTCAGATAGGTCAGACCGACCTGGATGAGGAAGTCCAGGCGAGCGCGGATCTCGCGAAGAACCTGTGCGGCGATCTTCGCCTCACGGTCGGTGAGCGTCATCTCCGCGAAGAATCGCTGCGCATCCGCGAGGCTCAGCCGCGAGGCATCGGCGATCGAGTGGCCGTGCACGCGGACGGCGAGCACCTCGGGCTTCAGGCGCGCACCGTCGCAGACCGGGCAGGGCACCTCGCGCAGATACTCCGACCAGCGCTGCCGCTGCGTGTCGGACTCGGCCTGCACGTACTGACGTTCGATGTACGGCACGACGCCTTCGAAGCCCGACGAGTAGCGCATCTCGCGGCCGTAGCGGTTCTTCCACTTGACGGTGACCTTGTAGTTCTCGCCGTGCAGCACGGCTTCGCGCACGGCCTGCGGCAGACGCTTCCAGGGCGTGTCGAGCGAGAAGCCGAGGTCGTTCGACAGTCCTTCGAGCAGTCGCTCGTAGTACTGGAAGAGCCCCTTTCCCTGCGTTGTCCACGGGATGATGACGCCCTCGCGGATCGACAGCTCCTCGTCACCGAGCATCAGATCCGAGTCGACCGACATGCGGGTGCCGAGCCCGGAACACGCCGGACAGGCGCCGAACGGGGCGTTGAACGAGAAGGTGCGCGGTTCGATCTCCGTGAGCTGCAGCGGATGCCCGTTCGGACACGCCAGCTTCTCGGAGAACGACTGCCACGCGTCGTCACCTTCCTCGTCGACGAAGTTCACCTGCATGACCCCGCCGGCGAGACCGAGTGCGGTCTCCACCGAGTCGGTGACGCGCCCCAGGATGTCGGGGCCGGCGACCAGCCGGTCGACCACGACGGCGATGTCGTGCTTGTAGCTCTTCTTCAGCGTCGGCGGCTCCGCGAGCTGGACCAGGTCGCCATCGACCACGGCGCGCGCGTACCCCTTCGCCGAGAGTTCCTTGAAGAGGTCGACGAACTCGCCCTTCTTCTGGGTGACGACGGGCGCGACGATCTGGTAGCGCGTGCGGTCCGACAGCTCCATCAGCTGGTCGGCGATCTGCTGCACCGTCTGACGCTGGATGATCTCGCCGCACTCCGGGCAGTGGGGCACTCCGATACGGGCCCACAGCAGGCGCATGTAGTCGTGGATCTCGGTGATCGTGCCCACCGTCGAGCGCGGGTTGCGGTTCGTCGACTTCTGGTCGATCGACACCGCCGGGCTCAGACCCTCGATGAAGTCGACGTCGGGTCTGTCCACCTGACCGAGGAACTGACGTGCGTAGGCACTCAGCGACTCGACGTAGCGACGCTGTCCTTCCGCGAAGATCGTGTCGAAGGCGAGACTCGACTTGCCCGACCCCGACAGGCCCGTGAAGACGACGAGAGAATCACGCGGGATGTCGAGGTCGACGTCCTTCAGGTTGTGCACGCGAGCGCCGCGCACGCTCAGCTTGTCGCTCGAGACGGCGGGGGATTTTCCGGTGAGGGGAACGGGGACGATGGGCACCCGTCAAGTGTAGGCGCGACCTCCGACATCGGCTCCGGGACCGCGTTCGCCCGCGGCGCACGCGGCAGCTCGCCGGACGAGCTTCCGTCAGCCGATCAGCGGGAGAGCAGCTGCCGCTTCGAGCTCAGCACGCCGGTGTCGAAACCGGCGAGATGCAGGCCGCCGTGGAATCGCGCGTGCTCGATCTTGATGCACCGGTCCATGACCACCGCGAGCCCGGCGTGCTCCGCGATCGCCGCCGCCTCCTCGTTCCACGACCCCAGCTGGAGCCACAGCGCGGCGGCGCCGACCTCGACGGCCTCCCGAGCGACGCCCGGAAGGTCGTCGTGGCGACGGAAGACGTCGACGAGATCGGGGACGACCGGCAGGTCAGACAGCGATGCGTAGGCCGGCTGCCCCAGGATCGACGTGGCCCGAGGGTTCACGAAGTAGACGTCGTACGGCGAGCTGCTCGTGAGGTACGTCGCGACGAAGTAGCTTGCGCGGGCGGGATTGTCGGAGGCGCCGACGATCGCCACCGACCGCGTGCGCCGCAGCAGGTCGTGGCGCGCCTGGGCTCCGGGAGCCTGCCACGTGCGATCAGCCGAAGCCGGCGGCGCGGTGGGCAGGGCGCAGAAGGCGGCATCGGTCATCGGGTCGCTCCCGTCGCTTCGGTGAGGGCCTGGTCGAGATCCCACACGATGTCCTCGGGGTCTTCGAGCCCGACGGAGATCCGGATGAGGTCAGCCGGGGTCCCCGCTGCGATCAGCTGCTCGGGTGTGAGCTGGCGGTGGGTGGTCGAGGCGGGATGGATCACCAGGGTGCGCGCGTCACCCACGTTCGCCAGGTGCGAGGCGAGGGTCACCGAGTCGATGAAGGTCTCCCCCGCCTTGCGCGCGGCCGCCTCTCGAGCCGCGTCGTCCTCGAATCGCCCCGCCGGAGCCACGCCGAAGGCGAACACCGCCCCCGGACCGAGAGGCAGGTACCGGCGCGCACGCTCGGCGTGCGGATGATCATCGAGCCCTGCCCAGGTCACGAAGGACACCCGCGGGTCGGTCCGGAGCCACTCCGCGACGATTCTCGCGTTGGCGAGGTGCGCATCCATGCGCTGCGGCAGCGTCTCGATTCCCTGCAGCAGCGTGAAGGCGGCCTGCGGGTTGAGCGACGGGCCGATGTCACGCAGCTGTTCGCTGCGAAGCTTGGTGAGGAAGCCGTACTCGCCGAAGTTGTCCCACCACTTAATGCCCCCATAGGAGACCACCGGCTCGGTCATCGCGGGAAAGGTGCCGTTGCCCCAGTCGAACGTGCCGGCCTCGACCACGACACCGCCGAGAGCGGTGCCGTGACCACCGAGGAACTTCGTGACCGAGTGGATGACGATGTCGGCGCCGTGCTCGATGGGGCGCAGGAGGTACGGCGTCGCCAGCGTCGCGTCGACGACGAGCGGCACACCCGCGTCGTGCGCGACCTTCGCGAGTCCGGCGATGTCGGCGATCTCCCCACCGGGATTCCCGATCGCCTCGGTGTAGACGACCTTCGTCTCCGGCCGGATCGCGGCGGCGTAGTCGGCGGGATCCGATGAGGCGACGAATGTCGTCTCGACGCCGAACCGCCGCAGCGTGACGTCGAGCTGCGTGATCGTTCCGCCGTAGAGCTGCGCCGACGCGACGACGTGGTCTCCTGCGCCGACGAGCGCGGCGAACGTGATGAACTCCGCGCTCATGCCGCTGGCGGTCGCGACCGCTCCGATCCCGCCTTCGAGGGACGCCATGCGCTCCTCGAGCGCGGCGACGGTCGGATTGCCGATGCGGGAATAGATGTTGCCGTACTTCTGAAGCGCGAAGAGGTTCCCCGCGTCGGCGGCGTCGTCGAAGACGAACGAGCTCG
This sequence comes from Microbacterium sp. MTN4-26, assembly GCF_042846595.1. Lineage (NCBI taxonomy): Bacteria > Bacillati > Actinomycetota > Actinomycetes > Micrococcales > Microbacteriaceae > Microbacterium > Microbacterium sp. MTN4-26. The sequence continues at coordinate 19,803 of NZ_BTGO01000018.1, forward strand.
TGTGATAGATCGGCACCGCGCGAGCACCGGTGGCCGCATCCGGGGTGCCCCCGGCGTGCAGCGCGCGCGTGCGGAAGCCGAATCGATGCTCGGTCACTCGTTCTCCTTGTCCTCGGCGGGTGTCGCCGACTGGCCGGCGCCCTTCAGGCGTGCGATCGCGTCGCGGACGCCTTCGACGGCATCGGGGTTCTGCAGGGATGTGATGTCGCCCAACACGTCACCCTGCCACATCTGCACCAGCAGTCGGCGCATGATCTTGCCCGAGCGGGTCTTCGGCAGATCGGGCACGACGATGACGTGAGCGGGCTTGGCCACGGGGCCGATCTCGACCGCGACCTGAGCGCGGAGCGTCTCGATGTCGACCGGTTCGCGCAGTACGACGAAGGCGGCGACGGCATGACCGGTGATCGGATGCGCCACGCCGGCGACCCCCGCCTCTCCGACTGCGGGATGAGCGACGAGCGCCGACTCGATCTCGATCGTCGACAGCCGGTGACCGGAGACGTTGACGACATCGTCGAGCCGGCCGAGCACCCGGATCGCGCCGTCCTGGTCCACCGTCGCGGAGTCCCCCGCCACGTAGTATCCGCCCCACTCGCCGTGTCCGGCGAATCGCGACCAGTAGGAGTCGCGATAGCGCTCCGGGGATCGCCAGATCGTGCGTGCCATCCCCGGCCAGGGACGACGGACGACGAGGGTGCCGGAGCGGCCCGGCGCGACCGGTTCGCCGTCGTCGTCGACAACCGCGGCGTCGATGCCCGGCAGCGGAACCGTGGCCGACCCCGGGGTGAGGGTGGTTGCGCCCGGGAGCGGCGCGATCATCGCGGCACCCGTCTCCGACTGCCACCAGGTGTCGACGATCGCGAGGCTGTCCCGGCCGTGGTTTCGCCGGAACCACATCCATGCCTCCGGATTGATCGCCTCGCCGACGGTACCGAGCAGTCGCAACGATGTCAGGTCATACCCGGCCGGCAGCGTGTCGCCCCACCACGTCATGAAGGTGCGGATGAGTGTCGGCGCGGTGTAGTAGACCGTGACGCCGTAGCGCTCGATGATCTCCAGATGCCGTTCGCGATGCGGAGTGTCCGGCGTGCCCTCGTAGATCACCTGCGTCAGTCCGTTGGAGAGCGGTCCGTAGAGCTCATACGTGTGCGCCGTCACCCACGCGAGGTCGGCCGTGCACCAGTGCACGTCGTCGGGCTTCGCGTCGAAGTGGGCCCAGTGCGCCCAGCTCGCGTGGGTCAGATAACCGCCGGAGGTGTGGACGAGACCCTTCGGCTTCCCCGTCGTCCCCGAGGTGTAGATGATGAACAGCGGATGCTCCGCGTCGAACGCGGCGGGCTCGTGCACCTCCGGAGCGGTCTCCACCACCTCGTGCCACCAGTGGTCGCGCCCCGGTGTCCAGTCGACGTCCTGGCCGGTGCGACGCACCACGAGCACGTGCTCGAGATGCGGGAGTCCGTCGGCGGCGGCATCGGCGGCGGACTTGACCTCGACCGCCTGCCCCCGTCGCCATTGCCCATCAGAGGTCACCAGGAGCTTCGCACCGGTGTCTTCGAGGCGGAATCGCACGGCTTCGGCCGAGAAACCGCCGAACACCAGCGAATGCACCGCGCCGATGCGGGCGCAGGCGAGAGCGATGACGACCGTCTCGATGAGCACGGGGAGGTAGACGACCACCCGATCACCGGGCTCGATCCCGAGGTGCTCGAGGGCGTGGGCCGCCTGGGCGACCCGTCGCTGGAGGTCTCGATAGGTGACCGTCACGCGGTCGCCTCGCTCCCCCTCGAAGTGGAGCGCCACCTTCTCGCCACGACCGGCGACCACATGACGGTCGACGCAGTTGACCGCCACGTTCAGTCGCCCGCCGTCGTACCAGCGGGCGGCCGGCACGGACAGCTCGCCGTCCTCATCGCGCACCGGAGGCCGCCACTCGAGCGTCGACGTCCACGGGCGCTCCCACTGGAGTCTGTGGGCGGCGCGGTCCCAGAAGCCGATCGGATCGGCGGCGGCGATCGCAGAGGCTTCGGGGCCGACGTTCGCCTGTGCGGCGAAGGCCGGATCCGGCGGAAACGTCCGCTGTTCGATCAGACGCGCCTCATCGGCGGCCGGCGGGACGGAACCGGACATCTTCACTCCCTCACAGCCAGCGCTTGAGCACGGCCCGCTCGAACAGCGACAGCAGCGCGTTCGTCAGGGTGCCCAGGAGCGCCAGGAGCACGATGGCGAGGATGATCCGGTCGACGCGCCCGGTGCTCTGCGACTCCGTGAGGAGGAAGCCCAGCCCCATCGAGGCGCCCACGAGCTCGGCCGCGACGAGGAACAGCCAGGCCTGCGCGAGACCGAGACGAAGGCCGGCGACCATCGAGGGCACCACGGCCGGCAGCTGGATGGTGCGCAGCAACGGCCACCCCCGAAGCCCGAAGGACCGTCCGGCCTCGACCAGGTGCGGGTCGACGCGATGCAGTCCGGCGGCGACCGTGGTGAAGACCGGGAAGAACGCGCCGATCGCGATCAGGGTCACCTTGGAGTCTTCGCCGATCTGCATCCAGAGGATCAGCAGCGGGACCCATGCCAATGACGGAACCGCACGGAGCGCGACGATCGTGGGTCCGAGCAGAACCTCCCCGGCACGGGAGAGGCCGACGATCGCCGCGATGGCGAGACCGACCACGGCGCCGATGGCGAACCCGAGGAGGACGCGCTGGATCGAGATCGCGACGTGCACCCACAGCGTGCCGTCCGCAGCAAGCTGAACGGCCGCCTGCACGACCGAGACGGGTGTGGGAAGGCGGTACGTCGGGATGATCCCCGTCGTCGTGACGAACTGCCACAGTGCGAGCAGCAGCAGCGGCAGCACCAGTCCGCCCACGATGCGCACGCCGCGACGCGCCCAGAAGGGCGTCGCCGCCGAAGCGGCGCCGCCCTTCCGACGTGTGCCGGTCGTCGTTGCTGTGACGGTCATTCGCTCGTGGCGGCGAGGGCGAACTCGTCGTAGACGATGGTCGCGAGCGCCTCGTCGAGCGCTTCCTGTCCGCCCTGGACATCGCCCGAGTCGACGAGGACCGGCGAGATGCGCTCGAGAACGGCGATCTGGTCCGCGCCCGGGACGCCCGAGACGTCGAGGTTCGAACGCTCGAGGATGACCGTCTCGGCGACCTCGGTGTCCAGACCCGACGCTTCCGCGAGCAGGGCCGCGGTCTCCTCCGGGTTCTCGAGGGCCCAGATGCGGGCCTGCTCGTAGGCATCGACGACGACCTGCGCGACATCGGCGTGGTTGTCGATGAAGTCCTCCGTGGCGTTGAGGAATCCGTACGTGTTGAAGTCGACGTTGCGGTAGATGAGCTGGGCGCCGGAGTCCACCTCGGCACCCGCCATGATCGGGTCGAGACCTGCCCACGCATCGACCGAACCGCCGGCGAGGGCAGACCATCCGTCGGCGTGCTGCAGGTTCTGCACCTCGACGTCGTCGAGCGAGAGTCCCGCCTCGTCGAGCGTCTGGAGGAGGAAGAAGTACGGGTCGGTGCCCTTCGTGGCGGCGATCGAGGTGCCGGCGAGGTCGTCGACCGACGTGATGTCGCTGTCGGCGTCGACGACGATGGCCGACCATTCCGGCTGCGAGTAGATGTCGATCACCTTGATCGGCGAGCCGTTGGCACGGGCGAGGAGTGCGGCCGAGCCGGCGGTCGACGCAATGTCGGCCGAGCCGGAGCGGAGCAGCTCGTTCGCCGTGTTCGAACCGGTCGACTGCACCCACTCGACGGTGACGTCGTCGCCGAGGGCATCCTCGATCAGACCCTGGTCGCGCAGCACGAGGCTGAGCGGGTTGTAGGTCGCCCAGTCCAGCGTCAGCTGATCGGTGGACCATTCACCGGTGGCCTCGGCACTGTCGGTCGTGTTGCCGGCGTTCTCGCCGGCGATGCAGCCGGTGGCGAGCATCGCCATCGCACCGGCGAGGGCGATCGCGGGTACGGTTCGGCGAATGGCGGTGCTCATGGGGTCTCCTCAGGAGTCTTGTAGTGGTGGGTGTGCACGCCGAGTCCCTCGAGGAGGGTGGCGCGCAGGTCCGTGAACGCGCTGTCTGCGCGATCGCGGGGTCGGGTCCCGGCGACCGGGAGGATCTGGGCGATGGAGCGCGCATCGGGCCCCGCCGAGCGCAGCGATGACAGCAGCACGACGCGGTCCGCGAGGTAGAGCGCTTCCTCGACATCGTGGGTGACCAGCAGAATCGTGGTCGGCTGCGCGGCGTGGATCTCGAGCAGCAGGTCTTGCATGCGCAGACGCGTCAGCGCGTCCAGCGCGGCGAACGGCTCATCCAGGAGCAGGACGTCGGGGTTGCGCGCGAGAGCGCGCGCAAGGGATGCACGCTGGGCCATGCCACCGGAGACCTCGCGCGGGCGAAGGTTCGACGCGTGGTCGAGGCCGACAAGTTCGAGGAGTTCGCGCACCCGCTCGCGACCGGCGGCACGGGCCGACCGGCGTGAGCCGCGCACGCGCGGGAGCCCGAGCTCGACGTTCTGCGACAGCGTGCGCCACGGCAGCAGACGAGGCTCTTGGAAGGCGATCGCCGCGCGTTCGTCGGTGTCGGCCAGCCGATCGCCGTCGACGGTGATCGCGCCGTCACTGGGCTGATCGAGACCGGCGACGAGACGAAGCAGCGTGGACTTGCCGCATCCCGAGGCCCCGATCACCGCGACGATCTCCCCGGCCGGCAGCTCCAGGTCGACACCGCGCAGCACGTCGACGGCGCCGTTCGGCGTGCCGAACGTGCGCCCGACGCTGTCGAGGCGCACGGCACCTCCGCGCGACGGCGTGGTGGCCGAGGCAGGGGCGTCGAGTGTCGTGGTCACGCAGTAAGAGTGACAGAGCCGCCTCGGCGTAACGAACCGGGCGCAACATCATGAAACATTCGACTCACCGATGCCTGCCACCGCGAGCCACCGGACCCTTGCCGACTGCGGTCTCACCCTGCGGGATCGCGAATGCACCGAGCACATCACGGAGCGCGACGAGGTCATCGGCGCGAAGGCCGGTCGCGGCCATCACCCGGCCGGGAACGTCCAGCGCGCGCTCGCGCAGTGCACGTCCATCCACGGTGAGACCGATCTCGAGCACGCGCTCGTCGGTGGGGCGTCGCCGACGGGTCACTCGACCCTGGGATTCGAGGCGTTTCACGAGCGGCGACAGGGTGGCCGGTTCCATGGCGAGCATGTCGGCGAGCCCGCCGAGCGAGCGCGGAGACTTCTCCCACAGAGCGAGCATCACGAGGTACTGAGGGTGCGTGAGCCCGAGCGGATCGAGGATCGGTCGATAGACGGAGAGGACATTCCGCGCGGCCGTGACGACGGCGAAACATACCTGATTCTCGAGAAGAAGCGGATCCTCAGCGGGTTCGGTCGACTCGGACATTCCGCCCTCATTTCCTTAGTACACTAATTATCATGGCACGAACTGACGCGGCGGCGGACGGCGAGGCTCGTGAGCCGAGTCTGCGCGCACGGGTACGGGCGGCGGGCGGCTGGTACGCCTATCTCAACGCCAGGCTCATCACGATTGCTGGGCCGGCTTCGGTCGGACCGTACGAGACGACGCCTGAACCGTCACGGCTGGAGCGCCCCTGCCCACTGTGCGGAAAAGCCATGGCGTCCCATCGGGTCGACCGGGCCGGTCCCAAGCCGCTGCTGCACTGCCCCGCCCCATCCGCCTGAACTCCGGCGCAGCCCGTCAGGCGTGACCGGCGCGCTCCATGGCGCGAAGCTCCTTCTTGAGGTCCTGCACCTCGTCTCGGAGGCGTGCCGCCAGTTCGAACTTCAACTCGGTCGCCGCCGCGAGCATCTGATCCGAAAGGTCCTGAATCGTCGTCTCGAGTTGCTGCGCTCCCTCGGCAGCGATGCCCTCTCGGCGCAGCTGCGGTGTCGGAGACTTGCCCTTGCCGCTCTTCGTCTTGGCGGCGTCTTTGCGCGAGAGCATGTCGTTGGTGTCGGAGGCCTCGCGCGCCAGCACCTCGGTGATGTCGGCGATGCGCTTTCGCAGTGGCTGCGGATCGATGCCGTGCTCGGTGTTGTATGCGATCTGCTTCTCGCGGCGCCGCTCGGTCTCGTCGATCGCGTTCCGCATGGAGTCGGTGACGGTGTCCGCGTACATGTGCACCTGTCCGGAGACGTTTCGAGCGGCGCGCCCGATCGTCTGGATGAGCGAGGTACCCGACCGCAGGAATCCTTCTTTGTCGGCATCGAGGATCGACACCAGCGAGACCTCCGGCAGATCGAGACCCTCGCGGAGGAGGTTGATGCCGACGAGCACGTCGTAGACGCCGGCGCGCAGCTCGGTGAGAAGCTCGACACGGCGCAGGGTGTCGACGTCGGAGTGCAGGTATCTCACCCTCACGCCGTGCTCGCCGAGGAAGTCCGTGAGCTCTTCCGCCATCTTCTTCGTCAGCGTCGTGACCAGAACGCGCTCATCGCGCTGCACGCGCACCCTGATCTCCTCGAGGAGATCGTCGATCTGCCCCTTCGAGGGCTTGACGATGATCTCCGGGTCGACCAGGCCGGTGGGGCGGATGATCTGCTCGACGATGCCGTCGGCGATGCCCATCTCGTATCGTCCCGGCGTCGCGGACAGATACACGCTCTGCCCGATACGCTCCTTGAACTCGTCCCAGCGCAGCGGACGGTTGTCCATGGCACTCGGGAGCCGGAAGCCATGATCGACGAGAGTTCGCTTGCGTGACGCGTCACCCTCGTACATCGCCCCGATCTGCGGCACTGTCACGTGCGACTCGTCGATGACCAGGAGGAAGTCGTCGGGGAAGAAGTCCAAGAGGGTGTGCGGCGGCTCCCCCGCCGAACGCCCGTCGAGGTGCCGTGAGTAGTTCTCGATTCCGGAGCAGAAGCCCAGCTGCTGCAGCATCTCCAGATCGAACGTCGTGCGCATGCGGAGGCGCTGAGCCTCCAGAAGCTTGTTCTGCGACTCCAGCTCCGTCAGCCGTTCCGCAAGCTCGTCTTCGATCGTGCCGATCGCCCGCTGCACGGTCTCGGTGGCGGCGACGTAGTGCGACGCGGGGAAGATCGGCACGGACTCCATCTTCTGCACGACGTCACCGGTGAGCGGGTGGAGCATGTAGAGCGCCTCGATCTCATCGCCGAACATCTCGATCCGGATCGCGTACTCCTCGTACACCGGGATGATCTCGATCGTGTCACCGCGCACGCGGAAGTTGCCGCGCGAGAAGTCGACGTCGTTGCGGTTGTACTGCATGGAGATGAACTTGCGGATGAGCGCGTCGCGGTCATAGCGCTCGCCCACCTGCAGCGCGACCATGGCTCGCAGGTACTCCTCGGGCGCACCGAGGCCGTAGATGCATGACACTGTCGACACCACGACGACGTCGCGGCGTGAGAGCAGCGCGTTGGTGGTGGAGTGGCGGAGCCGCTCGACCTCCGCGTTGACGGAGGAGTCCTTCTCGATGAAGGTGTCCGTCTGCGGCACGTATGCCTCGGGCTGGTAGTAGTCGTAGTACGACACGAAGTACTCGACCGCGTTGTGCGGCATCAGGTCGCGGAACTCGTTCGCCAGCTGCGCCGCGAGCGTCTTGTTGTGCGCGAGCACGAGCGTCGGCCGCTGGACCGCCTCGATGAGCCAGGCTGTCGTCGCGGACTTGCCCGTTCCCGTGGCACCGAGAAGCACCACGTCGGTTTCGCCGGCGTTGATGCGAGATGCGAGATCGGCGATCGCCTGAGGTTGGTCGCCACTGGGGGCGTACTCGCTGACGACTTCGAACGGGCGCACGGAACGTGTGGTCTGCACCCTTCCAGGGTAGGTGCGCCCTCCGACATCGGCGCCGGAGTGTCAGCCGAAGCCGCCGCCGGCGTCGAATCCTCCGAGACCGCCGGCGTCGAATCCCCCGAATCCCCCGTCGAAGCCCGCGCCGTCGAAGCTGCCGCCGGCCGCGCCCGCTTCGACGCCCGTGATATCCCCCACCCAGGCAGGCTGGTCGGCGAGCAGAGCTCCCGCACCCACGGTGAAGTACGTCGTCAGCGCCGTCGAGAGCAGGAAGTGATGTGCGACGACCGTCATCACGCCTGCGCTCATCATCAGCGCGCGCGGGTCGACGCCGTCTCGAGGATCGAGCGCCGCGCTCCCTCCGCCGCTCGCGGCCGCGCCATCGGCGTCGATGGTGCGACCTGCTCGGCGCTCCTCGGCCCGCCGAACGAGTCTGGCCAGAAGATCGTTGTCGTCGTTCTCCGCCTGCTCACCGTCCGCGAGGAACGGGCGGAGCTCCTCGAACAATTCACGACGCTTCTCGCGAGGCAGATCCTTGAAGGCCTGGGCGTGCGCCTTCTCGATCACACTCGTCGGAAGCGAACCGAGCAGATAGACGTAGCGCGACATCTGCTCTTCGTCGCTGACGGCCCGGTACGGCGATCGGCGTCTTCGCCACCTGGAGAGAACTCCCACGTCCTCACCTCCCTCGTCGCCTCCAGGGTACGCCCGTCGCGTCCTACAGTGGAGGGATGCTCGAGTTCCTGGTCGGCACGGGCCTCGCCGCCGCGGCGGGCCTGAACGCATGGATGCCTCTGCTCGTGCTCGGGCTCGCCGACCGGTTCCTTCCCGCCGTGGAGCTGCCCGCCTCGTGGGCATGGCTCTCCAGCGACATCGCGCTGTGGATCATCGGGGCCATGCTGCTCATCGAGATCATCGCCGACAAGGTGCCGGCGGTCGATTCCCTCAACGACGTCTTGCAGACGGTGGTCCGCCCCGCCTCCGGCGGCGTCGTGTTCGGCGCCGGCGCGAGCGCTGAAACCCTCTCCGTCACCGATCCCGCCGCATTCTTCTCGGATTCGTCCTGGGTGCCGATCCTCGTAGGGGTGCTCATCGCCCTTGCGGTGCACGGCGTGAAAGCGGCATTCAGACCGGTCGCGAACGCGGCTACCGGCGGCGTCGCCGCGCCGGTGATGAGCACCGTGGAAGACGTATCCTCCCTCGTGCTCTCGGTGCTGGCGATCCTCGTGCCGGTGCTCGCCGCCCTGGCCCTGATCGGCGGTGTCGTGGCGATCGGCGTGGGGATCCGAAGATACCGACGACGCGGACGCGAGGGCACCGTCACCGCAGCCGGTTGACGCGACGCCGTCCTCGGACCGCCGCGAGTATGGCGGGCAGGTTCTCCCACAGATCGTCGACCTGCGCGTGCGTGTGCGCGAGGTCGCCCGCGGTGTCGATGACGACATCGGCAAGGCGCAGTCGGTCTTCGTCGGACACCTGCGAGGCGAGCCTGGCATCGGCGTCTGCGCCGCTGAGCCCGCGGATCTCGACGAGGCGCTGTCGTCGCACCTGCGCCGGCGCGTGGGCGACGATCACGAGCTCCCACGGGTCCCGCGCACGGGTCTCGGCCAGAAGAGGCACGTCGTACACGATCACGGCGTCGGGATCGACCTCGAATGCGCGGGCGAATCGACGTTCGGACTCTGCGCGGACCGCAGGATGCACGATCGCGTTGAGGGCGCTCACCGCTTCACCGTCGCCGAAGACCGCCGCCCCGAGGGCGACTCGATCGAGCGTGCCGTCGTCGCGAAGCATCTGATCGCCGAATCGGTCGGCGATCGCGCTGAGCACCGGCGTGCCCGGCTGCTGAACGTCACGCACGATCTGATCGGCATCGACCACGACGGCGCCGTGCTCGGCCAAGCGCGCCGCGATGGTGGACTTTCCCGAGGCGATGCCCCCGGTGAGGGCGATGAGTGGCATGCTCCGAGCATGCCACGAGCTCACTCCTGAGAGGTCGGCGGCGGTTCGGTCGCCGTGCCGTAGGAAGCGACCAGCTCAAGCTCCTTCTTGTGACCGGGCAGGAAGAGCCACACCACGGCGGCACCGATCGCGATCGCGATCGCGCCTACCGCATAGGCGGCGATCGAGCCGGTCTCGAGACTCTGCTGAGCCGCCTGAAGGATCTGGTCCTTGTACTGCGGGTACTGCTCAGCGACCTGGAGCGCGGACGCATACGACGCCTGGAGGGCGGCGGTCACCTGCGAGCTGATGCTCGACGCCTCACCCGACTCGGCGATCAGATTGCCGAAAGCACGCGCGAAGCCGGCCGCGAGGATCGCGCCGAGCACCCCCTGCATGATCGATCCACCGAGGTCCCGCTGGAGATCGGCCGTCGCCGAGGCCATGCCCACCCGACGGACGGGCGTCGACTCGGTGATGGCACGCGAGGCCGGTGTCATCGCGAAGCCGGCACCCACGCCGATCGACAGGTACGCGACGCTGACGAACCAGAAGGGCGTGTTCTCGTTCCAGAAGAGCATGGTGATGAAGCCGAGGAGAACGAAGACATAGCCGACGAGCATCGTGAATCGCGACCCCCTCGTAAGCACCAGCTTCGCTGACTGCGGTGCGACCAGGAGCAGTCCGACACCCGCAGGGATGATCGACAGCGAAGCGTCGAGGGTGGAGTAGCCGAGGATGTTCTGCTGGAACTGCTGGCCGACGAACATCGCCCCCATGAGGGATCCGAAGACGATGAGGCCCCCCGTGGCCGGTGCCCAGAACATCCGTCGGCGCGCAACGGAGAGGTCGTAGAGCGGAGAACGTGCGGTCACCTGGCGCCAGCCGAAGACACCGATCAGCAGGACCGAAGCCGCGAGCAGGATGCCGCCGAGCGTCGCGGTGTCCGGGGCGAAGACGGTCGCCAGACCGAGCACAAGCGCGGCGATCATGAACACCGAGAGCGCGCCGCCGACATGGTCGACGGGTTCGCTCGACTCGGCGACGTGCGAGGGAATGAAGATGAGCACGAGCACGAAGGCGGCGAGGGCGAAGGGAACGGCCAGGAGGAAAGCCGAGCCCCACCAGAACCACAGCAGGAGGACACCGGCGAGCACGGAGCCGATGACCGTGGCGGTCGCGCTCACCGCCGACCACAGGGCGATCGCGAGCGTGCGCTGGCGTCCCGGCGCCCACAGCGCGGTGATCAGCGACAGCGTTGTGGGATACGCCATGCCCGCGGCGATCCCGGTGAAGATGCGCGCTGCGACCAGCATCTCCACAGAGACCGAGAAGGCGGCGAGGATGCTGGCGATGACCGTCAGGCCGAGGCCGAGCACGAGCAGCTGCTTGCGTCCGTGACGGTCGGCGACCGCCCCGAGATACATGACCGACATCGCGAGGCCGAGCGAGCATCCGACCGCGACGAGGTTCAGCGAGGTCTGGTTCGCGCCGAAGGCGTCGCCGATGTCGGGCAGCGCGATGTTGGCGGCGGCGAGATTGATGTTGCACACCAGCGCCCCGAGGATGAGCGCCGTCAGCACGAGCGGTGCGCGCGGCGGTGAACCGGTGGATGCCGTCGGCGAGGCTGGCGAGGTCACGGCCCTACCCTAGCGAGACGGAAGGGTCGCCGACGCCACTTGGGTGTGCGCCGGAAACGGCGACGGGCCGGAACCCCGAAGGATTCCGGCCCGTCGACCGTCAGTGCGTGTCGGCTCAGCGACCCGACAGCTTCTCGCGAAGCGCCGCCAGCGCCTCGTCGTCGGCGAGGGTTCCCGCGCCGCTGCTGTCAGAGGTGAACGAAGACGAGGGCGTCTCGCCGGCAGCCGCCGATGCAGCCTCGGCTTCCATCGCCTTGACGACGGCGGCCTTGTGGGCCTCCCAGCGCGCGTGGGCGGCGGCGTACTCCTGCTCCCACTTCTCGCGCTGCTCGTCGAAGCCTTCCTTCCACTGGTTGGTCTCCGGGTCGAAGCCCTCGGGGTACTTGTACTCCCCGTTCTCGTCGTACTCGGTGACCATGCCGTAGAGGGCCGGGTCGAACTCGGTGCCGAACGGGTCGACCGACTCGTTGGCCTGCTTGAGCGACAGCGAGATGCGGCGACGCTCGAGGTCGATGTCGATGATCTTGACGAAGACCTCTTCACCGACCGAGACGACCTGCTCGGCGAGCTCGACGTGCTTGCCCGAGAGCTCGGAGATGTGCACGAGGCCCTCGATGCCGTCCGCGACGCGGACGAACGCGCCGAACGGGACGAGCTTGGTGACCTTGCCCGGTGCGACCTGACCGATCGCGTGCGTGCGGGCGAAGACCTGCCACGGGTCCTCCTGGGTGGCCTTCAGCGACAGCGAGACGCGCTCGCGGTCGAGGTCCACCTCGAGGATCTCGACGGTGACCTCCTGGCCGACCTCGACGACCTCGGATGCGTGCTCGATGTGCTTCCACGACAGCTCCGAGACGTGGACGAGACCGTCGACGCCACCGAGGTCGACGAACGCACCGAAGTTGACGATCGACGACACCGTGCCCTTGCGGACCTGGCCCTTGTGCAGGTTGTTGAGGAAGTTCGAGCGCGACTCCGACTGCGTCTGCTCGAGCAGTGCGCGACGCGACAGCACGACGTTGTTGCGGTTCTTGTCGAGTTCCAGGATCTTCGCCTCGAGCTCCTGACCGAGGTACGGCGTGAGGTCGCGCACACGGCGCAGCTCGATGAGCGAGGCGGGAAGGAAGCCGCGGAGCCCGATGTCCACGATCAGACCACCCTTGACGACCTCGATCACCTGGCCGGTGACAACACCGTCGTTCTCCTTGATCTTCTCCACGTCGCCCCACGCGCGCTCGTACTGAGCGCGCTTCTTCGACAGGATGAGGCGGCCTTCCTTGTCCTCCTTCTGGAGAACGAGGGCTTCGACCTCGTCGCCGACGTTGACGACCTCGTTGGGGTCGACGTCGTGCTTGATGGAGAGTTCGCGCGAGGGGATGACGCCCTCGGTCTTGTAACCGACGTCGAGGAGCACCTCGTCGCGGTCGATCTTCACGACGGTGCCTTCGATGAGGTCTCCGTCGTTGAAGAACTTCAGGGTCTTCTCGACCGCGGCCATGAAGTCCTCAGCAGATCCGATGTCGTTGATGGCGACCTGCTTGGTGGCCGGGGCGGTCGTTGCGGTAGTCATGTAGTGGGTTGTCCTAAAGGGTTGTGTGCTCGGGCTCCGCCTTCGGACACGCGAGATGCCGTCGGCGATGCGGAATGGATTGTGGTCATGCGATGCCCCTCGTGCCGCTGCCGGACGGAACCGGAACGCGCACACCATGGCGTGACGAAGCGGCCACACGAGTGACGCTCAATGCTAACAGAGCATCACGACGTGATTCCACCTCACGCCGCGCCCTGTCAAGCCCTCTCCGGAGCAGCCGTCGCGATGCGAGAGTCGGGGCCATGAGCGAACGAGCATCTCTCCACGCCGGCGACAGGGTGAGCTGGGACACCTCTCAGGGAAGGACGCGGGGAACGGTCGACGACGTTCGCACCGACGACTTCACCTTCGCGGGACAGCACTTCACGGCTTCGAAGGACGAACCCGCCTACATCGTCTCATCGGAGAAGACCGGGTCTCAGGCGGCGCACAAGCGCGACGCGCTCCGCAAAATCCCGGATTGAGCACCTCGGGGCCGGTCCACACTCTCAGCGGAGTCTCATATGAACAGCATCCCCCACTTGAGGGCCGCCCGCATCCGCGCCCACGGAGGACCGGAGGACCGGAGGTCCTGACCGTCGACCGCATCCCGGTTCCCACACCTGCTCCCGGTCAGGTCCGCATCCGGGTCGCCGCGGCTTCCCTGAACAACACCGACCTCTGGACACGTGAGGGGGCGTACGGGACGCCGGACGACCCTGACGCCGCCACGGGCTGGATCGGGCCGATCGACTTCCCCGCGTACAGGGTGGGGATGCGGCTCGACGAATGACGTGATCGTGGTCACCGGCGCTTCTGGAGGCGTCGGTGTCGCGCTGGTGCAGCTGGCCGTCGCCCGAGGGGCCGATGTGATCGCCGTGTGCAGCGCGAGCAAGGCCGACGGCGTGCGCGAGGCAGGCGCCCCTCACGTCGTCGATCGCGCGGGCGATGTGTGGTCGGACGTGCGACGGATCGCCCCCGACGGCGTCACCGCGGTGCTCGACGTCGTCGCCGGGCCCCATGTCCGCGCCGGCATCCCGTTGCTTCGTCCCGGCGGTCGGTGGGTCGTCGTGCACAGGAGGCGCTCTCGTCGCGGCGACACGTCGGAAAGCTCGTGCTGCTCCCGCCCGCCTCACCGCAGAGCTAGCCTTTCGGCATGACCACCACGGCCGCGGTCCCGTACTTCTGCTTCCCCGGCAACGCCCGGCAGGCCCTCGAGCGCTACGCCCGCATCTTCGGGGGTGACCTCGACCTGCACACGTACGCCGCGTTCGGCCGAACCGACGGGCCGGATGACGACATCGCCCACGGCATGCTGACAGGCCCGGTCACGGTCTTCGCGTGCGACGCCGGCGCTGACGAGGACGGCTTCCACAGCGTGGGCCTGTTCCTGTCGCTTCTCGACGCGGCCCCTGTCGACGACCTCCGTCGCTGGTTCGTCGAGCTGTCCGCCGGCGGCCGTGTCATCGCCCCCCTTCAGAAGCGTGCGTGGGGCGACTGGGACGGTCAGGTGCGCGACGCGTTCGGAGTGACCTGGCTGATCGGCTACACAGGTGCCCCGGATGACTGAGCACCGCGATTCGCGCGCGACGGTCACTCTCGTGGTGAACCTGCCCATCACCAAGCCCGACGCCCTCGACGTGATCGCGTTCGCCTGCGACGGCGAGGTCACGGGCGTCGGCACCGCGCACCCCCGGGTGCGCCTCGCGGCGAACGAGTGGGCGGAGGTCGAGATGCCGAAGTTCGCCGACCCACCTCCTCTCGCGATCGACGTGCACTCGACCGTCGGCCAGGGGGCGGCCCGCGCCGCCGCATCCACGCTCGCCGCCGCGCTGACGCGCCTGGGATGGACGGTGCACCTGGCCGGCGAATGACCCACGCACTACCGTGTGGGTGACGTTCGCAGAGGAGGCCACGATGATCGACATCGTGTGTGAGGTCGCCCTCGCCGCGTTCGCCGTCGCACCGCAGCCTTGTCCGTTCCTCCGAGAACGCCGCTCGGACCGACGGGGCAGGTCGGCGCACTCCCCTCCGTCGCCTCCGTCGGCGCTCTCGCCGTCACGGCGGCGCTCGTCATCGGTGTTCTTCTCATCGCCCTGCGCGTTCCTCCGGTCGACGAGAACGGGGCGTGCCGCCGGCGGACGGCGTCCGCGGCCATCTCCCCCTCGGCACCCCTCGCGCAGAGCGACCCCGACGCTCCGGGGCATCCGCGGTCGCGGGCACCGGGCCACGTGGCGCCGGCCACGTAGACCGAGCCGCGCCCCGCCGGGTGCGGGCATCCCTTCGTGGTCGTCTTCCCTCTCGACGCCACCACAGATTCGGATGCCCATGGACCTCTTCACCGTTCCCCCCTTCTCGACCGCCCTCTCGACGGTCTATCACGCCCTCACCGCGCTCGCCGACCTGCTCGCACCCGTCGCGGGAACCGGGGCCCCGGCCCTCGCCGTCGTCGCCGCGACCCTCTTCGTGCGTGCCGCACTGATCCCCGCCGGAATCGCCGGAGCTCGCGCGGAGCAGTCGCGCGCCCGACTCGCACCGGACATTGCCCAACTCCGAGAACGATGGAAGGGGCAGCCGGAGCGCTTGCAGCGAGAGATCGTCGAGCTGTACCGGCGCCACGGCGTCTCGCCGATCGCAGGATGCCTGCCGGCAGTGACGCAAGCGCCAGTTTTCGGAATCCTCTACGCCGTGTTCGTGCATGCTGACATCGCCGGCGAAGCGAACCTTCTCCTCAGCGGAAGGCTCTTCGGCGCTTCGCTGGGGACGACGGTGGTCGGCGCGCTCGGCGACCCGGCGACCCTGCTCGTCTTCGCGGTGCTGGCGATCCTCGTCGCCGTGATCGCCGAGTTCTCGCGTCGCACCGCAGCCATCTCCGTTCCTCCGGGGATGCCGCCCGGACCGACGAGGCTGGCCGGCGCACTGCACTTCGCCCCGCTCGTGGCCGTCGCCGTTCTGCCACTCGCCGCCGGTGTCTACCTGTGCGTGTCTCTGGCGTGGACGCTCGCGCAGCGCGCCGTCCTCCGACGGTGCTATCCGATCGCGTGAGAGCCGGGTGTCCCCTGCACACCGCATCAAAGATCACCAGCTCCCGGAGGTAACGTTCGGGTCACATTCAGGTCCGGTCTGGCAGACTCTGGGACTTGTGTCTGCTTCTGCCGACGCGGAACGCCGTCACGACGGCGCGGATACCCGATACGGAACCTGGTTTTGATGCACACGAACACGACGTCCTCCCCTGCCCCCAGTCGACGCGTCCGACGCGAGATCGCACGCCGCAATCGTCGACGCCCCGCCATCGCGGCCGCGAGCCTCGCCATCGGCGTACTCGCCGTCGGCGCCGTGACCGGCACCACCGCGGTGTCGCAGGCCTCCGCGTCCTCCACCCCCGCTCTGGCCGCCTACGCGCTCGCGTCGCACACCACCGCCACGCCGGCGCCGACCGGCTCGGCGACGAGCTTCGACCTCGACGACATCAGCGACGAGGCCGAAGAGGCTCTCATCGCCGCCGCAGATGCCCTCGCATCGGCGGACGACGTCGAAAGCGACGTCGCCGACTCGGGCCTCGACCTCGGTGACGCCTCGACCGACGTCGACACAGATGCGCTCGAGGAGGCCATCGAGGATCTCGACGGCGCTCACCTGCTGCCCTCCCCCGCCGTCGCAGACATGACCGAGGACGTCACGACCCTGGTCGCAGCCGTCTCCGAAGACGTCGCCGGCATGCGCGGCAGCCTCGAAGCCGCCGAGCAGAAGAAGGCGGAGGAAGAGGCCGCCGAGAAGGCGCGCAAGGAGGCCGAAGCAGCGGCGGCCGCTGAGGCGGCAGCCGCCGAAGCAGCCGCGCAAGAGGAGGCCGCCGCCGCCGAGCAGGCCGCGTCCACCGGATCCGTCTCAAGTGTTCCGGACCCGGGCTACGCCGCGGGCGGCACCAGCGCCGGCGAAGCGCAGTCCATCGCGCGCGGGATGCTCGGCGGCTACGGCTGGGGCGACGACCAGTTCAGCTGCCTGGTCGCCCTGTGGAACAAGGAGTCTGGCTGGAATTACCAGGCGTACAACGCCTCGAGCGGTGCCTACGGCATCCCGCAGGCTCTGCCGGGCAGCAAGATGGCCTCGGCGGGTGCCGACTGGCAGACCAATGCCGCGACCCAGATCTCGTGGGGCCTGGGCTACATCTCCGGCCGCTACGGTTCGCCCTGCGGTGCGTGGGACCACTCGCAGTCTGTCGGCTGGTACTGATCCGGCGACCCCGCTCAGCGCCGCGAAGAGCCTCGTTCACCTCGTGTGAACGAGGCTCTTCGCTCATCGGTCCGGGATCTCCAGCGGCAGCTCCCGCGCGCGGTCCCACGGTTCGGCCCATCCGAGCCGGTCGAACAGGCGATCCAGCAGGATCGCGGTGAACCCCCACACGAGGTGTCGACCAGCGGCATGAGGGACGGTGAAGGCGGGTCCGCGCCACGTCTGACCGTCGCGTCGCACGACGACCGTGCCACGACGATCCGGGTCGAGAAGGTCGGCGACGGGAGCGCGGAACACATCCGACGACTCGCGCTCATCCACCACTCCCACCGGGGTCGGCTGTCGCCACCACCCGAGCACCGGACTCACGACATGACGCGAATACGCGAGGGGCACCTCGTCGAGCACACCGAGCACGTCGACGCCCTCGGGGTCCAGCCCTGTTTCCTCGCGTGCCTCGCGCAAGGCCGTCGCGACCGGTCCGTCGTCCGCCGGGTCGACCCGCCCGCCGGGAAAGGCGATCTGGCCGGCATGCGAGCTGAGGGTCGCCGCGCGTGCCAGCAGGAGCACGTCGAGATCTGCCGAGACCGCCGCGTCCCGGGCATCCCGATCGCTCGGCAGATCATCGAGGACGCCGAAGAGCATCAGCACTGCTGCCGGCCGGGACTCCGCTGCTCGCGGCAGCGCGTGGAGGGCCGAAAGGTCCACACCGCCTCCGCGCCCGGAGGCGACATCTGCCAGCTCCGCACGAGCGCCGCGATCGGGAAGGAGCACACGCATCTGTTCAGGCTACGCCGCCCCGCATGTCGCTACGCCTGCAGGAACATCTCGGGATCGAACTCGTCGATCGGGATCACCCGTACCCGCGGCAGCGGGGCGTCGAAGGCGTCCGCGTCGTACTCGAGGTCGAACAGCTCCAAGCCGGGGATCGAGGCGTACTCGCTGCTTCGGAACTCGTGGAACGCGAGCACGCCGAGGCGACGACTGCCGGCCAATCCCGCCAGGTCATCGACGAAGTCTCGGTCATGGCTGACCAGCACGACATCGCCGTCGTGTGCCGCGAGCGCCCGCAGGGTGCGCTGGATGGCGATGTCGACCACCTTCTCGTCGGACGCCCCGGAGAGTGAGACCGGCTGGTAGCCCAGCGCGAGCAGCGCCTGAACGAAAGACATGGGCAGGTGCGACGAAGCATTGAGGAAGAACAGGCCCTTCGCCGGTTGTCCCCAGCGCTCCGACACGAACCCCAGCAGACGATCCCACCGGGGGCGCTCCTCCGGCTGGGGTCGACGGCCCAGGATCGATGACCCGAGGGTCGCATCGATGTTCTCGCCGTCGACGAGCACCCAGGTGTTGCGTTCGCTCACGTCGCCTCTCTCCGCGGCGTGCGCCGCCCGTTGATGATGGCTCGACGCTATCAGCGACGACCTCGGCTCAATCCTGCGAACCGTCGTCGTGCGTCTGTTCGGCGCGCGCGGCCTCCTCCTCCACCTCGTCGGAGACGGCGGGCGTCGGCGGCGCGTCGTCGTGCACCGCATCTTCGGAATGGGTCTCGTGTGGGCGCTTGTCAGTCATGTGTCCTCCTTGCGACCTCTCCACTGTCGGACCGGTTCGCCCTCGAGGGAGCCCCCTGGACAAGCACCGGGCGGGCGTGGCACAGTGCGCTCTCGGGTCAGCGTCGCCGAAGGACCGTGTCCATCGCCTTTCCTCGGGCCAACTCGTCCACGAGCTTGTCCAGGTATCGGATCTTCTGCATGAGCGGATCCTCGATCTCCTCGACGCGCACCCCGCACACCACTCCCGTGATGCGGTCGACGCGCGGGTTCAGCGTCGCATCGGCGAAGAACTGCTCGACGGTGCGTCGCTCGTCGATCTGGCGCGCGAGCGCGGGCTCGTCGTGTCCGGTGAGCCAGGCGATCACCTCGTCGACCTCCGCACGCGTGCGTCCCTTGCGCTCGGCCTTGGCGACGTAGAGCGGATACAGGTCCGCGAACGGCATGGTGAAGATCCGGTGCATGCTCAACCTCCCAGGTACGTCTCCGCGACGCGGCGCAGATCCCACAGGTCGCTGACACCGGCGAGTTCGCGTGCCGAGTGCATCGACAGGATCGGGATACCGACATCGATCGTGCGGATTCCGAGACGTGTCGCGGTGATCGGTCCGATGGTCGACCCGCACGGCACGCCGTTGTGCGAGACGAACTCCTGGACATTCGCGCCCGCGGCCAGGCACCAGCCGTTCCACGCCGCCGCCCCCGCGGCATCCGTCGCGTAGCGCTGGTTCGCATTGATCTTGAGGATGGGCCCGGACCCGAGCACGGGCTGGACGACCGGATCGTGCTTCTCGGCGTAGTTGGGGTGAATCGAGTGGCCGACGTCGCTGGAGACGCACCAGGAGTCCGACAGCGCACGCAGCTGCTGCTCCCGGTCGGCGCCGAGACCGAGCCACAGGCGCTCCAGCACATCGGAGAGGAACGGCCCAGCAGCGCCGGAGCGCGTGCCGGAGCCCACCTCCTCGTGGTCGAACACGGCGAGCATCGGGATATGGTCCGGTTCGGCGTCGACAGCGGCGGCGAGAGCAACGGCACCGGCGTGCACGGATGCGAGGTCGTCCAGCCGGCCCGCGGCGAGGAAGACGTCTTCCCGACCGAACACGGCGCCCCGCGCCGCATCGGCGGTGACGACGTCGTAGCCGCGGATCCGGCCGGGGTCGACACCCGCGGTGGCCGCGAGCTCGCCCAGGAGATCCGCGGAGTCGGCGCTGCCGAGGCCCCAGACCGGCTGGGTCTGAGTCTGCTTGTCCAGGGAGAGACGGTCGTTCACCTCGCGGTCGAGGTGGATCGCGAGTTGAGGCAGACGCAGGAGCGGCCCCGTGGCGGCGAGGACGCTGCGCCCGTCGTCCAGCACGAGTCGGCCGGCCAGACGCAGTTCCCGGTCCAGCCAGGAGTTGAGCATCGGCCCCCCGTAGACCTCCACGCCGGCCTGCAGCCAGCCGAACCGCCCGGTGGTCGGTTTCGGCTTCAGCTTGAAGCCGGGGGAATCGGTGTGCGCCCCGAAGATGCGGACACCGGTGGCGGCGGTGGCGCTCCTCGGGACGACCCAGGCGATGGCCGCGCCGTCGCGCACGACGTAGTGACCTCCTCGCGCATCCGAGGGCCACGCCTGACCCTCCTCGAGACGCGTGAAGCCGGCATCGTCCAGCCGTCGCGCCACCTCTGCGGCAGCGTGGAAACTCGACGGCGAGGCGGCGACGAAGTCGGCGAGGTCGTCAGCGTGGGCGCGGGCGTTCGAGGCGGTGGGCAACGGGAGTTCTCCTGGCGGTGCGGAAGCGGCGGTGTCCTCGAGCGTAGTCATCGATCCGGATCGCGGCGACGCGGCGACACCGCCGGTGCCGGACGAGCCGGATCGGCCTGGTCGCGCGCGAGCATCCAGACCCCCGCCATCGCGGCCATGCCCGTCGTTGCGAAGACCAGGAAGCTCCACCACGGCGCCGAAGCCGCCTCCTGCAGCACGGTGATCCCGAGCACCACGGCCACGAACGGGTCGACCACGGTCAGTCCCGCCACCACGACCTGCGGGCTGTTGACCGTATGCGCGGTCTGCACGCACCAGATGGACAGGGCGCCGGCGACGGCGATCCCCGCTGCGCACGCGATCGTGAGGAGATTCGTCTCGTCGAGCACGATGTCGCCTCGAACGACGGCCGTCTGCACACGCAGGATGACGGTCTTGCCGAGTGTGGCGACGAACCCGGAGTACAGGCCGCCGAGCAGCACGTAGGCGACCGGCGGCATGCGTCGTCGTCTCAGGACGATCGCGGCTCCGACCGTCACGGCGAGCACGAGCAGCAGGACGATGAGCACCGCGATCAGCTGGCGATTCGTGATGGTGGTCTGCACGCTGACCGCAGCGGCGACCGAGACGAAGATCCCGAGTCCGGCCACGCAGACCGCGATCGCAACGATCTCGCGCACGCGCGGCGGGGTCTTGGTGACCCACGCGGTGAGCAGTGACGCGAAGACGAGCGCGACGACTCCGACGGGCTGCACGACCATCAGGGGCGCGAAGGCCAGCGCTGCCAGCTGCACGAGGATGGCGAGGCCGAACAGCGCGCTGCCGCCGAGCCAGACGGGGTCGCGCACGAGTCGCGAGACGTGCGCGGGGCCGAGCCCCTTCCCCTGCGCAGAGGTGCGCGCGACGCCGCGGGATTGCAGGAAGTTGCCGAGTGTCAGCAGCAGAGCCGACAGCACCGCCAGCGCGATGCCGATGATCGGGAACGAGGTGATGGTCACCGGGTGGCTTCTCTCGATCGCACGGCGTCCACGCTAGCGGCAGCAGCCATGGCGAGGCGTCACGGGATGCGGCGTGAGACGAATCCCGCGAGCAGGGCGTGCAGGAGCGCCGGGACCGACGCGATCATGAGCGCCGTCCCGGCCACGGGGTCATCGGGGCGCAGGACCGCACCGGCGATCAGGAGCCCTGCGAACAGGACGGCGGACACGACGCGGCGGGCGAGGACCTCGAGCCCACGCAGTCGCGTGTCCAGCCTCGGTGCGTCCACGCTCAGGCGTCCCTCTTCGAGCCGGCTGAGCACGTCGTCCATGCGGCGCGGCATGCGCGCGACCAGTCCCGCGACCGACACCGCCTCCTTCGCGAACGCCTGCACGACGTTGCCCTGCTCGTCGCGGATGAGTCGCTGCGCGTACGGTTCCACCGCATCCCAGATGTTGAAGGCGGGGTCGAGGGCGCTGCACACGCCCGACGTGAGGGAGACCGCGCGGATCACGAGCAGGAAATTCTCCGGGAGCTGGAACGGCATCCGTCGCACCAGGTCGCGGAACTCCACCGCGAAATCGCGGAACTCCCGCGGGTCGACCTCCTGCAGCTCCGCGAACCCCATTCCGCCGAATCGGGCGAACAGTGCTGTCATCGCACGTTCGAGTTCGACCGTGTCGGCCGACGGCAGCAGCACACCGACGTCTCGGATGCTGTCCACGAGCTGCCGACCGTTGCGTGCCGCCACCGCGACGATGAGGCGCTGCAGCCCCTGCCGGAGCCGGTCCGGGACCTCGCCCATCATGCCGAAGTCGATGAACGTCAGCGTCCACGGCCGATCGCCGTCGGGCGTCGGAGTGACGAAGACGTTGCCGGGATGCGGATCGGCGTGGAAGTAGCCGTGGCTGAACAGCTGCTCGAACATCACCGCCGCGAACTCGTGGGCGACCTCGGTCGGATCGATCCCCGCGTCGCGCAGGGCGTCGCGATCGGTGATCTTGATGGCCGTCACATCGGCGAGGGTGAGCACGCGTCGCGTCGAGCGTTCCCACGCGACCTCGGGTGCGACGACCCGCGCATCATCGGCGAAGTCGTCGCGGAACCGCTCGGCGTTGGCGGCCTCGTGAATGTAGTCGATCTCCTCGAGGCTGGTGACCGCGAATTCCTCCAGGAGCGCCGGCAGGTCGACGTGCTCGCGCACGACCCGCACGCGATCGAGCCAGGCCGCAACACGACGCAGCGCAGCCAGGTCGACGTCGACGATCTGGTCGATTCCGGGACGCTGCACCTTGACGACGACATCGGCGAACCCGGTGAGGGCCGCCTCCGTCGGAGTCAGCCGGGCGCGATGTGCCTGGCCGAGCGAGGCAGCCGCCACCGGCGTGGGATCGACCCACTCGTACACGACCGGCAGGGGCGCCCCGAGTTCGGCCTCGGTGAGCGTCCGGATCGCCTCGAAGTCGACCGGAGGCACCTCATCCTGCAGGCCCTCGAGCTCGGCCGTGATCTCGGGCGGCAGCACGTCCAGGCGCGAGGACATGAACTGCCCCACCTTGATTATGAGGCCGCCGAGCGCCACGGCGAGGGTGTGGAAGTTCCGCGCGAGACGCTGCAGTCGGCGCGCGCGTCCGCGGGCGGCGAGTGAGGCCAGACCGATCCGGGGCAGGAAGAGCTCGAACCACCAGGCCTGCAGCATGTATCGCGCGGCGAAGCGCAGAATGCGTCGGTAGCGCGCGCGGGTATGCCGCACGTCGGTCATCGAGCCTCCTGTACGCGGTGCCTGAAGCCGACGCGGGTCGGCATCCGGTCAGTCCTGGGCGAGGATCGAATAGAGCTTACGTCGTGCCTCGTCGAGAACCTGCTCCGCCTCGGCGACCTGCTCCGCGGTACCGTGCTGTGCCACCTGCGCGGCGGCCTGCGCGAGCTTCACACCAGCCTTGGGGAGCGTCGCGGCGCGCGCCGCATCCTTCATCCCCGGCATCTCCCAGGGCGCCGAGCGCTCTGCACTCGACTCGGCCTCGGCCCGTCCCGCCTCGGTCAGCGAGTAGGTCTTCTTCCCGCCGGACTCCTCCGCGACGACCAGTCCTTCGTCGGTGAGCATCTGCAGCGTCGGATACACCGAACCGGGGCTCGGCTTCCACATCCCCCCGCTGCGCTCGCCGATCTCGGCGATGATCTGATAG
Source organism: Microbacterium sp. MTN4-26 (assembly GCF_042846595.1). Lineage (NCBI taxonomy): Bacteria > Bacillati > Actinomycetota > Actinomycetes > Micrococcales > Microbacteriaceae > Microbacterium > Microbacterium sp. MTN4-26. The sequence goes on from NZ_BTGO01000018.1 coordinate 43,424, forward strand.
CCGTGCATCGGCTTCTCGAGCAGCAGGGCGAGCACCGCAGAGCGCACGTCGCCGCGGGCCATGCGCGTCGGGAACCGCTGTTCGAATGCCTCGCGCAACTGGTCGACGGCATCGAAGATGCCGCCACCGGCAAAGCCGCGCCCGGTTCCGAACTGTCCCGATGAGAATGACGTGTTCACGAGAACTCCCTCCTCGCCGACCGACAGGCTGGCGACAGTGAACGATATATCGCCACTGTACGACGGCACGCGGAGCAACTGGTCTCCTTCTCAGCGAGTTGCCAGCGGCGGCGCCTAGCGCCAGAGCACGACGCGCCGGCCACCCACCTCCAGGACCTCCGCGGGCGTCTCGTACAGGGATTCCAGATTCTCGGCGGTGACGACCTCGGCGACGGGTCCGTGATGCAGCACGCGGCCGTCGCGCATCGCGACGACGTCGTCGGCGAACTGCGCCGCCACATTGATGTCGTGCATGACGACGACGACCGTCATCTCGCGCTCTGCAACCAGTCGGCGGAGCAGCTTCATGAGACTGACGGCGTGACGGGGGTCGAGGTTGTTCAACGGCTCGTCCAGGAGCAGGAAGTCGGTGTTCTGCGCCAGCGCCATCGCGACGAAAGCCCGCTGCCGCTGTCCCCCCGACAGTTCGTCCAGGAATCGCCGGCGCACCGGCTGAAGGTCGAGGAGGTCCAGCGCACGCTCGATATGCGCACGGTCGTCGGGTGTGCGACCCGATCCGCCGTGCGGAAAGCGGCCGTATCCGACCAGGTCCTCGACACTCAGACGGATGGCGAGATGATTGTCCTGGCGCAGGATCGCGAGCCGCCGAGCGAGGTCGCGAGAGCGCGTGGTCACGACGTCCAGACCACCGACGGTGATGGTGCCGCCGTCGGTGCCGACGAGGCGGCCGACGGCGGCAAGGAGCGTCGACTTTCCGGCGCCGTTGGGCCCGATGATCGCGGTGAATCCCCGTCGGATCTCGAGCGTCACGTGGTCGAGCGCGACGACGGCGCCGTGACGCTTCTCGACGGTGTCGGTCTGGATCATGTCAGCGGGCCCTTCCCGAGATGACGAGGATGATGAAGAAGAGTCCGCCTGCGAACTCGATGACGACCGGCAGTTCGGTGGAGAAGCCGAGCACCCGGTCGAGGATGAGCTGTCCGCCGACGAGGGAGATCACCCCGATCGCCGCCGAGCCCGGCACGCTCAGGGTGTGGCGATGCCCCACGAGGCCGTACGCGAGGTTGGCGACCAGAAGACCGAAGAAGGTCACCGGCCCGACGAGGGCGGTGGAAGCCGCGACGAGCACGGCGATGACCAGGATCACGTGCATCGTGACGCGGCGATGCGCAACACCCAGGGAGACCGCGGTGAACTCTCCCAAGGAGAGCACGTCGAGCGACCGGCGAACCGGCCAGAGCGACGCTGCCGCCACGCCGACGAGGACGGCGGTGGGGAGCAGGAGCTCGCGGTCGATCGAGGTGAAGCTGGCGAACAGCAGGTTCTGCACAACGGCGAAGGTGTCCGGGTCGAGGAGACGCTGCAGGAACGAGGTCACGGAGCGGAACATCACTCCGAGGACGAGGCCGGCGAGCACGATGACGTGCAGGTCGTACCTGCGACGCACGAACAGCCACCAGTAGAGCAGGGTGACGGTGCCCGCCATGAGGACCAATTCGACCGTCCAGCTCGCGAGCGCCGGTGCGGCGACGAGCACCGCGGGTCCGATCGCGAACGCCGTGACCACCTGGATGGCCATGAAGACGGCATCGAACCCCATGATCCCGGGGGTAAGGATGCGGTTGGCGGTGATGGTCTGGAACAGAACGGTGGCCGCTCCGACCGCGGCCGCGGCGATGACCATCCCGGCGACGGTGCGCCATCGCAGCCCGAGCGCGTACTCCCACCGACCCGGCAGGTCGGTGAACAGGTAGATCGCGATCGCGACCGCGGCGACGGCGAGGACCACCCCCAGCCGCAGCTCGTGCGAAGACCATGCCTGCGTCACGCGGCGCGAGAGGACGGAACCGGAGCCCGTGCTCATCGGATCCCCTCCTTCCGCAGCGACCGCGCCTGCGGTCGCTGGCGGCGACGCGGAGCGACACCGTCGACAGGACGGGCGGTGCTGAGCAGAAGCCACAGGAAGACCGCGCCGCCGACCACGCCCATGACGATCGAGATCGGTATTTCGAAGGGGAACCGTACGACGCGGCCGACGATGTCGCACAGCAGCACGAGCGCAGCGCCCAGCAAAGCGACCAGGGGCACGGCGCGGCGCATGTTGTCGCCGATGAGGCGACTGACGACGTTGGGCACGATCAGTCCGAGAAACGGGATGGCGCCGGTGACGACCATCATCGTGCCGGTGACGATCGCGATGATGACGACGCCGAGAGCGAAAATCGCGCGGGTGTCGAGCCCGAGTCCGCGCGCGGTGTCCTGGCCGAGTCCGGCGACGGTGAAGCGGTCGGCCGCGACCCAGGCGATGAGCGCCGCGGCGGCAGCGAGGTAGAGCATCTCGTAGCGCCCGCGAAGGATGCCGGAGAAGTCACCCACGCCCCACGCCAGCAGCTCCTGGAGCATGTCGGAGCGGTAGGCGATGAAGGTCGTGATCGCTCCGATCAGTCCGCCGTACAGCAGGCCCACGATCGGCACCAGCACACTGGATCGGGCCGGGATCCGCCGGGCGAGGGCGAGGAATCCGATGACACCGGCCAGCGCGCCGAGCGACGCCGCGACCGCCTTCCCCCAGATCGGCATGCCGGGCGTCGTCATCAGCACGCCGAGGAGGGCGAGGCTTCCCGCGTCGGTCGCGCCGGTGGTGGAGGGCTCGACGAAGCGGTTGCGCACCAGCAACTGCATGATGAGTCCGGTGACGGCGAACGCCGCGCCGGCGAGGATCAGGGCCACCGTCCGCGGCACACGACTGGCGAACAGCACGAAGGCGTCGAGCTCGGCGACGCCGATCAACAGCGATATCGTCGCGAGGACGGCGGTCAGCGCGATCCCCGCGACGATGAGCACGGCCGGAGAGACCCGCGCGAGCGGGCCCCTCCGATCGGAACCGTGCGTGGTCAGAGCATCTGTCACGCGGCGAGTTCGTCGCCGACCGTCGTCAGCACGTTCTCAATCGCGGTGAGTCCGTTGATGACGATGTACAGCTCGCTCGCGGGGAGCTCGATGATCTGGTCGTCGGCGCCGGCCGTCGTCTGCGCCACCAGCTCGTTGTCGAGCGTCTCGCTCGCACTGCTGGAGTCGCCGATCGCGGCGCCACGGTCGAAGACGATGATCCATTCCGGGTTCGCCGAGAGGATGAATTCGTTGGTGACGGTGTCGCCGTGCGGCGAGCCCTCCGCGCCGGGGAGTTCGGCGGCGGCGACCGCCGGTGTGAAGCCGAGTTCGTCGAAGAAGTAGCCGAACCGCGAGCCTTCGCCGAACGCGCCGTACTCACCGCCGGAGACCGACAGCAGAAGAGCGGTTCCGTCGACGGAATCCTCGATCTGCGTCTCGAGCGCCTCGATCTCGGCGACCTGCTCGGCCACGGCGTCTTCGGCGCCGAAGATCTCGCCCAGCTGTTCCGCGCGTTCGAGGCCAGCGGCCGGATCGAACGTCCCCCGGCTGCTGCCGGTGAGGTCGATCGTCGTGGCGATCTCCGACAGCTCATCGTACTGACCGGTGCTGCGCGCGGCGACGACGATCAGGTCGGGCTCGAGTTCTGCGACGGCTTCGAAATCGGGCTCGAACAGTGAACCGACCTTCGGGAGGTCGGCGTAGTCCGAGAGGTAGTCCGGCAGAGCGATGTCGGGGATGCCGACCACGGCGTCACCAGCGCCGATCGCGTCCAAGGTGTCGAGGGTCGCGATGTCGAAGGTGACGACCGCCTCCGGCTGGTACGGGACCTCGACCGATCCACGGGCGGCCTCGGGATCCTCCTGGTAGGACGATTCGCCGTTCTCCTCGACGAGGACGAGTGTCGGCTCGGCGTTCTCGACGGTGACGGTTTCCGTGGAGGTCTCCTGCGTGTCGGAGGCGGGCTCGGACGATGCGCAGGAGACCGCGACCAGAGCGATGCCGGTCAGCGTGGCGAGGGCGAAGGGAAGACGTGCAAGTGACATACGGTAAGGCTAGCCTAACCAAAAGCTGAGCGCACACACGGTGGACTCTCAGCGCGCATCCAGGTCACCGGGACCAAATCGCCGCCGCCGGCGGTTACCACTGATGACGCCGCAGCCAGCCGCGTCGAGATGCGAGAGGAACCGACATGAGCGACTACCGCAAGACACCCGAGGCGATCGAGAGCCTCACCGAGACGCAGTACCGCGTCACCCAGCGCGACGGAACGGAGCCCGCCTTCGCAAACGCCTACTGGGACAACCACGACGCGGGCATCTACGTCGACGTCGTATCGGGGCAGCCGCTGTTCGCCTCGACGGACAAGTACGACAGCGGCACCGGATGGCCGAGCTTCACGCGGCCGATCGACGACGATGCCGTCCGCACGCGCACCGATTGGAAGCTTCTGATGCCGCGCACGGAGGTGCGCTCGTCATCGGCGGACAGCCACCTCGGGCACGTCTTCCGAGACGGCCCACAGGACGAGGGCGGGCTGAGATACTGCATGAATTCGGCCGCGCTGCGCTTCGTGCCGCTCGCGGAGCTCGACGATCAAGGCTATGGCGCCTACCGCTCGCTGTTCGACGCCAGCACCACCGACCACACCGAGGAGAACGTCGCATGACCACCGACAACGGAACCATCACCGCCGTCCCCGGCCTCGAGACCGCTGTGCTCGCAGGCGGTTGCTTCTGGGGTATGCAGGATCTCATCCGCCGACAGCCGGGGGTCGTGCAGACCCGCGTCGGATACACGGGCGGGGACAACGAGCACGCCACATATCGCAACCACCCCGGGCACGCCGAGGCGGTGGAGATCGTGTTCGACCCTGCGAAGACCTCGTTCCGAGACATCCTGGCCTTCTTCTTCCAGATCCACGATCCGTCGACACTGAACCGTCAGGGCAACGACATCGGCACCAGCTATCGGTCGGCGATCTTCCCGGTGAATCCGGAGCAGGAGCGCGTCGCACGAGACACGATCGCCGACGTCGACGCATCGGGCCTGTGGCCGGGCAAGGCCGTCACGACGATCGAGGAGTCAGGTCCGTTCTGGGAGGCTGAGCCCGAGCACCAGGACTACCTCCTCCGGATCCCGAACGGATACACCTGCCACTTCCCGCGACGCGGCTGGGTGCTCCCGAAGCGCTCAGAGGCCACGGCCTGATCCATACCGATCCGACATGCGGGCCGGATGTCGCCGCCGAGGCGCGTCCGGCCCGCACGTCGTTCAGTCCTCCTCGCGCTCGTCGTCGTCGGGCGCGGGCGTGTCGGGTGAGGGCAGGGGCGGTTGCGTGCCGCCGCCGGCCGCGGGTGGTGCGGGGGGAAGGGTGTCGCTCTCACCCGCGGCAAGTCGCGTCTTATCCTCCGCGGTGAGGTGTTCTCGTTCGCTCATGTCCTCACGCTACGAATCGCGCCGCCGCGACGCACCCGCTTGACAATCTGTGCGACGGTGGAGTGTCCGCGGCACGGACGCATGCTCCATGGCCGAAAAACCACCGAAGGGATCAGCAACGGTGAGCAGATACGACGACATCACCGAAGCGGACCTGCGCGCCGCGGGCAGCATGAAGTGGACCGCCTACCCCGGAAAGACGGGTGCGTGGGTCGCGGAGATGGACTTCGGCGTCGCGCCGGCGATCCAGGAGGCGCTCAGCTCGGCCGCAGCTCGCGGACTCACCGGGTACCTCCCGCCGTGGCTCACCGCCGACCTCGCCCGGGCGACAGCCGACTGGTACGCGAGTCGCTTCGGATGGGAGATCCCGGTGGGGCGGATCCACCCCGTTCCGGATGTGATCGCCGCTTTCGAGTCGACCATCGAGCACTTCACGCCCGAGGGGTCCGCGGTGATCGTCCCCACGCCGGCCTACATGCCGTTTCTGTTCGTGCCGCAGATGCACGGGCGCGACGTCATCCAGGTGCCGAGCGTCGAACGCGACGGGCGCATGACGATGGACCTGGACGCGATCGGTCGAGCCTTCGACGACGGGGCCGGACTGCTGGTCCTGTGCAACCCGCACAACCCGCTGGGGACGGTGTTCACGCGCGATGAGCTCAACGCGGTGGCGGCCGTCGTCGATGCGAAGGGCGGTCGAGTCTTCGCCGATGAGATCCACGCGCCGCTCGTGTTCGACGGCGCGCAGCACATCCCCTACGCGTCCGTGTCCGACACGGCCGCTTCGCACACCATCACGGCAGCGTCAGCGTCGAAGGCCTTCAATCTGGCCGGGCTCAAGTGCGCGCAGCTGATCGTCTCCAACGACGCCGATGCGGCCCTCTGGGCGGAGCACGCGATGTGGTCCGGGCACGGCACCTCAACGCTCGGCGTCGTGGCGAATGTCGCGGCATACACCGACGGCGCGGTCTGGCTGGCGGAAACCGTCGGCTACCTCGACGGCAACCGACACGCTCTCGTCGAGTTGCTCGCCGAGCACGCACCCCGGGCGCGGGTGACGATGCCGGAGGGCACCTACATCGCGCTCATCGACTTCCGCGCCTACGACCTGGAGGGCGATCTCGGAGAGTGGTTCCGCGCACACGCCGACGTCGCGCTCACGGACGGCGCCGCGTGCGGAGACGCGGCCATCGGACACGCCCGCATGATCTTCGCCCTGCCGCGGCCGATCCTCGAAGACGCGATACGCCGGATCGGCGCCGCCTTGGCACGCCACGAGCGAGGCCGGGCGGAGCGCTCCCCCGCCGCGTGACCGCGCGCTCCGATGTCCCGGTCACGGACAGACGCGCAGGGTGCGGTCTTCGAACGACACGATGTCTCCGACCTGCAGCTGGCGACCCCGCCGACGATCGACGTCGCCGTTGACGGTCACGAAGCCGTCGATGATGGCTTCCTTCACGTCGCCGCCCGAGTCGAGGAGCCCGGCGAACTTGACGAACTGACCGAGCCGGATGCCGTCGCCGCCGATGGGGACGTCTTCGATCCGCGCGGGGGTGTCCATGCCCGTATTTTAGCGATCGCTCCCCCGGCTACGCAGACGCGCGACGCTTGCGCATCTGCGCGAGCGGCATGTTCAGCCGGGGATTGCCGGTCAGCTGATCCTCGTGCTCATCGAGGAACGCCCAGTAGGCATCGGTGAAGACGGAATCACGCGCGGCTTTGTCGCCGGACCACCATGACCCCATCCGCTGCAGATACGCTCCGCCCGAGATGTACGGCTTCGTGGCGACCCGGCCACCGTCGGCGTACTGACTCATGCCCTGGACGTTCGGGACCATCACCCACTCATACGCGTCGACGAAGAGGCTCGAGAACCATTCGTACACCTCTCGCGGGGCGTAACCCTGGAGCAGGAACCAGTTGCCGAGCACCATCAGCCGCTCGATATGGTGCGCATACCCGTGACGGACGACGCGCGCAAGCACGGTACGGACCGGAGTCGGCAGGTCCTCCGGTACTCCCTCGCCGGTGTACCACCAGTCCTCGAGAGGCCGTCGCAGTGCGAAGTGATTCGCGTGCATCAGCTCCGGCCAGGCACGGTATGCCCCGCGCATGTACTCGCGCCAGCCGATCACCTGCCTCACGAAGCCTTCGAGCGAGGCCAGCGGCACCTGGTCGCGACGCCCGACGGCAGCACGCACCACCTCATCGACGGTCAGGAGGCCGACGTTCATCAGGGGGCTGAGCACGCCGTGGAAGAGGAACGGCTCATCGGCGGCCATCGCGTCTTCGTATCGGCCGAAGGACGCGAGCCGCTCGGTGACGAACACATCCAGCCACGCGCGCGATGACTCGGGTGTCACCGGCAGCCAGAACGCGGTGGGGTCGCCCGGCGCACCCGGAAAGTGTCGCCCGACGTCCTCGATCGCGCCCGCGGTGATGTCGTCCGCCTCAGCGACCGGTAGCGGCGGGATCTCGACGCCGCCCTTCGGGAGCGGCTCGCGATTCTCCGCGTCGAAGTTCCACCGCCTGCCGGCCGGCTTGCCGCCGTCCATGAGGATGCCGGTGCGCCGACGCTGCCACCGATAGAAGTCCTCCATGCGGGCGCCGTCGTGCTCCGCGAACCAGCGGTCGATCTCCTCCGCCGGGGTGAGGAAGAGGGCGTCGTCGTAGACGCGCGTGGCGATGCCCTCTTCGTCGCAGATGCGGCGGATGCGACCGTCGACGCCGCGATCGGTCGCACTCATCCAGGCGAGCCCGTCGACACCGAACTCTCGGATGAGGCGGCGCAGCGCGTCCGCGAATCCCCTGCCCTCGCCGAGGGGAACCCGCCCGACCCTTCGCCCGTCCGCCTCGAGCCGAGACGACGCCTGACGCATACCCGCGAGGATCAGCACCCGCTTGTGCGCGTGATAGCGCCGTTTGACGAACGACGACCGCGCCTCGATGAAGAAGAACACGTCGATGTCGTCGTCGGCATACGCCGGATGATCGGCGAACAGCTGGGTGCCGAGGATCAATGCGGCCTTCACGATGCCTTGGCCTCGCTCACCGGCTGACAGGGATAGAGCGTCGCGACCGCGTCGCGGTACATGTCGGAGGTGTTCGGGTCCCCCTCGCCGTCGATCATCGCGTAGCGGCGGGGCGGAATGTCGACATCGTCGAACACGCCGCGCCGCGCAGCGTAGCCCGGGAGTTCTTTCTTGAGGTCGATCTTCACCCTCGACTCACTTCTCCCCTTCGCCGGTCACCACCCGAGAGAACCCGGCACGCCCTTGAACGGACCCACCACGTCCGGGGTGATCCATCCGCCGTAGAAGTTCCCGTGCTGCGGGCGCACCAGAACGCCGCCGATCTCGCACCGATCCATGCTCTCGGCGTACACCGCGACACGGTCGGCGAGCGTCTCGAACCCCGTCAGCGGAGACGGGTAGTTCCACGCCGCACGAGGGCGGGTCTGCCCGCCGCCGTGGACGTCGAAATAGCGTGCGCGCCCTTTGAACTCGCAGGCCGAGGCTCCTTCGCCCCGCGTGAGGGCGCCAGGAGCGAAAGCAGCGAGAGGCAGGTAGTACGTCGGCGGATGACTCGTCTCGAGCACGCGCACCACGTCGTCGGTGTCGACGATCACGTCGCCGCCGAGCGTGATCACCGCGCGGCGGTCGACGCGTTCCACGCGGGGTGGCCGGGGGTAATCCCAAACGGACTCCTGTCCCGGACCGACCGGATCGGGCTGAGGGTGACGCATGATTCCAGGGTAGGACTCCGTGCGCCACCCGGCGCTGCCGTCGACTCCGTGCTCATAGGCTCGGGCCGTGGACACGACGGAGGTCATCGTCATCGGCGCAGGCATCGCCGGTCTGCGCTGTGCGCTCGCGCTCGCCGAGGCAGGACGCGACGTCGTCGTCGTCGAGGCCGGTTCACGAGTGGGCGGCCGTCAGCGCACGGATCGGGTCGACGGGTTCCTCCTGGACCGCGGGTTCCAGGTGCTCAACCCGGCGTACCCCGCCGTTCGCCGCGACGTCGATGTGGCGGCCCTGAAGCTCTGCTCATTCCCGGTCGCGGTGCGCGTTCGACTCGATGACAGGACGGTGGAGCTCGCACATCCGGTGCGCCACCCCGTCCGACTTCCCGCGACGCTCGCGAGCGGACTGATCACGCCTCGCGAACTCGCTGCGCTCACGCGGTGGGCCGCTCCCACGATCGTCGCACCGCGTCGCACGGTCGCCGGGAGCGACGCGTCCCTCTTCTCGGCGTGGGACGCCGCGCGCGTGCGCGGGCCGCTGCGTTCCCACGTGCTGGAGCCTTTCCTCGCCGGAGTGATCGCGGATGACACCGGCACCACTTCTGACGCCTTCGTGCGGCTCCTCGTGCGCATGTTCGTGCTCGGGCGCCCGGGCCTTCCCGCGGACGGCATCCAGACTCTCCCCCACCAGCTCGCCCGGCGCGTCACCGACGCCGGCGGACGCATCCGGCTGTCCCATCGCGCTTCGCGTATCGATCGCGCGTCGGGTCGCATGCGCGTCGAGATCGACGGAGCAGGCCCGGTCATCGCGGAGACGGTCGTCGTCGCGGTGGGTCCAGAGGCGGTCTCCGACCTCATCGATGTGAGCCGCCCTCGCACGCGTGGACTTCAGACCTGGTGGTTCGACGCGTCCGCTGCGCCGCCGTCATCGGCCGCCGTCCACGTCGACGGGCGACGATCCGGCCCCATCGTCAACACCGTGGTGATGTCGCACACCGTCGCGACGTACGCCCCTCCCGGCAAGCACCTCGTCCAGGCGACGTGCCTGCTCTCGGAGACCTGCGCCCCCGACGAGCGAGAGGTCCGCCGGCACCTCGAGGAGATCTGGGGCCCCCGGGCGGGCGACTGGTCGGTCCTGCGCCGGGACGACATCGCCCACGCTCTTCCGGCACAGGCAGCGCCGCTTCGCGTCGACTCGCCGACACGGATCGCAGAGGGCGTGTTCGTCGCGGGCGATCACCGGGACACCGCATCGATTCAGGGCGCCCTCGTGTCGGGAAGGCGGGCGGCGCGAGCAATACTGTCGCCCTAGCGACGCGGCGCGAGATCGGGGCCGACCGCCTCGCGCTCGTCGAAGACGAAGCAGTCTCCGTCCCAGTGGGCTCCCCCGACGTGCTCGAAGTAGCCCAGGACACCGCCATCGAGCTGAAACGCCTCGACACCCTGCTCGCGAAGGTGGATCGCCGCCTTCTCGCATCGGATTCCGCCGGTGCAGTAACTGACGACGGTCTTGCCGACGAGACTCCCACGCGCCGCACTCGCCGCGTCGGGGAACTGCGTGAAGCGCTCGATGCGCCAGTCGATCGCCCCCGCAAAACGGCCGTAGTCCACTTCGAAGCCGTTGCGCGTGTCGAGCATCACGACTTCTCGGCCTTGATCGTCCACCCCGTCATCCAGCCACCGCTTGAGGGTCTGCGGCGACACAACGGGAGCGCGCCCGCCCTCCGGCCGGATTGCCGGTCGGTCCATGCGGATGATCTCGCGCTTGATCTTGACGACCATCTTCCGAAAGGGCTGCTCGCGCGACCAGCTCTCCTTCGCCGTCAGGTTTGCGAACGCCTCCTCCGATCGCAGAACGTCGAGGATGCCGCGAACCGCCGCGGCGTCTCCCGCGAGGAAGAGGTTGATGCCCTCCGCGGCGAGGATGATGGTGCCCCGAACCCCGGCGGCGACCGCACGCGCGCGAAGGCGCTCGCGCCGCTCCTCGAGACCGTCCAGCGCGGTGAAGAGGTAGGCGCTGACGTTCAGCACGGATGACACGCTCCCAGGCTACGCGGTCGGCACGCTCGCGCAGCTTCGCACGGAGGATCACCATGGACGCCATCTACACCGCCGAGGCCCTCGCGACGGGAGAAGGACGGGCGGGAGCCGTCAGAACACGCGACGGTCACGTCGACATGGACCTGCGCATCCCCCGTGAGATGGGTGGGCCCGGCGGCGGGGCCAATCCCGAAGCGCTCTTCGCCGCCGGATACGCCGCATGCTTCCACAGTGCGCTCCAGGCGGCCGCCCGCGCACAGAAGGTGACTCTCGAGGACACGAGCGTCGGATCACGCTTCGACGAGCCGCCCCGCTATCGGTGGCGGGCAACCGTGTCAACCGCGATCACGTGTCTCGGCACGCTGGATAGCGTGGCGGCACACCTCGCCAAGGAGTCACCGTGTTCCAGCGTCGCCCGCACCACCGCATCACCGTCTCGGTCGTCATCCCGGTGAAGGACGATGCCGCTCACCTGGACCGGTGCCTGCAAAGCATCGCTCGGCAGAGCCTCGCCGTCGACGAGGTCGTCGTCGTCGACAACGGCTCGGTGGATGACTCCGCCGACGTCGCGCGACGTCACGGCGCCCGGGTCGTGTCTTGCGCGCACCCCGGGGTGGCCGCGGCCGCGTCCGCGGGCTACGACGCAGCTCTCGGCGACGTGATCCTCCGCCTCGACGCGGACTGCGCGCCGGGCCCCGGATGGGCGCGGACGATGACCGAGGCGCTGCACGAAGAGCAGAACGTCGGTGCCGTCTTCGGCGGTGCGAGCTTCCACGACGGGCCTCGGTGGCTTCGCCGCCCGCTCGCGGGCGCCTATCTGAGCGCATACGTGCTGGTGGTGGGCGCCGCGCTCGGCCACTGGCCCCTCTTCGGCTCGAACCTCGCCATGCGCTCCGAAGCGTGGCGGGCGGTGAGCGCATCGGTGCACCGAACCCGAGCGGACACGCATGACGACATCGACCTCGCCTTCCACATCGGCGAGCGGCATCGCATCGTGGCCGTCGGCGCGGAGCACATGACCATCTCGATGCGTCCGTTCGCCGATGCTCGGCTGTTCGCCGCGCGGGTCCGCAGGGGGTTCCGCACCGTCGTGATGCACTGGCCGCAGGACTTCCCCCCGATTCGGTGGGACCGTCGCCTGCTGCGGCGCCTGCGTCGCCGCAGCGTCGCGCGCCGCGCTCGACCCGACCATCACCTCGCTGCCTGATGCGCGCCGCCGCTCTCATCGGGGTCGCCACAGCCCCCGCGCTGCACGTGATGACGTTCAATGTGCGGCGCCGGCTGCCGCTGTCGATCCGACGGGCGGACCGGTGGACCGGTCGCCGCCGGGCCGTGGACGCGCTCCTCACCCTCGAACAGCCGACCGTGCTCGGCGTGCAGGAGGCGATGCCCGGTCAGGCCGACGCCGTCGCCGATGCGCTCGGTGCTCGGTATCGCCGGCTCGGCCATGGTCGCGACAGCCGCGGTCGCGGCGAGGGGTGCCCGCTGTTCTGGGATGCCGAGCGGCTCGAACTCCTGTCCGGCACACAGCTCGCACTGTCACCCACTCCGGCGGTGGCGGGGTCGCGCGGGTGGGGCAACCCGGTACCGCGCGTCGCCGTTCTCGCGCGGCTGCGGGATCGGCTCACCTCGCGGGAGCTCACGGTCGTGAACACGCACCTCGACGTGTTCTCGCGCCGCTCCCGCCTGCACGCCGCCCGCTGGTTGCGGGGGGTGCTCACGACCGGAACCCCTGCCGGGATCATCCTCGGTGATATGAACGCCCGTCCGGATTCCGCCACCGCGCGTGAGCTCTGGGCCGGCGGTCTGCGGGATGCGTGGCCCGCTGCGGACGTGCGCCTCACCCCCGAATGGGCGACGTTCGCCGACTACCGCGCACCACGACGCGGCGCGCGCATCGATTGGATCGGTGTGACCTCAGGGGTGCAGGTGGATGCGATCGGCATCAACGCCTTCCGCACGGATGTCGGGTGGCCCTCCGATCACCTGCCGGTGCAGGCGCGGGTGCGCGTGCGCTCATGAGCACGCTGGCACGGAACTTTCTGCGGCCACCCCGCGGCGCCCTGGGCGTCGCGGCCGATGGCGTGCGGGCGCTCGGACTCGTCAGTGTCGTCGCCGCGGGGGTGCTGTACGAACCGACGGATGCCGGCATTCTGGCTTTCACGCTGCCCGGCCTCATGATCCCGCGCTTCCTCGCACTCCGCCCGACAGTCGACCTCGTCTTCGGGCTCGTGCTCCTCACCGCCGCGTGGAGCAACGTGTACGACCTCTACACCACGCTCGCGGCGTGGGATCTGGTGGTCCACTTCCTGGCCACCGGTGTTCTGTCCGTCGCCGTCTACCTCTTGCTCGGCCATGCCGGGGTGCTCCCGCGAACTGTGGGACCCGGTCGTCCGCGGCGCGCGCCACTCGTGCTCGCCCCTGTCCTCGGGCTCGCGATCAGTGCCCTGTGGGAGATGGTCGAGTGGGCGGGCCGGGAGTTCATCACGGACACGATCTTCGTGACCTATGCCGACACGATCGGCGACATGGCGATCGGCGCTCTCGGTGCAGCCGTGGCGGGAGTGGCGCTGGCCTTCCTGAGACTCGAGGATGATCCGCGCCCGGCCACGTGAGCGGAGCCGTCAGACACGGCCGCGCAGGATGAGGTTCCAGTACACCCACGGCAAGAGATAGCGGTCCGCGATCCAGGCGAGGCGGTTCTCCCGGTACATCTGCGGCAGGAACGAGATCGTGGGGTCGGGGCGACCATCGGGATCGAACTCCGCCCAGACGACACTCGATCGCGACACCGTCAGCGGGCAGACACCGTAGCCGTCGTATCGGCGCGTGGGCTCCTGGCCGCGCAGCACCGCCGCGAGGTTCTCCGCCACGACGAACGTCTGCTTGCGCAGCGCGCCGCCGGACTTGGAGTTCGTCGTGCCGGCCGCATCCCCGATCGCCCAGACGTTGTCGAACCGGCGATGCCGCAGCGTTTCGGGATCCACCTCGACGAAACCTCCGGCATCGTGCTCGGCGGCCAGACCGGCCGCCGAGATCCACACCGGCGCCGACTGCGGCGGCACGACGTTCAGAACGTCGTACCGCACCTCCTCGGCGTCGGTCTCGCCGATGCGTCCGATCGCGACCTCCCGCTCGGCCCCCCTGACGGCCCGGACCTCGCTCGCGGTGCGCACCTCGATGCCGAACTCCGCGATGACACGTTCGAGCTCCGCGTCGATGTGGGCAAGACCGAAGACCGTCTCCTCCGGCACCACCAGCACGACCCGGATGTCACCGAGGCACCCGAGGGCACGCCAGTGGGCACACGCCTGGTACATCGGCTTCTGCGCGGCTCCGGAGCAGGAAGCCGGTCCGGGCGGCTGCGTGAACACGACCGTCCCCGATCGCATGTCGCGAAGCAGGGCCGAGAGCTTCACCGCCCCGTCGAGCTCGTAATGCGAGGTGACCTCGGGCGTGTCGAGGGCTTCCGCGAGTCCGGCCACGTCGGTCCAGTCCTTCACCATTCCCGGGCTGAGGACGAGATGGTCGTATCCGAGCACATCACCGCCGGATGTGGTGACGGTGCGAGCTGCGGGATCGACGGCCTCGACCGCATCACGCACCCAGCGCACCCCTTTCGGCATCACGTCGGCTTGCGGGCGCGACGTCTGCGACGCGCGCGCCGTGCCACCGGCGACATGCGAGAACAAGGGCTGATACCGGTGCACCGTCTGCGGTTCGATGACGGCGATGTCGGAGACGCCGGCACGTCGCAGTCGTGCGGCGGCGGACACGCCCCCGTTTCCGCCGCCGACGATGATGACGCGGTGATGGGCAGCCTCGGCCCGAGTCTCGTGCGATGCCTCCGGCGAATCCATACGGGCCACGCTAGGGAACGTCTCGCGCCGACCTGCACCGGTTGCGGACCGGGCGGCGAGCAGCTAGCCGGCGCCGCGCGGGTCTCCGCCCCAGCGAGGGCGCAGCGAACCCGCAAGATTCTCCTGGGAATCGTCTGTCAACCCCCTCGGCTACCCGGGTCGACGCGCGCAAGATGGATATCGCCCTCGCAAGGAGCAGAAAGCCACACCCCGCATGACCATCGCGATGATGCCATCGTCAGAGCAGTACGTTCTGGTCGAACTCGAAGACGAGATTCGACTCATCCACGACACGCGGTACGCCGAGAATGACTCGCGCCGCCTCGTCGCGTTCGTGGAGCCCGCGCCGGATGACCGCGTAGCGGTCACCTGGCTGCGATCCCTGCCGCTTCGCACCAGCTTCCGCGACGCGACGTCTGCGCTCGAGGAGATCGAAGCGTGGACCGCCCTGGAGCGGGCCGGGGGCGCGGCTCCGCCCATCCCGATCGCCCACTACGCGCCTCGGCGCATCCGATCTTCGTCGCGGCGCATCACACGCGCCTGAGCGGTGGCGACGAGCTCGTGCTCGTCACGCGTGCCCTACCCCGTATTCGACGTCGTCGTCGTCATTCGCACCGTTCTCGCGCCGGCGCCGACGCCAGGTGAGGTCGACGAGCCCGACCAGCAAGGCGAGGGAGAGGAACACCGCCGCGGCGAGCATCCCGTAGGCGTAGGCATCGTGGAACACGACGATCTCGCTGGCCGTGCCCTCCTCGCGGAAGATCGTCGCGTAGAAGAACGACAGCGCGACCGCGGTGCCGATGGCCGTGCCGATGCGCTGGCCGAGCTGCCCGACCGAGCCGGCGAGACCGCCCTGCGTCACCGGGATGTCAGCGAGGGCGAGTGTCTGGTTGGGAGAGATGACGAGGCCCCCGCCCAGTCCGCCGACCACCATCGCCGCGGCCATGGCCCAGGGCGTGTACGGCAGCGGGACGAAGATCGCGACGACCACCAGGAGGGCGGTCGCCAGGAGCACGGCGCCCAGGCCCCACACGACGAGGGGTCTGCCGAACCGGTTGACGAGGTTGCCGCCCACCCAGGAACCGGCAGCGCTCGTGGCGGCGAACCCGATGGAGACCATGCCCGCGTAGACCGGCTCGAGACCGAGACCGTCCTGCAGGAAGAGGTTGGTGAGCAGGAACACCGACGGCAGAGCCGCGAAGTACGACGTCGCCAGCAGCGTGCCATTGCGATACGACCGCACCCGGAAGAGACGCAGCGGAACGAGCGGAGCCTTGCCGACGGACTCGTAGTGCCGCTCCCACAGCACGAACCCGCCGACGAAGAGCACGAAGGCGACGAGCAGCCACCATCGCAGGGGGTCGTCGTCGGGAGATCCCGTCGTGAACAGGAACGGGAACATGAGCGAGAGCACGGCGAGACCGAACAGCACCGTGCCGAACGGATCGAGCTCGAGCGGCCGGCGGGTTCGCCGGTGGAGGGGCGGCAGAAGCCAGATCGCGAGGGCGATGGCGATGAGACCCAGCGGCACGTTCATCCAGAAGATCCAGCGCCACCCGTCCTGCGCGCCGCCGAGAGCGATCGCCAGCCCGCCGATCGTCGGGCCGAGGGCCGTGGAGATGCCGATGATCGCTCCGAAGGCACCGAAGGCCTTGCCGCGCGCGGAGCCGCGGAACAGCTCCTGGATGATGCCGAGAACCTGGGGCATCTGAATGCCTGCGGCGACGCCCTGAATCAGGCGGGCGATCAGCAGCACGGTCATCGAGGGCGCAAGCGCACAGACGAGACTCATGACCGTGAACAGGCTCAGGCCGATGATGAACAGCGCGCGCCGCGATCGCTGATCACCCAGGCGTCCCGCCGGAACGAGCACGAGCCCGAAGGTCAGCACGTACCCCGACACGATCAGCCCGAGCTCCGTCGGCGCCGACCCGAACGCATCCTCGATCGAAGGCAGGGCGACGTTGACCTTCGTGAGGTCGAGGATCGTCAGAGCGGCGACCGATACGCATACCGCGAAGGCCCGCCACTGCGCTCGTGGTGAGGGGAGGGGGATGTCGGAGGTGGCCGGCGACGCTGTCTTCGACGTTTCGTTCCCGTTCGCCGTCTCATCACTCATCATCATCGCCAGGTTATCGCTACGCACCGCGCCACGGACCCGTCCGATGCTGATTGACTGGGGCCATGCGCGAGACGGCGATGTTCCCTCTCAGCAGCGTGCTGATGCCGTATATGCCGCTGCCGTTGCGCATCTTCGAGTCGAGATACCTCGTGATGCTCGGGCGCCTGCTCGACGACGACGATCCGCGGTTCGGGGTTGTCCTCATCGAGCGCGGACCGGAGGCCGGGGGCGGCGAGCAGCGGTTCTCGGTCGGCACGCTCGCGCGCGTCTCGCGCGTGGCGGCCCGGGAGGATGACCTGCAGCTCGTCGCCGTCGGGGGCGGCCGGTTCGAAGTCGAGCGGTGGCTCGACGACGACCCGTACCCGCGCGCGATCGTCCGGGAGCTGCCGATGCCGCCGTGGCGTGACGACCTCCTTCCGCTGCGCGAGCGCGCGGAGCAGACGGTGCGCCGGCTCCTGTCGATGTCGGCGCAGTTCGCAGAGCTGCCCTGGGATGCCGACATCGAGCTCGCCGACGATCCCGAGCACGCGTGCTGGCAGCTCGCGGGCATCGCCCCGCTCAGCACCCTCGACCACCTCGCCCTGCTTCAGGCCTCGTCGCTCGACCAGTTGCTCGCCGACCTCATCGCCCGCTGCGACGAGGCGGAACCCGTCTTGACGGCGGGAACGCCGGATGGGGCCTTCGGAGCCGAACTCGACCGGCTTCTCGATGACGTTGAGGGAGACGAGGAGTCCCCCGGACCCGCGGACGGCGACCGCTAGGACTCCGGCAGGCGCCGCATCCGTCGAACGCGCTGGACGATGCGCACGACAGCACGAGCCGGAACACCGATGATGCACGCGACCGTGCCCGACACCGACCGATCCAACGCCCCGAGCACGCTCTTCCGCTCCCACGCATCTCGGATGGCACCGCCCCGCGGGCGCGGCTGGGGGCGGTGCGCAAAGGCACCCGAACGGCGCGCCCCCGCGAGTTCCGCGAGCTGCCCCACCCAGGTGTCCTCTGCCGCCGGGTGGAAGTAGTTGTCTTCGAGCCAGCCGTCGACCGGCATCCGGAACGCGCGCGCGATGACCGCCGTCTCGCCTGCCAAGAGTCCGCTTCCCTCGAACACCGTATTGATGAGTTCGGGAGCGACGCCGAAGACATCGAGCGCGATCACCGGGGTGCCGTGGGCGACGGCCTCGATGGCGGCGGTCGAGCTGATCGTGACGAGCCCGGCGGCGGTAGCCAGCGCCGTGCTCATGGGCTCCGTCGAGACGACGAGGTTCGGCGGCGCGCCTCCCATCGACCGGATGAGGTCGGGATACTCATCGAACTCGCGGTGGGTCTGGCTCTCCCCCTTCGTCCCCCGGAGTTTGAGCACGACGCGCCGACTCGGGTCGGCTTGGGCTGCTCGGATCAGCAGAGCGGCGACGCGGCGACGCGCATCCCGCTCGCGGGGCACGATCGCCTGCGCCGCGAAGACGAGGTCCTGCCCGCCCGCCGTGGCCGTTCCCGGCTCGGCTGCGCGCGCGAAGGGCAGGCGGGCGAGAGCGAAGCGCTGGACAAACCCTTTCTCGGTCGCCAGAGCGGTGAATTCACGCACCTCACGATGGGAGTGCAGCACGAACACGTCACAGGATGCGCGGTAGACGAGAGCCTTCCGCGTGGCGGGCACCGAGATCCCCGGCAGACCGGTCGCGATGACGGACGACGGCACACATGTTCGCACGACACGCGCCAAGACCCGCACGAGCGGCCCGCGCGCGGCGAGCAGGACCACGTCGGGGTCCAGTTCGGCCAGCCGTGCCGGAAGGTCGTCGAACGAGACACGCCACACGTCGGTCAGTCCGCTCCCGGCGAGGGCCGAGCGCTGCTGCGCCTCACTGACCACGAGCGGCGTGTCGAGAACGAGCAGCCGACCGTCGACGGCGTCCGGTCGCGATCCCAGGAGCGCGGCCGCCCACTTCACGTACGAGTCGGTGTCGGCGACGGCGACGACGCGAAGCGGATCGGCTCTCACGCCGGAACGCGACGCAGCTTCGCCATCGGCGCGCGCTCGCCGTCGAACACCCGCTTCACGCCGTCGCCGAGGGCGGTCTCGATGATGCGGATGTCGCGGACGAGATGGTTCAGGCCGGTCGGCTCGAGCGATGCCGCGTGGTCGGAACCCCACATGGTGCGGTCGAGCGTGATGTGGCGCTCGACCGCCGTCGCGCCGAGTGCGACGGCCGCGAGGGAGATCTGCAGCCCGCGCTCGTGACCCGAGTAGCCCACGGGAACCCCGGGATAACGCTCGCGCAGGGCGGGGATCACCCGGAGGTTGGCCTCCTCGGGCTCCATCGGGTAGGTGGAGGTCGCGTGCAGGAGCACGAGATTGCCCGTCCCGAGCACCTCGACCGCCTGGTCGATCTGCTCCGACGTCGACATGCCCGTCGACAGGATGATCGGCTTGCCCGTCTCACGCAGCGCGACGAGAAGCTCGGTGTCGGTCAGCGATGCCGACGCCACCTTGTGCGCCGGAACGTGCAGGTCTTCGAGGAACTCCACGCTCGGCACATCCCACGGGGATGCGAACCAATCGACGCCCCGGAGCAGTGCGTGGTCGGCGATCGCCACGTACTCGTCACGCCCGAACTCGATCCGCTTGCGGTACTCGAAGTACGTCATGGTGCCCCACGGCGTCTCCCGGCGCACATCCCGCATGTGCTCGGGCGTCGAGATCTCCGGGGTGCGCTTCTGGAACTTGACCGCATTCGCGCCGGCGTCGGCGGCCACGTCGATCAGCTGTTTGGCGATCTCGACGTCGCCGTTGTGATTGAGGCCGATCTCCGCGATCACGTAGGTGGGCCGACCGCCCCCGATGACGTTCTTCCCGATCGTGACGGTCATGGCTTGCTCCTTGGTGGTTCTGCCTCGGACGAGGCGAGGATGGACTCCGACGAGGCGCCGCGCGCCGCGAGCACCCGTTCGGCGACTTCGCGCACGGCGCCCGCGCCGCCGGAGGACTGCAGCACGATGCGCGCGGCCGCGAGGACGAGGGGGTGCGAATCCGGTACGGCGATCGGCCACCCGACGAGTTCGAGGCAGACGAGATCGTTGACGTCGTTTCCGACGTAGGCGACGCGGTGAAGCGGGATGCCGCGCTCGGCAGCCCACGCCACGAGAGCGCTCGCCTTGTCGTCGAGACCCTGTTCGACGTCGACGCCGAGCTTGCGCGCACGAGCCGTGACGACGGGGTTGCGTTCGGTCGACAGGATGACGACAGGCACGCCGGCTCTGCGCAGCAACGACACTCCCATCCCGTCGGAGCGGCTGACGCGAACCAGTTCGGTGCCCTGCGCGTCGACGTATGCGCTGTCGTCGGTGTGGACGCCGTCGAAATCGGTCACGACCGCATCCACGTCGATCGGACCGTCGAGCGTCGTGGGAACGGTCGAGGGCAGACCAGATGCCGCCATCGCCCTCGCGACCTGGAGCTCCTGTGCCGTGTCGATCTCGATCGCGGTGCTCTCCGGCACCTCGGCGGCGCGCGTGACACCGAAGAAGCGGTGCTCGGCGGCACGGAAACCGTCGACATCGAGCACGTAGAACGCGCCGGTCTCGAGGTAGTGGGGCTCGCGGTCCTGGCGACGCGGACGGACGGCGGCATCGTGGTTGATACCGGAAGCGGCACCCGACGCATCCCGCCGCCAGAGGAACCCGTAGGTCTCGACAGCCGAGAACACGCTGTCGGCGAGCCCGGCGACGACGTCGGACACAGCGGAGTCGAGAGCGGCGGAGTCGATGAAAGGAGAGGTCGCCTGCAGGAACGCGAGGGTTCCGACGGGCGTTCCCTCCGCCGCGAGCACGTCGAGGGCGTGGAGCAGCGCGCTCTCACTCGTGGCGGTGTCGCCGGAGAGCTCGGCGGGCCGGTCGATGACCGCCGCGCCCCACTCGCGCGCGACCGCAGCGATGGCGGGGTCATCGGTCGAGACGACGACCAGGTCGATGGCGGGTGCCGCCTTCGCGGCGGCGACCGCACGCGCCACGAGCGGCACTCCCCCGACGCGGCGCAGGTTCTTGCCCGGCACTCCCTTCGAACCTCCGCGTGCAGGGATGACGGCGACGACGAGCGGACGCACCTCCCCCATCCGCGACGCGGCGATGCGGCTCACCGCACGGCCCGGCGACGATGACGCGCTCCGGGCTCGCGCGGACGCAGCACCGCCGCTGACCCCCGCAGCACGAGCGGAAGGGTCGTGGTGGTCGACGAGGCGAGCGTGAGCACGTCCAGTCGTTCGACCGCACCCGCGAGCACAAGCTCGATCGGAAGGTCGAGGCGTTCGACGAAGACGTCGGGAAGTCCGGCGACGTCGGCGAGCTGCTCGGCTGACTCGCGGCGATGCGGCAGGTAGGTCACCGGCGCGATCGACGCCTCGTGCGCAACCCAGTCGAGGTAGACGTCGCGATCGAGCAGACCGTCGTCGGGTCGCGCACTGCCGAGCACCACCCGCGACGTGCGGAAAAGGTGCGGGCGGGCGGTCTCGCGGGTGAACGCGAAGTCATGCCGGTGCACCGGCACGCCGATCTCGGCGAGGGCGTCGCGACGCTCGTAGCCGAGATCGAACGCCGTGAAGAAGTCGACGTCGCCGGCGAGCGCGCGCGAGACGACATGCGCATGCGCGAGCGGGCCGACACGCGTGGTCAGTCCTCGCTCGTCGTGACCCGGGCGGCGATAAGGACGACGCCCGGTGAGCGTATCGGCATAGGCGACGGTGTTGGCTCCGTCATCGAGGAACGTCACGCGGCGCGGCCGCAGCACCGTCGCCGCAAGCCGGAACTGGCCGGAGTATCCGTCGCCGACGAGCCAGTGCCGGTGACGTGCGAGCAGTCCCCACGGGATGCCGAGGTAGGGCTGGGGATCGACGAAACGCGCCCCGCGCGCGAGCAGCTCGTCGGCCGTCTCGGGCATCTGGGCCGTCAGGCGGCCCGCGAGAGCGATCGACTCCCCCTCGGCGTGAGCCCATTCCGCCGCGCCGATCAGTTGCAGCGGGGATTCCACCCACGCCAACGGTGCCAGCTCGCGAGCCACCCGACCTCCGCGCATCAAGGGGACGCGGAGTGCCCCGCGCCTGTCTCAACACGGTGAGCCCCGAGGTTGAACGACGCGCATGAGCGCCGTGTCCTCCACATGGCGCGCCGGTGAACGATCGGCGACGCGGGCTGTGGACAACCGCGCGCGACGCCTCGGGACCGCCGTTACGTTTGTGCAGTGATGAGCCATCTCGCCCGGACCCTCGCATCGACGCTCGCCGCGTTCGCCGTCGTCGGTGCCCTCGTCGGCTGCGCTCCGTCTTCCGAGCCGACGCCCACACCGACGGGATTCGCCTCCGAAGCGGAGGCCTTCGAGGCCGCCGAGGCGACCTATCGCGCCTACGTCGACGCCCTCAACGAGGTCGACCTGAGCGATCCGGAGACCTTTGAGCCCGTCTTCGCCCTCACAACAGGCGACTCGCTTGCCAACGAGAAGACCACACTCACTCGCATGCATGCAGACGGCTGGGAAGTAAGTGGAGCGACGACGATAAGTGAGATCCGTGGGAGCAGCTGGAGCGCAGACATCATTGAAATTCAGGTCTGCTCGAACGTGTCTGCAGTCGACGTGCGTGACTCATCCGGCAATTCCGTGGTACCCACGAACCGCCCTGATGAGTACTCCCTCAGCGTGATTCTGGAAGGCACGTCCTCAGAGAACTTGCTGATCGCGTCGAGTGAGACTGAAGCGAGCGAGATATGCGAC